>DATFEN010000067.1:0-16301 GCA_035251085.1 Vicinamibacteria bacterium | reverse complement strand
CGCCTGGGCGAGTTCGACTGGATCGCCTTCACGAGCGCCAACGCGGTCGCGGCGGTGGCTGAGGCCGCGCCCGACGGTGCGCAGTGGCCTCGCCTCGCAAGCGTTGGCCCGGCCACCACGCGCGCGATCGGGGAGGTGCTGCGTCGAAGCGTCGACCTCGAGCCCGCGGCCGAGTTCCGCGCCGACGGGCTTGCTCGGGCCCTCGTCGGGGAGGGGGTCGCCGGGATGCACATCCTGCTGCCCGTGTCCGACCGCGCCCGCGACGCATTGGAGAACGCGCTTCGTGCGGCGGGAGCGCGCGTCGAGAGGGTGGTGGCCTACCGGACCGTGGTCCCGTCGGGCGCGCTCGAGGGCCTGCAGGCGGCCACGGAGGGGCATTTCGACCTGGCCCTGTTCACGTCGCCATCCGCCGTCGAGAGTGTCGTCTCGGCCCTGGGTGACAAGGCTCGGGGCCTTGCCGCCGGCGTCATCGGCCCGGTGACACGCGAAGCCGCCCTTGCCGCCGGCCTCGACGTCCGCGTCGTGGCGGAGCCGAGCACGACCGAAGGGCTCGTGGCGGCCTTGCGACGCGTCCTAGGGCCGGCTTGACAGCCTGACCATAACCCACCTAAGATCAGCGGCTTAGTCCTCGCTGTGCGGAGCCTCCGTCGGGGCACGTCGGCCCTGGACCAAAATTTTCAAGAGCCCGGAGGTTCTGCTTCGAACCCATGTCGGAGAGTGAAAAGTCGGCCGTAGAGGCCCCTATCGACCCCGAGGAGTTCGAGAAGCTCCTCGACATGTACGACGTCAGCTTCAGGAACTTCGCCGAGGGCGAAGTCGTTCGCGGCGTCGTGCTTCAAGTCTCGGCCAGCGAGGTGATCGTCGACGTCGGGTACAAGTCGGAGGGGATCATCCCCGTCGATGAGTTCCGCGACGAGAACGGTCAGATCGGCGTCAAGGCCGGCGACCTCGTGGACGTGCTCCTGGAGAAGACCGAGGACAAGGAAGGCTACATCGTCCTCTCCAAGGAGAAGGCCGAGAAGATGAAGGTCTGGGACGACGTCGAGCGCGCCTACCAGGAGCGCCGCGTCGTCACCGGCCGCGTGATCGAGCGCGTGAAGGGCGGGCTCGCCGTGGACATCGGCGTGCGCGCGTTCCTGCCCGGCAGCCAGGTGGACGTGAGGCCGGTCCGGAACCTGGACGCGCTGCGCGGCCATGAGCTGCGCATGCGCGTCATCAAGGTCAACAAGAAGCGCGGCAACATCGTGCTCTCGCGCAAGGCCGTCCTCGAGGAGGAGAACGCCGAGCGCAAGCGCGACACGCTGGAGACCCTCGAGGAGGGCAAGGTCCTGGTCGGCGTGGTCAAGAACATCACCGAGTACGGCGCCTTCGTGGACCTCGGCGGCATCGACGGCCTGCTCCACATCACCGACATGTCCTGGGGGCGCGTGAACCACCCGAGCGAGGTCGTCAACGTCGGCGACGAGGTGAAGGTCATCGTCCTCAAGTTCGACCGCGAGAGCGAGCGCGTCAGCCTCGGCTACAAGCAGCTCAAGGCCGATCCCTGGAGCACCGCTTCGATCCGCTACCCCGTGGGAGCCCGCGTCAAGGGCAAGGTCGTGAGCCTGACGGACTACGGCGCCTTCGTGGAGCTCGAGGAGGGCGTCGAAGGACTGATCCACGTCTCGGAGATGTCCTGGTCCAAGAAGGTCAAGCATCCCTCGAAGATCCTCAACGTGGCCCAGGAGGTCGAGTGCGTGGTCCTCGGCATCGACCAGGAGGCCCACCGCATCAGCCTCGGCCTGAAGCAGACCGAGTCGAACCCGTGGGAGCAGCTCGCCGGGAAGTACCCCGTCGGCTCGCGGATCAAGGGCAAGGTCCGCAACCTGACCGAGTTCGGCGCGTTCGTCGAGGTGGAGGAGGGAATCGACGGCCTGATCCACATCTCCGACCTCTCCTGGACGAAGCGCGTGAAGCATCCCTCGGAGATCCTCAAGAAGGGCGACGTGGTCGAGGCCGTGGTGCTCAACATCGACGCCGACAACCAGCGCCTGAGCCTGGGCCTCAAGCAGCTCGCGACGGACATCTGGGACGAGTTCTTCAGCCACCACAAGGTGGGCGACATCGTCGAGGGCAAGATCGTCCGCGTCACGAACTTCGGCGCCTTCGTCGAGCTGGCCGAGGGGATCGAGGGCCTCGTCCACATCTCCGAGCTGGACGAGAAGCGCGTCGACCGGCCCGAGGAGCACTTCAAGCCGGGCGACGTGTTCCCGATGAAGATCATCAAGGTGGGCGAGGGCGAGCGCAAGATCGGCCTGTCGATCCGCGCGGTGAAGCACGACGAGGTCGCCCGTGACCTCCAGAGCTACCGCGAGAAGTCAGGCGAAGGAACCTCGACCCTGGGAGACGTGTTCCGGGCGGCCCAGGCCTCGAAGGAGGCCAAGGAGTAGCGCCGACGATGACCAAGGCGGAGCTGGTGGACGAGGTCGCGAAGGTTTCCGAGCTCACCCGCAAGCACAGCGAGGTCATCGTCGACGCGGTCTTCACCTCGATCCTGGACGCCCTCCAGAAGGGCGACAAGATCGAGCTCCGGGGTTTCGGCAGCTTCCGCGTGCGCCGGCGCGACAGCCGCACGGGTCGGAACCCGAAGACGGGGGCGGGGGTCGTGGTGCCAGCCAAGCGCGTCCCGCACTTCAAGCCCGGCAAGGAGCTCCGGGAACTGATCAATCGGCGCTGATGCCGGCCAGGCGGGCCTTCTACCAGGGCGACCCTCGCTCGGCCCGCTTCGCCGCCGGCGGCCTGCCCGAGGCCGAGTCGCTGTTCGGATCGCCGCTTCCGCTGCTGCCCCCGGCCGAGTTCGAGGGCGGGCGCGCCGTGTTCTTCGTCCACACCGACGCGCGGCTCAGGACGCTGCTGCAGCGCCATCTGCAGTCGCTGATGACCCAGATCGGCGTCGAAGTCCCGTCCCAGAACCGAGTGCGCCAGAACCTGGAGCGCGACCAGGCCGAGTACGAGGCGGCGCTGCTCCGGATCCTCGCCTCCGCGCGCCGCGCAGACCGGCGCCTCGGCCTGCTGAACCTGTTCTGGCTCGCGCACTCGCGTGAGGCCACGGCCATCCTCAAGGAGCTCGAGGTCCGAAACCCGGCGGTCCGCAAGCTCAAGTACTCGCTGCATCCGCTGCTGTCCTCGTTCTACAGGCGGCTCGAGCAGGCGTCACGCCGCGACTTCGAGCGCGAATCGAAGGAGCACGTCGCCACGAGCGCCGGCACGCGCGAGAACCCGACCCTGATCGAGGCCATCATCGAAGACGGCTTCGCGTTCACCGAGGCGTCGATCCAGGCCTTCGACTTCAACCAGTTCCTGGCCGCCAACAAGCGCTATCGCATCGCCGCCGACGTGTTCTTCGAGATCTACCAGGTGCTGCTGCGCGAGACCGAGCGCCGCGCGAGGGAGAACGACCGCGGCCTCGTCCAGCGCATTCAGCAGCACATGCCGCTGCTGCCGAGGGAGGCCTGGTCGACGCAGCCGGGCATCGTCAAGATCATGATGAACGCCCACGTCATGACCTACCTGTTCGGCGATGCCTGGAACGTCGGCACCAAGCTGATGGGCTGCGCCAAGCTCCAGGCCGAAGCCCAGAGACGCAGGCCAGCCGAGGTCGTGGACGCGTTCCTGGACGTGGTCAGCGGCGTGAAGCGTTTCGAGCTGCTCTCGGCGATCCGCGACAGCCTCGTGCTGCTGGACGACAGGGACCTCGACGTGTCGGCCAGCCGCAACCGCCGCGTGTACGAGTTCTCCGAGTCGGCCACGGTCCTGAACAACGCGGTCAACGCCACCGTGCTGTTCCTCGACCTACGCGGCTTCACGAAGACTTCCGAAGGCCAGATCTCGGAGCGCGACCTGACCCGTGAGCTCTACACCGTCTTCGACGCCTTCGTGCCCCACGTGCGGCGCTTCGGAGGGACGATCGACAAGTTCCTCGGCGACGGCATCATGGTGACCTTCGGCACGGAGCACGTGGATCCCCTCGATCCGCTGAACGCCCTGCGCGTGGCGATCCTGTGCCAGGAGACGCTGGGGAAGCTTCGCGCGGCCGGCAAGACCGTCTACAAGATGGGGATCGCCATCCATTACGGGCGCGTCTACCTGGCCCGCTTCGTCGCCGACGAAGAGACGACCCAGCAGACCGTCATCGGACGCAACGTGAACCTGGCGGGACGGCTCTCCTCCGCTGCTCGCCAGCCCGTGGAGGAGGACGAGGAGCAGCCGCAGAGCGCCCTGCCGAAGTTCCCGCCGCCGCGGCCGTCGGGCCTGCAGACGGTCGTGGACAAGAGCGGAACACTGTTCAACGAAGGCATCGCGCTCTCCCGCGACACCCTCGTCCAGCTCGAGGCCCACCTGCCCCTCGTGCACCGCGAGGACGACGATGACGATGATTCCACCGTGCTCGAATACTTCGACGAGTCGATCGGGCGCCGCATCCTGATACGCTACGCGGGAGACGCGAAGTTCAAGGGCGTTCGCTCGAGCTTCCCGGTCTACGAGGTCGACTACGAGGTGTAGGTGGACGTCCTACGCTCGCCGTGGAGGATGGCCTACGTGACCAGCGGCGTGACCGAGCCGGGCTGCGTGCTGTGCCGGGCACTGCAAGACGCCGGCGCGGAGCGCAGCCTCGTCGTGCACGTGGGCGAGCGCTGCTTCGTCGTGATGAACCTATACCCCTACAACGCCGGCCACCTGATGGTCTCGCCGCGCCGCCACGTGGCACGGCTCGGGGACGCGGACTCCGAGGAGCTGCACGAGCTGATGCTGACGACCCAGCGGGTCGAGACGGTGTTCGCCAGCGCCTATCGCCCCGACGGGATCAACGTGGGCCTCAACCTGGGGCGTTCGGCGGGGGCGGGCGTCGAGGGCCATCTGCATCTGCACGTGGTGCCGCGCTGGAATGGGGACACCAACTTCATGACCGTGACCGGGCAGACGCGCGTGATCCCCGAGGACCCCTTCGAGGCGTGCGCGCGGCTCAAGCCCTACTTCGCCAAGTGAGTCGCGCCGCGGCCCTGGTCGCAGCGGCCGCCCTCGCGGGCGCGGCCGTGGCGCAGGGGCCGCCGCGCGAAGCCTCGGTGGTGACCAGCCTGACCATCTTCGCCGGCACCGCACGAGGGCTCTTCCGGTCCCGGGACTGGGGCACGAGCTTCCAGCGCGTCCTCGGGGGCGGCATGGACGCGCCCCTCGAACGCATGGGGGCTGTGGGATGCCTGCTGCCCGTGGGACCGCAGGTGATCGTGGGCGCCGAGACCGGTGTGTACCACTCGAGCGACTTCGGCGAGACCTGGAAGCGAGTGTCGGACGCAGGAGCGTGCACGGCGCTGCTCGGCTCGCGCTATCCCCTCGCGGACCGCATGCTGTTCCTGGGCACGCCCGGCGGGCTGCTGCGCTCGGCCCTCGACCCGTACGCGCCGGAGGACGCGCCGCGCACTTTCGCGGCGATCCCGATTGCCGCCGGCCGCGTGGCGCGCATCGAGTGGCCGGGGCCCCTCCTGTTCGTCGCGACCGCCGAGGGACTCTTCGTCTCGCCGGACTCCGGCGCTAGCGCTGCCCGCGTGGAAACAGACCCCAAGGCGTCGCTTCCCGCCGGTGCCGTCACGGCCCTCGTCGTCTCGGCTTTCTTCGCGGCTGACCCCTCAATGGTGGTGGCGGTCGGCACCGAAGGCGTGTTTCGGAGCGCCGACGGCGGCCGCCGCTGGTCCCACGCCGGGCTGCGCGGCCGCCGGGTCCACGAGCTCACGTGGTTCGGGCCGTTTCTCTACGCAGCCACCGACGCCGGCCTGTTCCGGACCGAGGACCTGGGCAACAACTGGACGCCGCTTGGCGAGGGGTTGGCGGGACGCGAGGCGCGGCGTCTGCTGTTCCCGCTGGCGCCGGCCTCGGGCGCCGAGGCGTTTCTCGGCACGGACCGCGGCATCTATTGGACAGGCGACGGCGGCCACAATTGGCGACCGCTGCCCGGGCTGCTTGCGGACGAGCCGATCCTGGCCTTGGCAACCTTTCCAGCGCCGGACCCGGTGCGGAAGAAGGGAGGCCGATGAACGTCCGGTTCGCCAAAGCCCATGGCCTGGGCAACGACTTCATCCTGGTGGATGCCGGCTTCGCTCCAGCCGAGCCGCAGCCATGGGCACGCCGGCTCTGCGACCGTCATGTCGGGATCGGCGGGGACGGCCTGCTCGTCGTCGAGGCACGCGGGGCGGATCGCATCGGCATGCGGCTGTTCAACGCCGATGGCTCCGAGGCGGAGGTCTCCGGCAACGGCGTGCGCTGCGTGGCGGCCTGGGGCGTGCACCGTGGCGTCGTGGGATTCCGCCACCTCGTGGAGACGGTGGCCGGTCCTCGTCCGGTCGAGGTGATGCCGATGGCGGAAACGCGCTATCGGGTGGGAACCGACCTCGGGACTCCGCTCCAGGACGGGCCGCTGGCGGAGCCGCTCGAGGCTGCGGGCCGACAGCTGCAGGTGACGACCACGTCGCTGGGCAACCCGCATTGCGCGGTGTTCATGAAGGAGCCGCCCCCGGACGAGGTGTTGCAGGTCCTGGGGCCCGCGATCGAGCACCACCCTCGCTTCCCGGGGCGGACAAACGTCGAGTTCGCGAGTGTCGTCTCGCGCTCGGAGCTGCGCGTGCGGATGTGGGAGAGAGGCGTGGGCTACACGCGCTCCTCGGGCACGGGAGCCGCGAGCGCCACCGCTGCTGCCGTGCTGCACGGCTTCGTGAACCGCCAGGTCAGCGTCGCCTGCGATGGCGGCGTGCTGGACGTGCACTGGCCGCTGGGGGGCACGCTGCGCCAGGTTGGGGAAGCGGAGCTTCTGTTCGAGGGGGAGTGGCTGGCCTAGAGCTACTTCTTTTTCGCCGGCCGACGCCCCCGCGGGTGCTCCTCGAGCCACTTGTCGAGGGCCGCGCGGTATCCGGCCGCGAGCGCTGCAGCTTTCGTCTTCAGCTCGGCGCCCGCCTTCTGCGCCGCGCTGAAGTCCTCCTTCGCGAGATCGTCCGCGACCGCCTTCATCGCTGCCTCGACCTCGCCGACCGCCGTGGCCACGACCTCGAAGGCGGCGTCCGGAACCTTGGCTTTCGCCGCCTCCTCGCGGATCGCCGCGACCTCGTCCAGCGCGGCCTGCGCCTCGGCCTGGGCCGTCTCCGCCGCGCCCTTCAACAGCATCTTGGCAGAGGGAACCGCGGCAGCGGCGGCACGCGCCTTCTCGGCGGCATCCACAGCCGAGGAGAGCGCGCCCCGGTAGTCCTTCTGCTCGACCTTCTGGCGAGCCGCCAACAGGGCGGCATTGGCTTGTTCCATCAGCTCGGAGGCGTATTTCTCCGCCTCGGCGCGCCGCGCCTCGGCGAGCGCGGTCTCGGCCGCGGTCAGCTCGCGCGTCGGCGGCTGCGCGCAGCCCGCGAGCAGCGCGGCGAGAAACAGAGGGAGTGCGCTTCGGATTGCGGCTCTCGTCATCGGGGCGCGATGCTACGCGGCGGGTCCCGCGCTTGTCAACGCTGAACGCCGGGGGACCAGCAGCACCGCTGTCGCGGCCAGCAGCACCAGGTCTCCGGCGAACAGCTTGAGCCCCGCCTGGCGTCCCATGCCGGTCACAGTGAAGCAGCCGCAGTTCTCGATGTCGATGCCGCGGACGAGCGCCGCGCCAACCGCCACGACGAAGGCCGATAGCATCACGGCGGCGACCAGGGCCGCCTCGCGGCGCCAAAGGCCGCTCGCCAGGAGCAGGCCCACCAGCAGCTCGATCCACGGCAGCGTCACGGCCAGGAGGTTCGCCGGCAACGGGCCGACCGCGCGGCTCGGTCCGATGAGCTGGTAGTGGTAGACGATCCGAGCGAACTCGACCGGATGCAGGATCTTGTCCCAGCTCGCATAGATGAAGACGGCGCCGAGCAGCAGGCCCACGGCCCACTGCAACGGCGCTCGGCCCAGGAAACTCAAGGTTCGCGGCCGGGCTTGACGGGATAGCCGGCATCCTGCCAGGCCGGCCAGCCCTCGTGGAGGATCGCCGCGGGAATGCCTCGGTCCTTCAACTTCCGGGCGACGATGTGGCTCGCCTCGCAGCCAAAGCCGGCGCAGTACACGATGACGTCGAGGCTCTCGCGCAGCCGGGGCTCGATCCTCGCGAAGGCGCGATCGAAATCCTCCTCGGGAAGCGGCAGTGCGCCGGGGACGTGAGACATCTCGTAGAAGTCCACGGGCCGAGCGTCGAGGAAGAGCGCGCCCTTTTCGAGCCTCTGACGCGCCTCGGGCGCCTCGACGACCTGGTCGCCCTCCTTCACGAGTGCATTGCGTTCGAGGGAGAACCCGCGGCCCGACGCCGCGTTCCAGGTCAGGCCGAGGCCCGCACCCGCAGCCATGATGAGAACGGCGCGCCACAACAGCTTCATGGGGCCAAAACTAACACAGCAGGCGGAACTCCGCGCGTGGCTTCGCGGGCGCGCTCGTGCTAACTTACGCGGTCCGCGAAACACACGCCGTCTCTCCCGAAATGCCCCCGATCGCCTCGGACGCATTGGTCCTTCGCTCGTATGAGCTGGGCGAGTCGAGCAAGGTGGTGGTTCTGCTCACCCGGGAGCGCGGCAAGGTGCGGGCGGTGGCGAAGGGCGCGCGCAGCGGCCGGAGCCGGTACCAGTCGGCCCTGGAGCCGCTGAGCGAGGTGCGTGTCTCCCTCCACGGGCGTCAGGGAGCGGAGCTGTTCCGGCTGGGAGCGTGCGAGCTCCTGCGCTCGGCGTTCCCTGCGGGCGGACGTGGCCTGGAGACGGCGCTGGCGCTGTCGTACTTCGTCGAGCTGATCGACGCCTTCGCCCAGGAGGGCGAGGCGGAGGACGCGGTCTACCGGCTCGCCATCGCCGTGGTGCGAGCCGCCGAGGAGGGGAACGACGTCGTGGGACTGACCCGCTATCTCGAGGCGTGGCTGCTGCGGCTTCACGGGATCTATCCGCCCCTCGATCGCTGCGCTGCGTGCGGACGCGGTGTGTCCATGGGGGGGGCGCTGCTGTACCACGAGCCGGCCAAAGGCTTCGTCTGCGACGGCTGCGGTCCCGCCACTGGCCCGATCCTCGGCCGCGAAGCGCGCGGGTTCCTCGAGCTGGTCTTCGCCAGGCCTCCAGCGTCGATCGAAGCCCCGCCGTCCGAGGCCCATGCCCTCGAGGGCTTTCAACAGGACCTCATCCGCAGGCACCTGGAGCGCGAGCTGCGCTCGGTCCGCGTGCTTCAGGACGTCAGGAGAAGCGCTTCGTGACGCTCCAGGAGATCCTCTTCGCGCTCGAGCGCTACTGGTCGGAGCGCGGCTGCCTGATCCATCAGCCGTGGGATGCGGAGGTCGGGGCGGGCACGATGCACCCCGAGACGTTCCTGCGCGTGCTCGGGCCCAAGCCGTGGCGCGTCGCGTATTGCCAGCCGACGCGGCGGCCGGCCGATGGCCGCTACGGCGAGAACCCGAATCGGCTCTACAAGCACGAGCAGTTCCAGGTGATCCTCAAGCCGGCGCCTGCGGACGTGCAGGATGTCTACCTGGGCAGCCTGGTCGCGCTCGGCATCGATCCCGCGGCCCACGACGTCCGCTTCGAGGAGGACAACTGGGAGTCGCCGACCCTGGGCGCCTGGGGGATCGGCTGGCAGGTCCTGCTCGATGGCCTCGAGATCACGCAGTTCACGTACTTCCAACAGGCCGGCGGCCTCGACCTGCAACCGATCTCGGCCGAGATCACCTATGGCCTCGAGCGGATCGCGATGTACCTTCAGAGCGTCGAGGACGTCTACGACGTGCGCTGGTCGAAGGACCGCCGCTACCGCGAGGTGCGTCACGAGGAGGAGTACCAGCTCTCCCGGTACTCTTTCGAGCTCGCCGACGTGGAGCTGTTCCGCGAGCTCTTCGACAAGTACTTGAAGGAAGGCTGGCGCACGCTCGAGGCGCCGGGGGATCGCAGCCTGCTCGCGGCGTACGACTGGTGCCTCAAGGGCTCCCACGCCTTCAACATCCTCGACGCCCGCGGCGCGATCTCGGTGAGCCAGCGCGCGGGCATGATCCTGGGGATCCGCAAGCTCGCCTGCGCGATCGCGGCGGCGCACGTCGCGCCGCGCGAGGGCTCGGTTGAGGAGGCCGCCCGTGGCTGAGCTGCTGCTCGAGATCGGCTGCGAGGAGATCCCGGCCTCGTGGCTGCCCGGCCTGGGCGAGCAGCTCCGCGCGCGCTTCGAGGAGCTGGCGGCGAAGGAGCCGCTCACGACATCGGGCGTGCGCTCGCTCTGGACGCCGCGGCGGCTGGTCCTCGTAGCGGAGGTGCCGGTTCGCCAGGACGACCGCGAGGAGACGATCTTCGGCCCACCTCAGAGCGCCGCGAGGGACGCGAGCGGAGTCTGGACGAGCGCGGCCAAGGGCTTCGCGAAGAAGGTCGGCCGCGCGCCAGAGGAGCTGCTGTCGTTGCCCAAGGCCGCAGGCGCCGAGGTGCTCTACCTCGCCCACACGCGGCGGATCGAGGGCCGTCCCGCGAAGCAGATCCTGCCGATCCTCGTCGGACAGCTGTTACGCGCGCTGGCCTTCCCCAAACGCATGAGCTGGGATGCGTGGCTCGACGACGGCAAGGGCGCTTTCCCGTTCGGCCGACCGATCCGCTGGATCGCCGCGATGCTCGACGGCGACGTCGTGCCGTTCACGATCTACGTGCTCGAGAACGGCGCGAAGGGCGCGCCCATCGTGCAGAGCGGGAACGTCACGTTCGCACACCGCTTCCTGCCGAGAGGGGCGGCCGGGCGGCCGATCCAGGTCGCTTCCTTCGCGGAGCTGCTGGCGAAGCTGCGCGAGGGCTTCGTGCTGCTGGATCCCGAGGAGCGGGCCGCCCGGATTCGCGCGAGCCTGGCGGACCTCGGCCGGACCGCCGACGATCACGGCCTGGTCGCTGAGTGGCGCGACCTCGTGGAGTGCCCGGCCGTCATGGTCGGCGGCATCCCCGCCGAGTTCCGCTCGCTGCCCCGCGAGGTCCTCGAGACGGTGCTCGTTCATCACCAGAAGTACCTCCCGATCGCCTCGGGCGGCGCGGTGACGCGCTTCGCAGCCGTGACCAACGGCGACGGCTCGAACGCAGCCGAGATCACGCGCGGCATGGAGCGCGTGGTGGTCGCGCGCCTTCGCGACGGCCGCTTCTTCTTCGAGGAGGATCTCAAGCGCCCGCTGCCGGAACGCGTGGAGGACCTGGCGGGCGTCACGTTCCATCAGAAGCTGGGGAGCTACCGGGAGAAGGCCGACCGCATGACCCGGCTCGTGACGATCATGGGCGCCGAGATGGGGCTCCTCACGAAGCCCGAGCACGAAGCCGCGCGGCAGGCCGCGCTCTTGGCCAAGGCCGACCTCACGACGCTCATGGTTCGAGAGTTCACGGAGCTCCAGGGGGTGATGGGCGGGATCTACCTGCGGGCCCAGGGCCACGGCTGGGAGGGCGTCGCGAGCGCGGTGCACTGGCACTACCACCCCATCTCGATCGAGGAAGGCAGCCCGCCGGCCAGCGCCCTCGCGGGCTCCGATGCCACGGTCTTCGGAGCGGTCTCCCTGGCGGACAAGCTGGACACCCTGGCCGGATACTTCGGCCTTGGCCTGATGCCGACGGGCAGCAGCGATCCCTACGGCCTGCGCCGCGCGGCCCAGGGCATCGTCCGAGTACTGCTGGACTTCTGGAACGCCGCCGAGGCCGAGGAGCGGCCCAACCTGCGCCGCCTCGTGGCTGCAGCCGTGGCTGGCTATGGCGGAGCGCTGTCGCGGCCCGCGGCCGAAGTCGTGCCCGAGCTCGCGGCCTTCCTCTTCGACCGCCTGCGTTACGTGCTCGTGGCGCGGGGCTACCCGGCCGACGAGGTGGAGGCCGTGCTCGGGGCGCGCGAGCCGGACGCCCTCGAGAACCCCCACGAGGCATGGGTGCGCCTCAAGGCTCTCCACCGCGTCCGGCAGGAGGCCCGCGAGGACTTCGAGCACCTGGCCGTGGCGTTCAAGCGCGCGCGGAACATCCTCGGAGACCGGCGCGAGGCGCGTCCGGACGCGACGCTGTTCCAGGAGGACGCCGAGCGCCTCCTCGACCAGGCGGTGTCGGGCTTGTCCGGCCGCGACGGCGGCTACGAGGCGAGACTGCGGGCGCTGGCTTCGCTGCGTGCGCCCGTGGACCGCTTCTTCGACGACGTGCTCGTGATGGCCGAGGACCCGAAGCTCCGCGAGAACCGCCTCGGGCTCCTGGCGCGCACGCTGTCGCTCTTCTATCGGATCGCCGACATCTCGAAACTCGGAGGCCAAGCGTGAGTCAGCACGTCTACTTCTTCGGCGGAGGCAAGGCCGAGGGCCACAAGGACATGAAGGACCTCCTCGGCGGCAAGGGCGCCGGCCTCGCGGAGATGACGAACGCAGGGCTGCCGGTGCCGCCGGGCTTCACGATCTCGACGCGGGCCTGCATCCTCTTCCAGGAGCGCGGCGGCTCGGTCACGCCCGCGATCGACGCCGAGATCGAGCTGAACCTCGAGCGCCTCGAGGGCCTCATGGGCAAGACGCTGGGCGACGCCAGGGACCCGCTGCTCGTCTCGGTCCGCAGCGGCGCGAAGTTCTCGATGCCGGGGATGATGGACACCATCCTGAACCTCGGCCTCAACGACCGGTCGGTGCAGGGCCTCAAAGGCAAGACCGGCAACGGCCGCTTCGCGAAGGACAGCTACCGACGCTTCATCCAGATGTACGGCAACGTCGTGCTCGCCATCGACAAGGACAGGTTCGAGCACGAGCTGCACGCGGTGAAGAAGCAGCGCAAGGTGACGGCGGACGTCGAGCTGGACGAGGCCGCCCTGGACGATGTCATCGAGCGGTTCAAGGGCGTCGTGCAGGCGGAGAAGGGCAGGCCTTTTCCCCAGGATCCCCGCGAGCAGCTCAAGGGAGCACGGGACGCCGTGTTCGAGTCGTGGAACAACCCGCGCGCGATCACCTACCGCCGGCTGAACGACATCCCGCACGACCTCGGGACCGCCGTGAACGTGCAGAGCATGGTCTTCGGCAACATGGGAATGAGCTCGGCCACCGGCGTGGGCTTCACGCGCAACCCGTCCACGGGCGCGAAGGAGTTCTACGGCGAGTTCCTGCAGAACGCCCAGGGCGAAGACGTCGTAGCCGGCATCCGCACGCCCCGCCCGATCGGCGAGCTCCAAGCCGTCATGCCCGGGGCGTACCGCCAGCTCCGAGACATCACGTCGCGCCTGGAACGGCACTACAAGGACGTGCAGGACTTCGAGTTCACGATCCAGGAGAACTCGCTGTTCATGCTCCAGACCCGGAACGGCAAGCGGACGGGTCTCGCGGCGGTGAACATCGCGGTGGATCTCGTGGACGAGGGCGTCCTGACGCCCCGCGAAGCGGTGATGAAGGTGGAGCCGCAGGCGCTCGACCAGCTCCTGCACCCGATCTTCGACCCGAAGCAGCGCGCGAAGGCCGAGGTGGCCGCGAAGGGGCTCCCCGCCTCTCCAGGCGCCGCCACGGGTGCGGTGGTCTTCACCGCCGACGACGCGGTGGCCTGGTCCCGGAGAGGGCGGCGCGTGCTGCTCGTCCGGATGGAGACCGTTCCGGACGACATCCACGGGATGAGCGTCGCGCAGGGCATCCTGACCGCGACGGGGGGCATGACGTCGCACGCGGCCGTGGTCGGACGTCAGATGGGCAAGCCCTCGATCGTGGGCTGCGGCGCCCTCGGTATCGACACCAAGGGCCGGCGCCTGCGCATCGGCAAGCGGGAGCTGCGGGAGGGCGACAGCCTGTCGATCGACGGTGGGACCGGCGAGGTGATCTTCGGCTCCGTGGCAACGAGCCCCTCGGAGGTGCTGCAGGTCGTGGAGGGCAGGCTGGCGCCGGAGAAGTCCGCACTGTACCGGAAGTTCGCCAGGCTGCTGGAGTGGGCTGATGAAGTGCGCCGGCTCGGCGTGCGGGCCAACGCCGACATCCCGCGCGACGCCAAGGTGGCCTTCGCATTCGGGGCCAGGGGCATCGGCCTGTGCCGGACCGAGCACATGTTCTTCGCCGAGGACCGGCTGCGTCACGTCGTGAAGATGATCCTCTCGGCGGCGCGCGGCCAGCGTGGCCTCGAGGTGGTGGGGCGCCTCTCGGCGCGCCTGAAGGAGGCGAAGGGCGGCCAGGCGTCCGACCTGCGCCGCGAGCTAAAGGCGGCGAAGAAGGAGTACGGAAAGGCCATCGCCGATTACACCGGCTCGATTCGGAAGCTGCTACCGATGCAGAGGGCAGATTTCGCGGGCCTGTTCCGCGAGATGCACGGCCATCCCGTCACGATCCGTACCCTCGACCCTCCGCTCCACGAGTTCCTGCCGAAGCGCGAGGAGCTCATGGTCGAGATCGCGACGCTCGGCGCTAAGAACGCGCGGAAGAACGCGCGACGCATCGCCGAGAGGGAGCGGCTGCTGCGCGCCGTCGAAGAGCTCCACGAGTTCAATCCGATGCTGGGGCATCGCGGCTGCCGTCTCGGGATCACGTACCCCGAGGTCACGCGCATGCAGGCCCGGGCGATCTTCGAGGCGGCCCTGCAGGTCGCGAAGAAGGGCACGCCCGTGAAGCCGGAGATCATGATCCCACTCGTCGGGCACGTGGAGGAGCTGAAGCGGCAGAAGCAGATCGTGCTCGAGGAGGCGGAGGCGGTGCTGGGCGGGGCCGGCCAGGACGTCGAGTACCGGATCGGCACGATGATCGAGGTGCCCCGGGGCGCCTTGACCGCCGACGAGGTGGCCCGTGAGGCGGATTTCTTCTCCTTCGGCACGAACGATCTGACCCAGATGGGCTTCGGCCTGAGCCGCGACGATGCCGGCCGCTTCCTGATGCACTACCTCGAGCACGGCCTGCTGGAGAAGGACCCGTTCGTGACCATCGATGCGGCGGGCGTCGGCCAGCTCGTCGAGATCGGCGTGAGGAAAGGCCGCGCATCGAAGCCGAAGCTGAAGATCGGCATCTGCGGCGAGCACGGCGGCGATCCGGGCTCGATCCGCTTCTTCCACCAGGTCGGCCTCGACTACGTCTCGGCCTCACCCTATCGTGTCCCGATCGCGCGGCTGGCGGCGGCTCAGGCCCAGCTCGAGAAGCCGGTCGGGGATTGAGCGACCGAGAACGGACCCCGGAGTCACGAAGGACACCGAGAGCGTGCTGAATTACTTCAGGTGCGCCGGCGGACGGATCGAGCACGTGGCCGAGTTCCGGCCCGAGCATATCCGTGAGGGCTCGGAGGCGATCCACTGGATCGACCTCGAGGACCCCACGGTGAAGGAGGCCACGATCCTCGAGGACCCGTTCCACTTCCACCCGCTGGCGATCGAGGACTGCCTCTCGGAAGTCCACCATCCCAAGGTGGACGACTACGAGGAGTACGTCTTCATCATCGTGCACGGCATCCGCTTCGATGCTCCCACGGACCAGTTCATCACCCGCGAGCTCGACATCTTCCTGGGCAGGAACTTCCTGATCACGCACCATCGGGGCCCCATGCGCTCGATCACCGCGGCGCGCGAGCAGTGCGGCAAGAACCTCCAGGCGGCGATGCCGAAGGGCGTCGACTTCCTGCTCCACCAGATCCTGGACCAGATGTTCGAGCACTACTTCCCGAACCTCGACGCGATCGAGGACAAGATCCAGCTCGTGCAGGTGGAGGTGTTCGAGAACCCGACCCGCGAGACCCTCGACCGGATCTTCGTGCTGAAGCGTGACGCCATGTACTTGCGGCGGATCTGCACGCCCCAGCGCGAGATCGTCCACCGCCTGTCGCGTGGCGAGTTCAAGGCGATCGCCCCGAAGGCCGCCATCTACTTCCGCGACATCTACGACAACCTGTACCGGATCGTGGACGCGTCGTTCGCCTACCAGGACATGATCCAGGGCACTCTCGACGCCTACCTCACGGCCGTCAGCAACCGGCTCAACGAGACGATGAAGCGCCTTACCGTGATCGGCGCGGTGTTCGCCGCGCTGACGGTGCTGACCGGCGTCTATGGGATGAACTTCGAGCACATGCCGGAGCTGAAGTGGCGGTACGGGTACGCCATGGTCTGGCTGCTGATGGCGGGCATCACGGCGGGCCTCATCTGGTACTTCAGGAAGAAGGAATGGATTTAGGCGCGCCGGCGCCACCGCACGGGACATGGCTGCGATCCAGAAGCTCCCGGACGACCTGATCAACAAGATCGCGGCGGGCGAGGTCGTGGAGCGTCCGGCGTCGGTCGTGAAGGAGCTGGTGGAGAACGCCCTCGACGCGGGGGCGCGCGGCGTCTCCGTC
>DATFEN010000049.1:0-12689 GCA_035251085.1 Vicinamibacteria bacterium | reverse complement strand
GCTGGTGGCCATCAAGGGCGTCCCGGCCACGGCTTAGAGCGGGCTTCGGGCACGGGTCGCGAGGATCAGCTCCTCGGCGCCCGCCTCCCGGCACAGGCGCAGCACGTCCTCCAGGATCGCAAAGCGCAGTCGTTGTTCGGCCTTGACGACGACCATGGCGCCCTCTCCATGCTCCGAGAGCAACGCCCGCAGCCGGGGCAGGAGCTCGCCGGCCACGCTCAGCGCTTCGGCGCCCAGGAACACCGAGCCATCGGCCGCGATCGACACCTCGATCGGCCCACGACGTTCTCGTGGCGCGTCCGACGTGGGAAGTGTTCTCACGGGGCCCCTCGCGAGCGCAGGAACCGTGACCATCGCGATGACGAGCAGCACGATCATCACGTCGGCGAGGGGCGTCACGTTGATCTCCGCGAACGTGCGGCTTCGGCCGCCGGGGCCGATGGCCATGGCTCATCTCCGGGGTTGGAAGGTCACGGTGACGGTCATCACGACCGGGACGGCGATCCCGTTGAGCCGCGTCGGCTCGTAGCGCCACTGACGGACCGCCTCCAGGGCCGACGAGTCGAGGAGGGGTGGCCGCGGAGCACGCGCGCATCGAACACGCGACCGTCCACGTCGATCACGCACTGGACGATCACCACGGCGCCCACCCCCGCTTTGCGCGCGAGATCGGGGTACTCGGGCAGGACATGGTGAGTCTTGCGCGGCGCGCGCAGCTCGCCGCCGATCGGCAGCGGGCTGCCGCCGCCGGTGGCAGTGTCCACGGGGCCCTGACCATCGCCCAGTTCGGCGCCGGTGCCCGTGCTGCCCGGCGGCTCGTCGCCACAATTGGTCAGGCAACCCGCGGGCGTGTCGTCGTACTCGCCAGGCGCCGGCTCTGCGAGATCGGGATCGGCGACAGGGATCGGTGCGGGTGCGGGCGCCGGCACCGGAGCGGCCACCACAGGCCCCGCCTTGGCTCGAGACGGCGGCTTCGCGTGCACCGCAACCGGTGCAGGTGTCGCCTCCACGCCCGGGAACCGCAGCACGCCCGCGCGGTGCTCTTCGATCGCGTTCGCAACCGGCCGCACGAAGCGAGCCGCAAGGACGATCCCCGCCAGCGCGTGCACCGCAAGGGAAGCCGGCACCGAACGCCAGCCGCTACCCGGGCGCTTCCGTTCCACGTCCTGGAACAGCTCTCGCGGCATCGGGGCCCTCCGCTTTGCACCCTTGGACACCGAAGCGGGGAGCGAGGGTCCACCGCATCAAGAGGCCGTCCGAGCGGCGCGACGGGAGGTCAGACCGCCCAGTGGGCAGGCAGACCGCGCGGCACCGACGGTTGCCGGCGCCGCGCGGTCTGGAAGGCTGCCTCGTAGCCCTCGAGCGCCCGCGCGGGCGAATGCTCGCTGCGAACGAACGCCGAGGCGCGCTCGCCGAGACGCCGGCGGGCCTCGGGCCGCTCCGCCAGCCGCAGGATGGCACGCACGACGTCGCCCTCCTCGTCGCTCGGATCGGCGCGCACCACGGCGTCGTCGGGAACGTCGGCGAGATGTTCGAGGTCCGACATCACGGTTGGACGGCCCTGGGCCAGGAGCCGCAGCAAGGCAGCCGACGTCTCGCGCGCGGTTGGGTACCGCAGGTGGACCGCCACGTCGGCCAGCGCGAGGTGCGCCGGAAGCTCGTCGAACGGAACGCGGCCCGTCACCACCGTGCGCTCGGCGATACCCGCCCGCTCCAGCGCCGCATCCAGCGCTCGGCGGTCCGCCACCGGTCCCACCAGCAGCAGCCGCAAGCGCGCCAGCGACGCTGCGGCGCGCCCCACCGCATTGGCGACGGTCGCGATGCCCTTCTCGGGCGTGAGCAGGCCGAAAGCGGCGGCCACGAACGCGTCGGGACCGAGCGAGTAGCGCCTCCGCAGCGCGGCCACGGCCTCGGCTGAGGGCGTGGCCGTCTCGATCGGCATCGGGATCCTGACCACGGTCGCTTCGGGGACCTCCTCGCGGATCGCGGCGGCCATGAAGTCGTTGTGCACAGCCGTGACTCGCGAAACCTCCACCGGTATGCGAAACAGGGGATAGGCGTAGGGCAGCAGCGTGCCGACCGTGGCGAGATGGACATCAGCGATGCGCTCGGCCGCCGACGGATAGGCGTACTGGAGCTCCGCGGCGTACTGACCGAGGGGCCGGAGCGCCGCGGCGCGACGCGTGGCGCTCGTGGGATCGGCGGCGTAGGCCCGAGCCTCCGGCGCATCGAGGAACATCCGCGCCCGCGCGTGATGCAGCACCAGGTCGTGGAGCACGAGGACGCCGGGGAGGCGTGCCAGGAGCGGATACAAGAACCCGTGGCTTGGGCCGTTGCCCATCTGGTACACGATCGCGTCGTAGGGTTGAGCGGCGTGGCGGAGCAGCAGCTCCCCGGCTGAGAAGAGGCGGTATGCGGGCGGCAGCCTGTCGCGATCGACCTGCTCCTGGTCGTGGAAGAGCTCGATGCTGTGGCGGGGCGCCAGGAGAGCCACGACGTCGACCGCGTAGTCGGCGATGCCTGTCGGTGCAGGCGGCAGCGGCGAGACGAAGGCGATGCGCACCCGCTACCGCGTCGCGAAGAGGACGTACTCCTGCGGCCCGTAGACCAAGGCGTTGAGGCGTTCCAGGTTCTCGTTCAGAACGCGCGCCGCTGGCTCGGGCAGTCCGTCCGTCGGGACCGCCTGCAGCCGGCTGGCGGCCTCGACCGGTGAGCGATACTCGGCGCGGACGTCGGTGAAACCCGCTGCGGCCGCCAGGAACGCAAGCGTGTCGGGATGCAGCGGGCGCTCGTGGGTGAGATCCCGGTTGTAGACCTCGAGGAAGCCGACGACCGAGCGCGGGTTCACCGTCTCGAGGGCGAGCAGTCCGCCCTTGCGCAGGACGCGGAACGACTCGGCGAGGAGCCCTTGCAGCACCGCCGGCGGCAGGTGCTCGGCCACCTGCGCCGCGAACACACCACCCACGGCGCCGTCTTTTTCCGCGCGCAGGAAATCCAGCAAGTCCCCGCGCACGACGTCCAGGCCGCGGGCCCGCGACGTCTCGACCATCTGGGCGTTGGCCTCGACGCCACGAGCGCCCACGCCCGCTTCCTTCAGGAGCGTCAGGAACTCGCCGCGACCGCAACCGAGGTCCAGGACGGGTGCGCGCTCCCGGAAGTGCCGCAAGTAGTCCTGCAAGCGCTCGCGGATCTCCTCGGGCGAGCCCCGGAAGCGGTTCTCGAAGGCGACGTATGCGGAGTCCTTCGCGGCACGCGCCGCCTCGACCGCCTGCTCCGGTGCCGCCGCCTGCCGCTCGAGGGCCGCATGGATCGCGCGCGTCTCCTCGGACACGGCCTCGACCCGATCCCGCAGGGCGAGCAGGCCCGTCAGACGTCGCCCCAGCGACTCGAGACGTCGGTCGAAGGCCTCGAGGATCAGCTCGCTTCGCGTCGTGGCCAGCGCCGTGGCGATCCGATCGCGCGCATCCATGAGCGGCTGGACGCGCTGCAGGTAGCGGACGAGCGCCGCGGACAGCTCCCGGAGCCGGGCGAAGAGTCGTGCGTTCTCCTCGAGCTGGCCGTTCAGGATCTGGACCACGCTCGCATTCCACTGCTCCTGGCGCTGGAGGGCGGGCGCAACAGCTGCCCACACCTTCGGGGCCAACAGGCCGCCTTCGGGAGCGAGAGCCGTGCGCCACGCCTCGTTGAGGCGCTCGCGCTGGGCCGGCAGCTCGCGCAGCGTCTCAGCGGGAAGCGGAAAAGCCGCCAGCGCATCGACCGAGGCCAGCACCTCGGCGTACGCCGATTCCTCGGCCACGAGCTTCTCGCGGAGTGCCCGGAGGTCCGGCTGGTCCTCGTCCAAGACCTAGCGGCCGATCACGCCCGCGAGCGGCGACGAAGCGGATGCGTACATCCGCTTCGCGATGCGTCCGGCGAGAAACGCCTCGCGGCCGGCTTCCACCGCCTTCTTCATCGCCGAGGCCATGAGCACCGGCTTGTCGGCCAGGGCGATCGCCGTGTTCATGAGCACGCCGTCGGCGCCGAGCTCCATCGCGATCGCGGCATCGGAGGCGGTGCCGACGCCGGCGTCCACGATCATCGGAACACCGACCGCCTCGCGGATGAGCTGCAGGTTCACGCGGTTCTGGATGCCGAGGCCGCTGCCGATGGGAGCGGCCAGCGGCATCACCGCCGCCGCGCCGGCGTCCTCCAGCCTCTTGGCGACCACGACGTCGTCGCTCGTGTACGGCAGCACCACGAAGCCTTCCTTGACCAGGACGCGCGTCGCCTCCAGCAGGCCCTGGACGTCCGGGAACAGCGTCTTCTCGTCGCCGATCACCTCGAGCTTCACCCAGTGGCTGAGGCCGGCCTCACGCCCCAGGCGCGCCGTGCGGACGGCGTCCTCGGCCGTGTAGCACGCCGCCGTGTTGGGAAGCAGCACATAACGGTCCGGGTCGATGTGGTCCAGCAGGTTCTCCGGGCCGCGCTTCGCAAGGTCCACGCGGCGCACGGCGACGGTGACCATGTCGGCTCCCGAGGCCTCGTGGGCGCGCTTCATCACCTCGAAGCTCGGGTACTTGCCCGTGCCGACGATCAGCCGCGAGCGGAAGCTGCGGCCCGCCAGGACGAGTGCATCCAGCATCGTTCGATACTATCAGGCGCCGCCGCCGCCGACGAAGGTCACGATCTCGATGCGGTCTCCCGGAGCCAGGGCGGTGTCGGCCAGGCGTGCGCGCGTCACGACCTCCCGGTTGCGCTCGATCGCGAGGCGCGAGCGATCGGCGAGGCCCAGCTGGCGCAGCAGGTCCGCCAGGCTCGACCCCTCGGAGACGCGGCGGGGCTCACCGTTCACGACGATCTCGATGTCCGCCAAGTTCAGTGGGGAAGCGTGCCGGCGGCGCGGGAGGCCAGGTACGCGAGTACGATCTCGTCGAGCGAGAGGTCCTCCATCACCGTCTGGGCGCCCTCGGGATCGAAGCGGCCGCGCTTGATCTCCATGATCATGCCGCGGTGCTGGTCCTCCATCAGCTTCGTGATGGCGGCTTCGTCGGAGCGGTCCGCGATGATGTCGGCGTAGGGCAGGCGCCGCGAGGCGAGGATCTCGCCCTTCTTGTAAACGAGCGTCTCGATCAGCGGGTTCTGCTGGCCCTTGTCCTCCGTTTGCACGTGGTACACCGTGCCCCGGTACTTGACGTCCGTGTTGAATCCGGTGATCACCGTTCCAACGCGTCCAACGGGCGCCTCCTCAGCGCGTCGACGTCCTGCGCCTCTCCACTTGGCTCCGGCCGCATTCTAGCGGCTTGCCGCCCGAGGCTGTCAAGGACGCCGTCGCGGGCGGCTGCGGTTGATGAACCACGGGATGTGCGACATTGACTGACACGCCGCGCCAGGCACTTGGCGTGGATGCAGCGATTCGCACCGGCACGGCTCCTGCATCCGCCGGCGGCCGCGTGGCCACGCTCGCGACGGTTTTTAGCGGGCTCCCGGAGCCACTCGATGGTCCAGCGCTCCCAGCTTCCAGTCGATGACGAGGCCCTGGCCGATCTTCTCCGCGGCCTGGACGCCGTACAGGCGCTCGACGAGATACAGAGCCGGCTCGTAGCTGCGGGCGCCGCCCGCGCTGGTGATCGCCTTGCCGTCGTGGACGAAGAGCGGCCCCTTCCGCAGCTTGACGGCTGGGAACCACTCGCCGAAGCGATCCTGGTCGCCTGGGAAGGTGGTTGCCTCCAGGCCGTCGAGCAAGCCGGCTTTCGCCAGCACGAAGGCTCCGTCGCAGAGGGACATCAGGTAGCGCGCCTTGCCGCCGGCCGTCTTCACCCACTCGAGAAGCGCCACGTCGCGAAGGTCGCTGTCCATGTTGTGCTCCGCGCTCGGCACGACCAGCAGGTCGATCGGCGGAGCGTTCTCGAACGTGTACGCGGGCTGGAGCCACAGGCCTTCGAAGGTCCGGATCGCCCCCGTCCGCGGCGCGACCGTGAACACCTCGGGCGCGTCACCGACGTGGAAGCGCAAGTGGTGCAGCACGTCGTAGGGCGCCATCAGCTCGGAGTTGTAGACGCCCGGCAGCACCAGGAAGCCGATGCTGCGGAGCGGCGCGTCGGCCTTGACCGCGGGAGCAGCCAGCATCAACAGGGCCAGGAGGGAATGCATCCGCAGATTGTATGCTCGGAGTCTCACAGCTCCTTCCCCAGCAGGCCCTGGAGCCGGTCGCGATAGCTCCGCGACAGCGTCAGGCGCGTGCCGTCGCGCAGCGCCACCTCGTACTCGCCGTGGAACAGCGGGTGCAGCTCCTTGATCTGGTCGATGCGGACGATGGCGGTGCGGTGGATGCGGATGAACTGCGCGGGATCGAGGCGCGCCTCGATGGCGCTCATGGTCTCGCGCACCAGGTGCGACTCCTTGCCGGCGTGCAGGCACACGTAATTGCCCGACGACTCGACCCAGTCGATCTCGTCGGTGCGCAGGAAGAACAGCCGGCCGGAGTTGCGCACCACCACGCGCTCGAGGAACTGGGTTTCGGGCTTCAGGTCCTTGAGCAGGGCCAGCAGCCGGTCGTTGACGCCGTTGCCGACCTCGGCTTCGACGGTCTTGCGCGCACGTTGGAGAGCGACGCGGAAGCGTTCCTCGTCGAAGGGCTTCAGCAGATAGTCGACCGCGTGGACCTCGAACGCCTGGAGAGCGTACTGATCGTACGCGGTGACGAAAACGATCGCCGGCAGCTGCTCGCCCTCGAGCGCCTTCACCACGCCGAAGCCGTCGAGCTCGGGGATCTGCACGTCGAGGAAGACGAGGTCGGGCTTCTCCCGGCGGATCGTGGCGAGGGCTTCGTTGCCGTCGCGGCATTCGCCCACGATCTCCACGTCGCTCTCGGCCGAGAGAAGGGCACGCATGCGCTCGCGCGCGATCGGTTCGTCGTCCACGATCAGCGTGCGGATCTTCACTTCGATGGACTCGTCTTCATGGGGATGGACTGATCCGACGGAACCTACGAGGCCGCGAGCCACTAAGTTCCGAGAACACAACCACATCCAAGAGGGTGGACGGCATGCCCTCGCAGAGTGAATGCAATTTGGACGCCCGGCCGCGAGCTGGCGGTCCGCCTAGTGGACGAGGGGCGCTTCTTCGGAGACGTCGGAAGCCGACGCGGGGCGCGCCGCGCCTTCCTGACGTGACGCAGACCGAACCGGGATCTCGATGCGCGCCTCGAGGCCGGCGCCCTCGGCGCGGCTGCGAAGCTCGAACGACGCTTCGGCGCCGTAGAGCTGCCGTAGCCGCGCCTGTGTGTTCGAGAGTCCGACTCCGCCGCGACCGGACAGCATGCCCTCTGCAGGGAGGCCCGGCCCGTCGTCGAGCACGCTCAACACGAGTCTGTCCCCCGCCCGGGCGGCCGTGATCACGAGGTGTCCCGCCCCGGCGCGTCGCGAGATGCCGTGACGGATGGCGTTCTCGACGATCGGCTGCAGCACGAGGTTGGGAACCGGCACGTCCCAGGCCTCGGGGTCCACCAGCGTCTTGACCGAGAGCCGGTCCCGGAAGCGGGTGCGCTCGATCTCCAGATAGCGGTCGACGAAGTCGAGCTCCTGCTTCAGCGTGACCTCCTGCGCGCCGACCTTGTCGAGGGAGTCGCGGAGCAGGTCGCCGAGCAGCGCCAGGATGCGGTCTGCGGCCTTGACGTCGCTGTGCATGAGCGCCGACACGGAGTGCAACGTGTTGAAGAGGAAGTGGGGATGGAGCTGCATGCGCAGCATCTCGAGCTGGGCCTGCGCGAGCTGTGTTTCCAGGCGCGACGCGCGCAGCTCGCGCTCGCGCCAGCGCCGGTAGTAGAGGATGCCG
Source organism: Vicinamibacteria bacterium (assembly GCA_035251085.1). Classification (GTDB taxonomy): domain Bacteria; phylum Acidobacteriota; class Vicinamibacteria; order Fen-336; family Fen-336; genus DATFEN01. Next base: position 4,877 of record DATFEN010000049.1, on the reverse strand, counting down.
TGGCTCACGAGCACCATCTGCACGTACATCAGCAGCGCGCCGAGGTAGGTCTGGACGAACAGCGTCCAGGTGGTGGGACGCGCGATCTGCGGAGCGTCCAGAAGAACCGCGAGCAGCGGGCGGATCGGCTGCACCGTCACGATGTAGCCGAGGTGGATGAGCGACCCACTGGCCAGGTGCGCCGCCGCCGCCCGGCGCCAGCTCTCCCGTGTGAACGGCCAGCGCGTCGAGACCCACACCGCGAGCGGAGCGACCAGGCCGAAGAACACGCTGTCCAAATAGTTGGCCGTCAGCCGGCCCCACGGGACGCGCATGCCCTTCTCGACATGCCAGAGCACGCTTTGCGCGATGAAGACCGAGTCGTAGAGGATCCACAGAGCCACGCCCAGCAGGGCGGTGCGCAGGTACGGGCGGGCGTCGCGTCCCAGGACGTTCACGGCGGGGCGCTAGTTTAGCAGCGGCGGAGGTCCCGGCGCGTCAGCTGGGACGAACAGGCTCTTTCAGGACGTAGGCCGATGGGATCGCGTGATGACCAGGCGGGCGAAGGGCTAACGTGCCAGACCCGGTCCGCCGAGGTCTCCACCGAAGGCTTCAACCGTGAAGGAGCGCTCCGCTGCGCCGGCCAGAGGCGGACCGAGGCCGATCGCCAGTGCCGATCGCATCGCGGCCCGGCAATCGGCGTCGAGGGGCGCCTCCGCCTGCAGCAGAACAGCGCGTGTCACCATGCGGCTCATCAACCCCTGCCCGGCATGAGGCTGCTCCGGCGCGACGAGGTGCGCGACCTCGTGGGCGATGACGCGGCCCACGGCAACCGACATCTGCAATCGATTGGATCGTCCGGGTGCGCCGCCGTCGATGACGCGCCGAATGTCACCCACGTAGACCCAGAGTGCCGCGGTGCGGGCGTGCTGGCGGAGGACCGAGCCGAGGATCAACTCGGCGCCGCTCCGGGGATGCCGGTCCAATAGGATGACCCGCACCTCGCTGCTGTCGAAGCGTCGTTCGGCGCCGGGCGGTGTCGTGTCCCAGCGCAGCTCGAGGCCGCTGTCCACGAGCGCCGCGGCGACGGCTCCCTCGAGCGTGGGGCGGTCGAGGCGAAAGGCCAGCACGTCGGTCAGGACCAGGGTCAGTGCGGCGGCGGCGAGAGCGACCATCGTGACCTCCCGTGGGGCGGCGTTCTTGCGATGAGACGCTCCGCGCGCCCGCTGGGTTCTCGAAAATCGCTATCGCTCGAATATCCAAGAAAGTATTCAAGACTCACGCAGGCTCAAGGGATTGGAGGCTTGGCGCGCTGGGCCACGAACACGGCCCACTCGTCACGCGCTTGGGACGACTCGTCCCGCTGGCCTGCGGACTACCACATCAGCCGGAGCGGCAACTCCGGCCGCAAATCGGCCGCGTCTCCGCGTCTCCCGCGGTCGAACGTGAGGCACGTGGCGTGAACGTCGCCGGTCGAGAAGCGCACGACGCCTGTCGCCGCCACGGCCTGCGCGGCGAGCGAGAGCGGCGTGGCCATGGGCAGAGATGATGTCGACCCCCCGTCAGCTCGTGGGCCCCACACGCGTGGGCAGTCCGCTCGCGATCCAGCGCGTCGGGCCGGCGGCCGAACGCGATGTAGAACAGACCCGGCTCGGCGAGCGGCGTGTCGAGGGCCCCCTCGATTTCGAGATCTGGCGGGAGGTATCGCGGCCGGTAGTGCCAAGTGGGGAATGGAGCCGCCCTCGTTGCGGCACCGGCGCTCGGCCGCAGGACGATCGCAAACGGACAGGCCCCCGCGCGTCGCATGGCCCAGCGGTCCCAGAGTCGCGTGGGCCGGACTTCATCGCGCTGCGCTTCGAGGGCGTCGTGCACCCAGACGAGCTCCAGGTACGCAGAGGCGTCTAGGAAATGCGAGGGCCGGCGCGGAAGCGCCGGCCCTTTTCGTGCTAAGCCCGCATCCTGCTGTAGAGCGCCCGACGTTCGTGTTCGGCGATCCGGGTGGCGAACACCACATCCCAAAACCCGCTCGTCAGACCGAAGCCGACCTCGGACCCCTTCGGGCTGTGGTGATAGAGGTGGTGGCGCTTGATGTACTGGAAGTAATGGCTCTTGAAGTCGCAGAAGTGGACCGAGTGGTGCACCCACTCCTCCAGGACGTAGAACTGCATCAGCCCCGCCACGAACATCGGCAGCGTGTGGAGAGGGAACAGCCACGAGCCCAGGATGAACAGCGCCACGAACAGGCCCGTGTCCTTGAAGGTGCCGTTGACGTGGTTGCCGTCCCAGGGCCGCTGGTGGTGCTCGATGTGCAGATGGTCGAAGAGGCGATGCACGAGGTGCCGCCAGGCCCCGGGCCCGTCAGGGAAGCGGCCGTGAAGGATGTAGCGGTGGACCCAGTACTCGAGGGCGGTCCAGGCAGCTCCCCCGAGCAAGAAGAACCCGATCGAAACCAGCCGAACCGGTCGGCTGAGCCCCACGGCCAGCAGGGTTAGTGCATAGCCGGAATAGACGACGGAGACCGGGTACAGCCGTCGGCGCGCCTTGCGCGCCTCGGCCGCGCGGTCGATCGAGCGCGGGATGTCGATGATCTCTTTGGACGGCGCCAACGTGCTCATAACAAACAATTAGGTTCTCACTCCGAAGAACAGAATGTCAACCTCACTTGGTTGCGTCAATGTGTGGGCTGAGCCGGCGTTAATGCTGGGAGGCCGAGACGCGCGCCCTCCTTGTCCACCATCACGAGGAAATCGTTGACTCGCGGCAGTTTCTTCCCATTGATGAAGATCGAGGGCGTCGAGCTGACCCCGAGGCGCTGGCCCTCGGCGATCTCGGCCCCGAGCCTCGAATCGGTGGCCGGCGCATCCATGCAGGAGCCCAGTCGCCCTGCATCGAGACCTGCCGCGGTCGCGATCCCGAGGACCGTGTCACGGCTGGGGTTTTGGGGCGGCTTGTTGAACACCTGGTCGTGGTACTCCCAGAACCGACCCTGCTCGACGGCGCACAACGCGCCTTTGGCGAGCAGGCACGCGCCAGGATGTACGGATTGACTCAGGCTGGGGTTGCACGCTTTGTCGAGGGGATAGTTCTTGAAATGGATCGACACCCGTCCCTGCGCACGCGGGACGAAGTCACGGAACCCGCCGGCGATGGCTCGGCAGAAGGGGCACAGGAAGTCGGAGTACTCGACGACCTTGATCCGGGCGTCCTGTGCGCCCTTGACCGGGACCCCGTCCAGGGAGATGTCCTGGACCGTGGCCGTCTCGAACTCTCGCGCGGACTTCTCTTGCAGGTACTGTTCGTACTTCCTCGGATCGTCGAGGATGCCCTTGAGCCGGCCCACTTCGGCGGTGTCGGCGCTCGATGCGTCCGGGGTCCCGAGGACGCTGCCGGCACGCCGCTCGGCCCGTTCGGCAAGGCCGGCATTCCAGGCGAGAGCGAAGAGGAGCGACGCCAGGCTGGCGAGCCCCCAACCCATGCCGAGGAGGCGGCCGGTCGGCGTGGCGGACAGCAGCGGCGCCGTGCGCGCGGGCCAAAGCGCGTAGAGCGCTGCCCCATTGAGAGCGTAGGTGAGCAGGCAGAGCTTGCAGTAGGCCCCGATGGCGAAGGCCTGGATCCCCAGCAGGACGACGTCGACCACGAGTGCCAGCGCGAGGAGGACGAGCGCCACCCGGGCCGCCGCCGCGGCCACATCGCCAGCCTGGGTCGCGAGCAGCGCCAGGCACACGAGCGAGAGGTAGAAGGCCAGACCGATCGCGGCCAGCGGCACGCCCGCAAGCCTCGCGTACGGGCTCAGGGAGACCCGGTCGCAGCCACTCGCGTCTCCTTCTCCGCAGAGCTGCTGCACCGTCGAGACCGCGGTCGGCTCACCATGGTGCTGCAGCAGCAGGGCCCCCGACACCGCGGCGCCGAGAAGGAAGACGACGATTCCTGCCGAGAGCCGCTTCTTGTCCATGACCGCCGATCATATAATCGCCGGTCGCCCCAAGGCGCGTTCAAGCCCATGAAAGTTCTCGTCCTCAACGAGCGCGAGATCCGCTCGCTCATCACACCGGCCGCGGCCCTCGAGGCCGTCCGCGATGCCTTCGTGCGCCTCGCTCGCGGGCAGGCCGTGCTCCCGGGAGTCATCAACCTGGACCTGCCACGGTCGCGGGGCGAGGTGCACGTGAAGGGCGCGCACCTCGAGGGCACGCCGTTCTTTTCGATCAAGGAGGCGGCGGGCTTCTACGACAACCCCAGTCAGGGACTGCCCGTCGGCAGTGGACTCATCCTCGTCTTCGACGCGGCCTGCGGCCTGCTGCGTGCGCTCCTTTGCGACAACGCGTACCTGACGGAGCTGCGCACGGCTTCGGCCGGGGCGCTGGCCGCGGACCTGCTGGCGAGGCGCGACATCGAGCGAGCCGCGATGATCGGTTGCGGCAGCCAGGCGCGCTACCAGCTCGAGTCGCTTCTGCTGGTGCGTCGGCCCACGCGGCTGGCCGTTTGGTCCCGGCGTCTCGATGCCGCCGAAGCGTACGCCCGAGAGATGGAGGCCAAGCACGGCCTGCCGGTCGTGGCCGTGGCCGCCGCGCGCGAGGCCGTCCTGGGCGCCGAGCTGATCGTCACCGTGACGCCGTCGCGGGAGCCGGTCGTCGAGGCGGGCTGGGTCTCGGCGGGCGCGCACGTCACCGCTGTCGGATCGGATGGTCCGGACAAGATCGAGCTGGACCCCGCCTTGCTCGCACGCGCGGACAAGGTCGTGGCCGACCGCCTCGACCAGTGCCTGCGGCTGGGCGAGATCCATCACGCGGTGGAACGCGGCGTGCTGTCTCGCGAGGGGGTGTACGGAGAGCTTGGCGAGATCGCCGCCGGCACGAAGCCGGGTCGTACCCGCGACGACGAGATCACGGTCGCCGACCTAA
>DATFEN010000026.1:0-8577 GCA_035251085.1 Vicinamibacteria bacterium | reverse complement strand
GGGTGGAAGCGCGCTTGTCACCAAGCCCAGCGCCAGGCCCTCGCGAACGCCCTGCCCGGAGACGAGGACCTCGCTCGCGTCCAGCCATTCCATGAGCGTCAGGATGGCGAGACCGCCGCCCACGATGGAATCGCCGCGGTCGTCGTTGAGCCCGGGGACCTGCGCGCGCTTCTTGAGCCTGCGTGCGGCGAGCATGCTCACGATCTTCTCCAGGCGCGCGCGGCCCAGCGCGTAGCCGTGAAGCCGGCGAAGGGGATACTGGCGGAGCCGCTGATCGACCTTGGCGAGGTTGCGCACCGTGCCGCCGGTGCCGACGAGGCTTTCGCCCCGGGCGAGCCGCCCGAATCCGGAGTCCTCGAAGAAGGAGCGCGCGTGGCTCCTGAGCCTGCGCATCTCCTTGCCCGTCGGGGGATCGGTCTTCAGGAACGCGTCCGAGAGACGCAGCGCACCGAGCGGAAAGCTGTCGCTCTCTCCGAGTCGGCGTTTGCGGAAGCGTGACAGCTGCAGGCTGCCGCCGCCCTGGTCGAAGAGGAAGCCGTCCTCGACGGGCAGGCCACGGACGGCGCCGAGAAAGCCGTAGCGGGCCTCCTCTTCGCCGGAGAGGAGCCGCACGCTGATGCCCAGCTCGCGGCGGACGCGCTCGATGAAGCGCAGCCCGTTGGCGGCGTCTCGGACCGCCGCCGTCGCCACGGCCACGAGGCGGCGTGCGGCTCCGCCGACGGCGATGGCCTTGAAGTCGCGCAGCGCTTCCATGGCACGCTCGACGGAGTCCCGGGAGAGCGCCCGCGTGTCGTCGAGCTCGCGGACGAGGCGCAGCGAGGCCCGGCTCGAGGCCAGGATGCGTAGCGTCCCTCCCGGCTCGATCCCGTAGACGACCGCGCGCCCCGAGTTCGAGCCGATGTCGATCACCGCGACGGGCCCGCCGGCCGTATTCACGCGCATAGCTTGGTAGATGGCCTGAACCGGGTCAACGGCGCAGAAGCGAAGCGTCTCCGCTAATCAAGGAGAGCGCGCACCGGAGCCGACCGCACCTAGAACAAGGTGTAGATGAACGGCGCGACCGCCGAGCCCTGCGTGAACACCACCAGCAGGCCCAGCAGGACGAGCATCACGATGATCGGTCCGAGCCACCACTTCTTGCGGACGCGCATGAACGCCCACAGCTCACCGAGGATCCCCAGCTTCTCCCTGGCCCCTTCGAGTCCCATCCTTGCCTTCCTCTGCGCCTCAATCCAACTCGAACAAGGTCCGCCAGTCCACGTCCTCCCGAAGCGCGGGCTGATCCGGCTTGGCGAGCAGTTGATGGCCCACGACCAGGTAGTCCATGTTCGTCCGCATGAAGCACAGGTAGGCGTCGTGAGGCGTGCACACGATCGGCTCGCCGCGGACGTTGAAGGACGTGTTGATGATGACGGGCACGCCGGTGATCCTCTCGAACTCCTCGATCACGCCGTAGTAGAGCGGGCTCTGCTCCCGCGTCACGGTCTGGAGCCGCGCCGAGTTGTCGACGTGGGTCACGGACGGGATGGTGCGCTTGCCCTCCCGCACCTGGGCCACCAGCAACATGTACGGGCTCTCGCAGTCGATCTCGAACCACTCGGAGGCCTTGTCGGCGAGGACGGACGGCGCGAAGGGCCGGAAGCCCTCGCGGAACTTGATCTTCATGTTGAGGGTATCGCGCATCTTCGGATCGCGCGGGTCCGCGAGGATCGAGCGGCCTCCGAGCGCCCGCGGGCCGAACTCCATGCGTCCCTGGTACCAGCCGACGACGTTCCCCTCCGACAAGAGCTGCGCCGTGCGCTGCGTCAGCTCGGCGTCGGAGAGCACCGTGTACTTCGCCCCCTGGCCGTCGAGGTACTCCTTGACCTCGGCGTCTGAATAGGCTGGGCCGAGGTATGCGTCGTTCCAGGCCGGTCCACGCGGCTGCTTCTCCAGCGTGTTGTAGATCCAATGGGCGACGCCCACGGCGCCTCCGGCATCGCCCGCCGCCGGCTGCACGAACAGGTTCTCGAACGGCGTCTCGCGGATCACGCGCCCGTTCGCCACGCAGTTGAGCGCGACGCCGCCCGCCATGCACAGGTTCTCGAGGCCCGTCTGCTTCTGGATGAACCGGGTCATGGCGAGGACGACCTCCTCGCAGACCTTCTGCACCGAGGCCGCGATGTCGAACTCCCGCTCGTTCATCCAGGTCTCGGGCAAGCGGGGCGGGCCGCCGAAGAAGTCGTCGAAGGCGCCGTTCGTCATGGTGAGGCCGTAGTCATAGGAGAAATACTTCATGTTGAGCTTGAAGGAGCCGTCCTCGTTGAGGTGGACCATCTCCTTCATGATCCGCTCGAAGTGGACAGGCTTCCCGTACGGCGCGAGCCCCATCACCTTGTACTCCGCGCTGTTGACCTTGAAGCCGAGGTAGTACGTGAAGGCGCTGTACAGCAGGCCCAGGGAGTGGGGGAAGCGGATCTCCTTGAACAGCGTGATGTCGCTGCCCCGTCCCACGCCGAAGCTGGCCGTGGCCCACTCGCCGACGCCGTCGACGGTGAGGATCGCCGACTCCTCGAAGGGCGAGACCAGGAAGCACGAGGCCGCGTGGCTCATGTGGTGCTCGGCGAAGAGGATCGGCCCCCGGTAGGGTGCCAGCTCCGTGCGGATGAGCGAGGGCACCCACAGCTTCTCCTTCACCCACACCGGCATCGCCTTGCGGAAGGAGGAGAAGGAGCGCGGGAAGGTGGCGACGTAGGTGGAGAGCATGCGCTCGAACTTCAGCAGCGGCTTGTCGTAGAAGCCGACCGCGTCGAGCTGCTCCGGGCGGAGGCCCGCTTCCCTGAGGACGTACCTCACGGCCCGCGCCGGGAAGCCGGAGTCGTGCTTCTTGCGGGACAGTCGCTCCTCCTGGCACGCGGCGACGATGCGGCCGTCGCGCAGCAGCGCGGCGGCCGAGTCGTGGTAGTAGCAGGACAGACCGAGGACGTTCATCCTTCCCGCCTCAGAACTGGTGGCGCGCCGCGGCCGCGGGGCCGAGCGGGTTGGGTTCGTGAGCGCGCCAGAAGCTCGGCTCCGGCGCGAGGGCGCGGTCCAGCGGGTCCTCGCCGAACAGCTTGATCCAGCAGGCGACCAGGGAGACCGACAGGAAGTAGATGATGCCGAGCAGGACGATCGTCCACACGTGCCCGATCGCCTCGAAGACGGCGGTCCACCTCCGGTAGGCGCGGGACTTCGGCCCGAAGCGCCTGAAGAGGAGCTCCACTGTGACGACAGTCACCGCGACGGCGAAGAGCGCCTTCGTGTGGGTGGGCCGGGCGGCCAGCCAGGCCGTGACGCCGTTCAGCAGCTCCAAGACGGCAAACTCCTCCCCCGGAACAAACTGTCATGATACGGGCTCGGGCCGCCGAGCGTCAACGCGAGCGCCGTGGGCGTGCGCGGGCTCACGGTCGCGCCGCTGGCGCCGCCGCATATAATCTGGGCCGGACTTGCGAATGCCCCCGGTCTACGAGGCACCGCGCGGCGAGAAGACGGATTTCCTCCGCGGCCAGATGCGCCAGTGGATGGATCAGATGGTCTTCGCGGGGAAGACGAGCGAGCTGTTCGAGCTGGAGATGTGGCTGCGCAGCTTCGAGCGCTTCTTCCGCATCCGGAACCAGCCGCTCTCCGAGCGCGAGACCAAGCAGCTCGCGCTGCGCAACTGGTCAGAGGAGCTGCGCCTCGTGGACCGGGTGCTGCTGCGCGTCGTGGGCCTCTGCACCAGCCTGCTCACCGAGGAGCAGGTCAATCACGCCCGCTTCGACAAGTACGTCGAGAGCTTCCTGAAGAAGGACGACGCCGTCGACCCCTACATCGAGAAGCTGCTGCGCCAGACGACGCCCGAGGGAAGCCTGGTGCTCCTGCGCGAGGCCTTCGAGGACGCCCACGTGCTGTTGACGCAGCTCACGCGCCTCTCGCGCATCCCTTACGCCACCTTCACGTCCGTGGGGAAGGTGATCTACCGCGAGATCCGGCGCAGCGACCTGCTGGCGCTCCTGATCGACAAGAAGTTCAAGCCCATCTACGACCGGATCTCGAACCCCTCCATCGCGATCACGATCCGTGCCGTCCAGGATCCGCAGCGGCGTAAGCACGCGGCCAAGGTGTTCCTGGAGTTCTTCCGCCTGCTCCACTATCTCGAGTACGCGGATCCCGCGCGGACCCGGGAGGAGGAGCTGAAGAGCACGCTGCTCGTCTTCTCGTTGATCACCGCCGAGACACGGAACCTGCTCTCGTATCTCGAGAAGCGAGTGGTCCCGAACGTCGATCCGGGGACGCCGCTCCACGATCTCTACGACTCGTTCGTCTACTGCATCCCCCTCGAGCTCAAGAAGGTCATCAACACCGAGCTCCTCGACATCTCGGCCTCGCGCCAGGCGGAGAGCATCCGGGCCCGCGTGGAGAACAGCCACGGCATCTTGAAGGACTGCTTCCAGCAGTCGGTGGTTCAGCTGGCCCAGGCCTACGGCCCCGTCGACGGGGACACCATCTTCCAGACCTTCACCGCGAAGCTCGAGCAGTCCGTCCGGCTCCGGGACGGCCTGGCGGCGCTCATCAAGGCGATCCGCGAGTTCGAGGCGGTGAAGGACGAGACGCAGGCGATCCGGATGAAGGAAGCCATCTCGAGGTTCTACGACACGAACATGAAGTACCTCATGTACCGGGACTGGTCGGGCTTCGAGCTGTTCTTCATCGAGATCCTGAAGTGCACGAGCCTGCCGGCCCTCCAGCAGATCGCCCATCGCTTCGAGACCTTCCTGATGACGCTGTTCCGCGAGGTGCAGAAGCGGGCGATCCTCCACGGCGTGCCCATGGCCGCGGAGCTCCAAGGGGTTGGCTAAACGGCTGATTGCTGACGGCCACTGGCTGCTGCTACACTCCCGGCGCTCCTGACCACCAATGGCCGAGAAGGAAAAGAATCCCTTCGCCAAGTTCCTGACGCACTTCCACGCGGGCACCGTCCTCTTCCATGAAGGCGAGGACGGGGACGACATGTACATCGTCCAGACCGGCCGCGTCGCGATCAAGAAGAGGGTCAAGGACGGCGAGGCGGTGCTCGCGACGATGGAGAAGGGCGACTTCTTCGGCGAGATGGCGATCCTGGAGCGGCTGCCGCGCTCGGCCACCGCCGAGGTCACCGAGGAGAGCGACCTGATCGTGATCTCGAGCGAGGTGTTCGGGGACATGATCAAGGCCAACCCCGAGATCGCGGTCCGCATGCTGCGCAAGTACTCGATCCGGCTGCGCGAGACGAACAAGCAGCTCGAGCAGGTGATGGCCAGCGGCGGGGCGGGGGCCGCCGCTCCGGCGGCGGAGGTCATCGCGCCCAAGGGCACCGCGGGCACCGTCCAGGCGGACGCCCTCGCCTATTTCGTGTCGCCCCAGAGCGGCAACGTCTTCCCGATCTTCAAGTCCGACGCGCTGATCGGCCGCTACGACTCGGTCACCGGCATGCACCCCGAGATCGACCTCACCGCCGAGGACCAGAGCCGCAACATCTCGCGCCGGCACGCACGCCTCGTCGTAAAGGACGGCCGCTTCTTCGTCGCCGAGGAGATCGGCACCATGAACGGCACGTTCCTGAACGGCCAGAAGCTCGCGAACGGGGTGCTCACCCCGATCGCCGACGGTGACGAGCTCGTGCTGTGCCGTGTGCCGCTGACCTTCAAGCTGTCGGCGAAGTAGGCCTCGCCGTTCCGAGCGCCGCCGAGGCGCCATCGAGAGCCTCGGGGGCGAACTCCCTCCGGATGCGCTCGCCTTCGCGCTCGATGGTTTCTTCGTCCCGGCCCAAGTCTCGTAGCAGGCGAGCGGTCAGCGCGACGGCAGCCTCGGCCTCCTCGAAACAGGCTGCGGTGGCGCCGGCCTGCCGGAGCTCCGCTCGCTCGCGCAGGTGACGCGCCCGCACGAAGATCCGACACGCCGGGTTCCTGTCGCGCGCGGCGGCGATGAGAGGGCCCCGGTTGACGGAGTGGGGCAGCGTCACCAAGAGGTACGTGGCGCGGGCGATGCCCGCCTGCTCCAGGGCGCCGGCGTGGCTGGCATCGCCGTAAAGGGCCAGCCGCCCCGCGCTCGTGAGGCCGCGGACGGTGTCGACGTTGAGATCGATCACCACGGTCTCGATGCCGGCTTCGCGTATGGCCCGATCGACGCTCTGGCCGACGGGCCCGTACCCGACCACGACGGCGAGAGGCCCTCGCCGTTCCTCGACGGCATGGGCGGTTTCGGCGTTGAGCGCACGTCCCCGGCGCTCCGCTCCTGCGTTCAGGATCCGCCAGAGCCGCGGATTTCTTCGGAGCCACCGCTCGATCGGCTCCAGCAGGCGGAACAGCAGGGGATTCAGGGAAATCGAGACCAACGCGCACGCAACGAGCACGCTCGCGCCCTCGTCCGGGAGCAGTCCATGCTGACGTGCCAGCTCCCCGAGGATGAAGGAGAACTCACCGATCTGCGCGAGGCCGAGGCTGACGACGAGGGCGCTCCGCGCCGAGTAGCCGAGCATCGCCACGACCAGCACGGCGGTCAGGGGCTTGCCGAGCAGGATCACGGCCAGGACGGCGAGGACGAGCGCCGGCTCGCGCAGCACCAATCCGGGGTCGAACAGCATTCCGACGGAGACGAAGAAGAGCACCCCGAAGGCGTCGCGCAAGGGAAGCGCGTCGGCCGCCGCCTGCTGGCTGACCGCCGACTGGCCGACGACCATGCCTGCGAGGAAGGCTCCAAGGGCCATGGACGCGCCGAAGAACAAGGCAGCGCCGCTGGCGACCGCCAGGGCCAGCGTGAGGACCGTAAGGGTGAAGAGCTCCCGCGAGCGCAGGCGAGCAACCTGCACGAGCAGCCACGGAACGGCGCGCGAGCCGGCCAGCACCACCAGGGCGACGAGGACCGCCAGCTTGCCCAGGGCGAGCCCCAGTGCCGGGAGGAAGCCGGTCGAAAGAGTGGACGTGGGCAGCGAGGCGCCTCCGGCGGCGGCCGCGATCGCCGGGATCAGCACCAGCACGACGACCGTGAGCACGTCTTCGACGATCAGCCACGCCACCGCGATGTGCCCGGCGGGCGTCTCGAGGAGCCCTGCGTCCTCGAGCCCGCGCATCAGGACCACGGTGCTGGCCACGGCCATGGCGATGCCGAGGATCAGACCTGCGACCGGGGTCCATCCGAATGCCACGGCCGTGGCCACGCCGAGGATCGTGGCGCATGCGCTCTGGAAGAGGGCTCCAGGAATCGCGATCCCCTTCACCGCCAGCAGGTCCTTGGGATGGAAGTGCAGGCCGACACCGAACATCAGCAGCACTACGCCGATCTCTGCGAGCTGGGCGGCGAGGGAGGCGTCGGCTACGAAACCAGGAGTGTGGGGACCGATGACGACGCCCGCCAGCAGGTAACCGACGATCGGCGAGAGACCGATCCACCGAGCGAGGCTGCCCAGGAGCCAGGCGCTCAGGACGGCGGCCGCGATGGTGGCGATCAGCGGCGCGTCAGCGTGCATCCCTGCCCTCCCACTTCTCTTGCAGTGTCCGGGCCTCCCCCGAGGCGACGGCCAGGAACAACGCCACGGGCGTCAGCCCTCCAGGCGCGCGACGATCGCGCGGCGGATCTCCTCGTGGTTCCTTGGCAGGACTCTCTTGTTCCGGCACTCGTCGAGGGCGAGGAGCGTCATCCGGTCGATGGTCCGCTGGTCGCGCGCGGTGGGCAGCAGGTCGTCGAGGGCCGCGGCGAGGTGGCGGTCGGCCAGCGCCGCCGCGTTCTCGCGAACCGCGAAGCGCCAGGCGGTCGTCACCGCCAGCTCGATGTCGCTGCCCGTGTAGCCCTCCGTCCGCGCGGCGTAGGGCACGAAGTCCTTCAGCTCGGAGGGCAGCTTGTGCTTGCGCACCGTGACCGCGAAGATCTGGGCCCGCGCGTCGGCGTCCGGCATCAGGATGGGGATCTTGACGTCGGTGCGCCCCGAGCGGCGCATCGCGGCGTCGATGAGATCGACCCGGTTCGTGATGTCGATGCGCAGCACCTTGCCGCGCAGCGCGTTGTCGCCCCAGAAGTTGAAGGCGGCCGCACGCATGCGCTCGGTCACGCCCGAGTCCCCGCCGCCGGCGTCACGGCTGCCGCCTTCGGCCTGGTCCGACTCGTCCACGATCACGATGACGGGAGCCAGGGCCCGGATCGCCGCGAACGCCTTCTCCTGGTTGCGCTCGGACTGGCCGACGTACATGGCGCGCAGCGGACGGAAGCGGACGCAGAGCATCCCGCACTCCTTCGCGAAGCACTCCGACAGGTAGCTCTTGCCGGTCCCGGGCGGTCCGATGAGAGCGATGCCCATGGGCGCCGCCGATACCAGGCCGCGGCGCATCAGGTCCGCGATCTCGCGCAGCTCGCCGACGGCGGGCTCGAGGCCGCCGACCGCGGACAGGTCGTAGCGCGGCTCGAGGATCTCGAGGACCTCGCCGTACTCCTGACGCAGCAGGTCGGTCTTGCGCGACACGATCGCGGCGCGGTCGAGCGGCTTCCCCGCGCCCTCGGCGCGCTGGACGATGTCCTCGATCTGGACCAGCGAGAGGCCGCCGGTCTCGG
>DATFEN010000327.1:0-7522 GCA_035251085.1 Vicinamibacteria bacterium | reverse complement strand
TCGACGACGTCCAGGCCGGCCAGGACCGCGCCGGCCAGCAGCGCCTGGATCAAGGAGCGGCGAGGGCGCGGACCACGGCGTCGGCCACCGCTGCCCGCACGAGCTTCGGCACGGCCTCGTTCGCCCGCGTCGGATGCACGCTGTTCGTCAGCAGGATCACGAACATCCGCCGCTCGGGGTCGATCCAGAGCGACGTGCCGGTGAAGCCGGTGTGGCCGAACGAGCGCGGCGAGAGCAGGCTTCCGGCCGAGGAGCCGGGCGCGGGCGTATCCCAGCCGAGCGCGCGGCTCGAGCCCGGAAGGTCGAAGCGCCGGGTGAAACGCTCGACCGCGTCACGCGACACGATGCGCCGGTGGTCGTAGACGCCGCCGTTCAGGAGCATCTGGGCGAAGCGCGCCAGGTCGGGCGCCGTGCCGAACAGGCCCGCATGGGCCGAGACGCCTCCCATTGCGAAGGCGTTCTCGTCGTGCACCTCACCGCGCAGCACGCGGCCGCGCCAGGGATCGTTCTCCGTCGGCGCGATGCGCGGCAGAAGCTCGGGCCCCGGCCGGAACAGCGTATCCGTCATGCCCAGGGGGTCGAGAATGCGACGCCGCGCGAACGCGTCGATCGGCTCGCCGGCCACGCGCTCCAATACCTCGCCGAGAAGGATCTCGCCGAGGTCGCTGTAGACCGACTTCGCGTCGGGCTCGTACGCGAGCTCCTCCCGCTGGATGCGGTCGAGGTAGGCGGCCTTGCCCTTCAGCTCCTTGTAGAGCGGCTCCACGGCGGCGAGCCCGGCCGAGTGCGTGAGGAGCTGGCGCACCGTCACGCGGTCCTTCGCGCCGCCCCGGAAGCGCGGGAGGAACGCCGAGACCGGCTTCTCGATGTCGAGGCGGTCCTCGTCGACCAGGATCATGGCCATCGTCGTCGTGGCCACGACCTTCGTCAGGCTCGCGAGGTCGTAGAGCGTGTCGGTGGCGACGGCAGAAGCACCGTCGTCGTAGGAGAGGCGCCCGAAGGCCTTGAGCCGCACCAGCGCCGAGTCGCGGCCGACGGCCAGCACCGCGCCCGGGTAGGCCTTGTCCGCGAGAAACCCCTCGAGGACCCGGTCCACCTCCTCGAGCCCGTCCGAGCGGAAGCCGGCCTCCTCGGGCGCGGCCGTGCGCAGGCTCATCGCGCGCCTCGGCAGGCTGAGACCATGGCCATAAGCATAGAGTTCCGGGAGCGTGACCGGGAGCCGGCCGTGCACGTCGAACTCGCCGAAGGAGGCCGCGATCGCCGCGCGCTGGCTCGACTCGGCGGCGCCGTAGGCGCAGACGTAGACGGGCACCTCGGGGAACTGGCGCAGCAGATAGGGGCTGCCGAACGATGTCACGATCACGGGCCTGCCGCTGGCCGCCAGGCCACGGACGAGCCGGGCCAGGCCCGCGGCCATGTCCGCCGTGCCCTTCGACGCGCTGACGCGCACGAATGCGGAGACAAGGACGTGGCTGAACTCCGGCGCGCGGGCGATCAGCTCGGCCGCGGTCTGGTCCGAGACCTCCGGGCCGAAGGCACGCGTCTCCGTCGGAATCCGCCGCGCCTCGAGCTCGTCCTCGGGATGACCCTGGATCAGGTCGTTGCGCGAGTCGCTCGAGAGGACGAGGTGCAGCAGCCGCAGCCGATCCTCGGCGTGGAGCGGCAGCACGCCGCCCTCGTTCCGGACCAGCGTGATCGAGTCGCTCGCGATCCCGAAGGCCCGCTCGACGTCCTCGGGACGGCCCAACCGCGTGGCGAGGCCCTTCGTCTCGACCAGGCGCTCGCGATCGAGTCCGAGGCGCTCCTTCGCCTCGAGAACACGCAGCGCAGCCGCATCCAGCCGCTCCGCGGGCAACTCGCCCTCCTTGACTGCGCGCACGAGCGCCTTCACCGCGACGCCCGGATCGGGCGGCAAGAGCACCATGTCCGCGCCGGCCCGGACCGCCTTCACCACGGCCTCGCCGGACCACGCCGCCTTCGCGCCGGCCATCTCCATCGCGTCGGTGACGACGAGGCCCGAAAAGCCCAGCTCGCTGCGCAGGAAGCGCCCGACCGCCGCCGACTGGCTCGCCGGCGTCCCACTCGGGTCGAGTGCGGGTACCGCGATGTGGCCCAGCATCACGGCGTCGACGCCCGCCGCGAGGTTGCGCTGGAAGGGCAGCAGCTCCACGGCTCGGAGACGCGCGAGGTCCGCGTGCACGGAGGCGAGCTTGAGATGCGTGTCGACCGACGTGTCACCGTGTCCCGGAAAATGCTTCGCGGTGGTCAGGAGGCCCCCGCTTCGCGCGCCCTGGATGAAGGCGGCCGAGAGCTGCGCCACCTGCTCGGCGTCCTCGCCGTAGGAGCGGATGTTGATGATGGGGTTCGCGGGGTTGTTGTTGACGTCGGCCACCGGCGCGAACGTCCAGTGCACTCCGAGCGCCCGCGACTCCCGCGCCGTGACCTCGCCGGCGAAGCGCGCCGCCTCGGTCGAGCGCGTGGCGCCGATCGCCATCGCGTACGGCAGCGGCACCACGCCGCGCCGGATGCGAAAGGCGGGCCCGCGCTCGAAGTCCCCGGCCACCAGGAGCGGGACCTTCGAAGCCTCCTGCAGCTCGTTCAACAGCCTCGGCAGCGTTTCGGCCTCGGACTCGAACACGACCAGGCCGCCGACTCCGAGCTCCGCCACCTGCGCCCGCGCGCGCCGCATCTCGGCCGAGCGCGCGTTCCTGAAGACGCCCGAAACCCGCACCCCGACGAGCTGGGCCGCCTTCTGTTCGAGGCTCAGGGCGGCCAGCGTCTTCCTGGCCCAGCGCAGCGCGGGGGAAGGAGTCGGTGAAGGCGCTTCGGGCGCCGGTGGCGGACTCGGGCGGTGGCAGGCGGCCGCGACGAAGGCGAGCCCCGCGACGAGCAGGCGTCGCCGGGCTCTCATCGCCCGCGTTGCGCCGCGCGCAGCGCCGGCGCCGGATCCAGCCCGGCCATCCTGCGCAGCTCGCGGAATCCGGCCCTGGTGAACGATTCGTGGGAGAACAGCACGAAGCCCGATGCGCCGACAGCCCGAGCCTCGGCGATTCGCTCCGCCACCTCAGTCAGAGTCAAGCGGTAGGCGCCGACGCCGGCCCAAAGCGCCTGACCAGTGCGCACCTGGGCCCGGGCGTCCACGAGCTGCTCCTTGAAGATCCGGCGGTCGGGCGTGTAGGCCATCGGGCACACCGCGTCCAGGATCCCGATCTGGAGCCACTCGGGCCAGTTCTGGAAGCGCTGGTTGCGCGCCAGCGCCCGGTCCGCCACGACCGCGGCCGAGATGCGGAGCGCCGGGTTCTCCTCGCGCGCCACCCTGGCCAGGCGTGCGGCCAGGTTCGTGAGCACGTCGCGACGGTAGGTATCCCAGGCGGCCGGCCACTCGCCTGTTGCGCGCAACGGGTTCGCGGCCTGCTGCTGTCGGCCGAAGCCCGCGAGGGCCGCGGCGGAATAGTCGTAGTCCGGGCCGGGGTAGCGAATGAAGTCGAGATGCAGGCCGTCCACGACGTAGCCGCGCACCAGCTCGCGCACTACGACCTCGAGATGATCCGCGGCGGCCGGCGCGGAAGGCGAAATGTAGAAGCCCTCGACGTCGGGGTCCACCTGCCCCACGCTCCGCACGCGCTGCAGGAGTCCCCTGAGATCGGCCGCGGCGCGGGATCCGACCACCGCGCGCGGCGCCATGACCCACTCCGGGTGGAGCGCCACCACGTTGTTCCTGGGCACGCCCGGGAAGTGGGACGTGAGGAGCACGTTGATCCACGCATGGACTGCAATCCCGCGCGAGCGCGCCTGCTGCAGCAGCCGGGCGAGCGGATCGAACTCCCTCGGCTGCCGAGCCAGCAGCGGGCTGCGCGCCACCGCCTGGGAGAGATAGAAAGCGTCGCCCCGGCCCCGCACTTGAACGAAGAGCGCATTCAGGCCCGCGGCGGAGGCGTCCTCCACGACCTGGTCGACGGCGGCGGGCGAGACGAGCGCCGTGCGCACGACCCAGAGACCGCGTAGCTCCGCCTCGGCGTGTCCCGGAGCGGTCTGGGATGCTGCGGCGAGCAGCAGGATCGCGGTCGTCACGAGGCCCGCTTGACGAGGTCGCCCTCGCCCTCCAGGCGCCGGCCCCTCCAGCCGCGCGCGAAGAGACGGAGCACCTCCGCGAGCTTGACGCCCTCGAGGCCGCCGAGAAGTGACATGCGAGCGCGGTGCTATCATAGCCGACGGATGCGCTCCTCCAGCGCTACGCTGCGCGCTGCCGTGCTGTTGCTCGCGCCGGTGGCGCCCGCAGCCGCCGCAGCGTCTGGCGACGACGTGGCCCGCAAGGTCGAAGAGCGGCTGCTGCGCGCCGGCGACATGCGCGCCCGCTTCACCCAGACCTACCGCTCCGGCGCGGTCGGGCGCGAGGTCAAGGAGCGCGGCACGCTCGCCCTGAAGCGACCCGGCCGGATGCGCTGGGAGTACGAGGCGCCCGAGCGCAAGACCTTCGTGTCCGACGGCCGCACCTTCTACTTCTACGTACCGGCCGATCGCCAGGTCATCGTCCGCGAGCAGAAGGACGCCACTGGCGTCGCCGGCCTGCTCCTCGCCGGCCGCGGCGCGATCCTCGAGCCCTTCGCGCCCGAAGTCCAGGAGGCGCCGCCCGGCCGGACACGCTTGCGCCTCGTGCCCCGCAAGCCCGACCCCGAGGTGGAGGAGATCCTGCTCGATGTCGACGCCGAGTACCGCGTGCGCTCGATCGAGGTCAGCGACCCACAGGGCAACACCAGCCGCTTCGAGTTCGACGAGGTGCGCGAGAACGTCGGCCTGCGCGACGACCTGTTCGAGTTCAGGCCTCCGCGCGGCGTCGAGGTGATCGCCGGATGACGCGCTGCCACGCGGCGGCCGCGGCGCTACTGCTCGGGGCCTGTGCGACGTCCTCGGCCTTCCGCGCGGGCGAGCATGCCGAGCGCCGCCTGGACTACGACGCGGCCGTCCTCGAATACTCGAAGGCCGTCAAGACGGATCCGGAGAACCGAACGTATCGAAGCAGCCTCCAGCGGGCGCGGCTGCGCGCCTCGGAGGCCCACGCGGCGACCGCACGCCGCTTCGCCGCGACCGGGCAGTACAAGGAAGCGCTCGACGAGTATCGTCTGGCGCTCGACCTCAACCCCTCGGCCAACCTCGCGACCGAGATACAGGAGGCCGAGAGCGCCCGGCAGCGCGGCCGCGCCGAGCCCGAGATCGCCCTGCTCAAGGAGCATGCGCGCGAACGGGCTCTCGCGGGCCTCGCCCTGGGACCCGAGGCGCGCGATCGGCTCGGGCTCGTCTTCCGCGGAGCGCGTCTCCGCGAGGCCTATCTGGCGCTCGGCAAGACCGTGGGGGTCAACGTCCTCTTCGACCCCTCCTTCCAGGACCAGCCGGTGAGCCTCGACCTCAAGGACGTGGCCTTCGAAGAGGCCCTGGACGCGCTGGCCGGCGTCGGGCGGACTTTTCACCGCGTCGTGGGCGAGCACGTGCTGATGGTCGTGCCGGACACGCCGACCAAGCGACGCGAGTACGAGGCGCAGGTCGTGAAGACGTTCTTCCTCTCGAACGCCGATCTGAAGGAGGCGATCGACCTGCTGCGCGTCGTCCTGGGCGCGCGTCGCGTCGCGCCACTGCCCGGCCAGAACGCGCTGACGATCAACGACACGCCTGACAAGGTCGCCGCCGCGGAGCGCATCGTCGAGGTGCTCGACAAGCGGCGCGCCGAGGTGGTGGTGGACGTGGAGATCCTCGAGGTCAACCGCTCGCGGCTCAAGGAGTACGGCATCGAGATCACGTCGCGACTCCCCGGCGTCGACGGGGTGGCGGGCGGGATCTTCCCGGACCCGCGCGGCACGACCACGCTCGACGACAACCCCTACCGCAAGGACAACCTGATCCTCAGCAACCTGCCGGGCGTGATCTACCGCCTGCTCCAGACCGACGCCACCACGCGGCTGCTGGCAAACCCCCAGCTGCGCACGACGGAGGGCCAGACCGCCCAGGCGCGCTTCGGAGACCAGGTGCCGGTGCCCGTCACGACGTTCGCGCCGATCGCCCAGGGCGGCGTTTCGCAGCAGGCGATCACTTCGTTCGAGTACAAGAACGTGGGGGTGAACATCGACATCACGCCCCGCGTGCACCACGACGGCGAGGTGTCGCTAGGCCTCAAGATCGACATCTCCGCGGTCGGGCCCGCGGGGTTCCAGGGGCTGCCGACCTTCAACAGCCGCACCGTCACCAGCCTGATCCGGCTGAAGGATGGTGAGACCAACATCCTCGCCGGCCTGATCAGCGACCAGGAGCGCCGCAGCCTCTCCGGCATCCCGGGCCTCGCGAGCCTCCCGGTCCTGGGGCGGCTGTTCGCCCACAACCGGGACGAGAACCAGGAGACCGACATCGTCATGACGCTGACGCCCCACGTCGTGAAGCGGCCGGCGCTGACGCAGGCGGACTTCGAGTCGTTCGAGGTCGGCGCCGACGCGCAGACCGTGCTGTTCGAGACGCCGGTGATCCCGCCCGCGCCGCCAGCGACGACCCCGCCGCGGCCGGAGCCGCCGCGTGTCGAGCCGATCCGGCCCCCGGCTCCGACCCCCACGCCCCAGCCTCCTCCGGAGCCCTAGGCAGTTGCTCGCGCGTCTCGCCCGCACCCTCGCGCTGCTCCGCGACCCTCGCGTCGCGAAGCTGCCGCGGGTTGCCTTCGTCGCCGCGCTCCTCTACACGCTGTGGCCGGTCGACCTGCTACCGGACTTCGCGGCGCCGCTCGTCGGCTACGTCGACGACCTCACGCTGCTGTGGCTGTCGCTAAGGTGGCTGCGTCGAAACGATCCCGCCGGGCCGACGGCGACAGACAACCTGGCCGCCGCCCCGCCCCGCTAGCGGGCCCTCGTGTCTGTGCGCGCTATGACGGTGGCACGATCCGGCGGGGCTATCTGGTCGGCGCATTCTTGGATCTTTCCCGGCTGGTGTTTCGGTACACCCAGGTCGAAGCCTCGGGCGCAATCCACGGCGGCAGCTCGACCTGCGACGTCACTAAACGGCCCAACGGACGCATTCGCCTGCTCGAGCACTTCACGTGGCGCACTCGCGAGGGTTCCGGCACCAACGTGTTCGACGAAACCGATGCGGCGCCGAACACCACGGCATAGCGTGCGGGCCAGGCGGAGGGCTCGGGTGGACGAGGAGGGATAGATGCACTTCGGCAATCTACCGTTCACCACCATCGACTGGGCCACCGTTCCAGCGACCGAGCATCCAGGTGCGCCGGGCGTGGCTCTCCGGCGTACCGTCGAGGTCGGGGCCGTGCGCGTGCGCATGGTCGAGTACAGCCCAGGCTACACGGCGGATCATTGGTGCAGCCGGGGTCACGTGCTCCTCGTGCTCGAGGGTGAGCTGCTCACCGAGCTGATGGACGGGCGCTTGATGAGATTGACCCAGGGCATGAGCTATGGAGTCGCCAACGATGTCGCGCCTCACCGGTCAAGAACTGCAACAGGGGCGAAGCTCTTCATCGTCGACTAGGAGCTGA
>DATFEN010000326.1:0-3529 GCA_035251085.1 Vicinamibacteria bacterium | reverse complement strand
CTAGTCGGCGACGCGCCTCACGTCGGCCCCGTGAGCGCCAGAAGTCGCCAGCACGCGCTCGCGAGCGCCAGGCCACGTCGTCAGCGTGACGGCGTGACTGCGAACGTGGGAGACGGGCTCGAGCCGCAGCCAGGCCAGCGGTGCCTCGAGAGTCGCACGGCGTCCCGCGTCCGCGAGCTCGGCCTCGAAGGCCCGCCGGACGTCGGGAGCCAGGTACTCGATCACCACCGAGTGATACACGACCGTCGCCAGGCCGGGGCGGGGGTTGGCGAGCTGGCGAGGAAGCCACTCCGACAGCGAGGCGCCCTCGACCCGCGCCGGGACACGCGCGGCCAGCTCCAACGCGCCATCGAGACGCGCGAAGCGCTCCGTCTGATCGGCCCACAGCGACGCGCTCAGGGCGAGACGCGTCTCCGGATCGCCGGGGTCGAGGGGACGGCGATCGCATCCGCGCCGCTCGGCCACGCCGAGGGACGCCTCGAGGTGGGACGGCGCCTCGCCCCACAGGCCGGTGAGGTCCACGGGGCTCGCGGGATCGCCCCAGGCTGCCGCTCCAGATCCGTAACGGAAGCGGTCGAAGCGGAGGTTGAGCCCCGCGCTGGCGCCGACCTCGAGGACGCGGAGCGGCAGCTCCCACTCGGCGGCGACCGCGAGGAAGCCGAACATGAGCGGCGCCGCTCGGCCCACCTCGTTGGTCTGGCATGGCAGCAGCATGAGCGTGCATAGCTCGTCCACGTGCTCGGCGACCGCATCACGAAAGGCTCGCCAGACGTGCTCGTCGGGCGAGCCGCCGGCGCTCGGATACTGGGCCGCGACGGCGGGCGCGCGACCCGTGAGGGCCAGCCGGTGCACCGCCGCCATGAAGCGAAGGGCGACGGCATCGCCGCGGCCGGGTGCCACGTGCTGCGCGAGGACGTCCCAGCAGGGGCCGCTCGCCTCGACGTCATCGGCAGCGCGGTCCAGAAGGAGCGTGTAGAGCGGCGAGCCCATCTCCTCGCAGGAGCGGGCCTGCTCGCGAAGCTGGCCGGCGACGTGACGCCGGGGGTCACTGTCCATCGTGCTGAGGGTAGACGAATTGGAAGCGCCTGCGTCATACCGCCTTGGCCGCCGATCGGCCGACGGCTACACTCAGTGAGCGAATGAGCGACGCCAAGGCTCAGGCGGCGGGCGTCAAGCCCTTCCTCGAACGGATCGCCGAGGGAGTCCTCGTCGGCGACGGCGGCATGGGCACGATGCTGTACAGCCGCGGCGTGTTCCTGAACCGCTGCTTCGACGAGCTGAACCTGTCGAATCCCCCGCTCGTCCGCGCGGTCCACGAGGACTACCTCGCGGCCGGCGCGGAGCTGATCGAGACCAACACCTTCGGCGCGCACCGCTTCAAGCTGGGGCCCCACGGGCTCGAGAGCAAGGTCCACAAGATCAACTTCGAGGGCGCGCGCATCGCGCGCGAGGCCGCGAACGGTCGAGCCGTCGTGGCGGGCTCCCTCGGCCCGGTGGGCAAGCCGCTCAAGCCGTATGGCGCGATCAGCTTCGAGGACGCGGTCGCGGCGTTCCGCGAGCAGGCCCTGGGGCTCGCCGAGGGCGGCGTCGACGTCTTCATCGTCGAGACGATGCCCTCGCTCGACCAGGCCCGGGCCGCGCTCCAGGCCGTGCGTGAGGCGAGCGACAAGCCCGTCATCGTGTCGCTCACCTTCAACGAGGAGGGGACGACCTTCTACGGGGACAAGCCCGAGGACGTCGTACGCACATTGGAGGCGCTCGATGTTCCGGTCGTCGGCGCGAACTGCAGCCAGGGGCCGCAGGCGATGCTCGAGACCGTGCAGCGCATGGCCGCTGCAGCGACGAAGGCCCGGCTGGCGGCCATGCCCAACGCCGGAGCGCCGGCGTTCGTCGAGGGCCGCTACGTCTATCTCTGCACGCCCGAGTACATGGCCTCCTACGCGCGCCGCTTCCTGTCCGCCGGCGTCAGCCTCGTGGGCGGATGCTGCGGCACGACGCCGGCCCACATCAAGAACCTGGCCCGGTCGGTGAAGATGGTCAAGCCGACGCGTGAGGGAGTCGCCGTACTCGAGCCGGCGCGGCTCAAGGAGGCGCCCGCGCCCGTGCCGAGCGAGGCGAAATCCGGGCTCGGGCGGAAGCTGCGCAGGAAGTTCGTCGTGTCGGTCGAACTGGACCCGCCCCGCGGCGCCGACCCGGGCGCGCTTCTCGAGAAGGCGCAGTACTGTCGGGAGAACGAAGTCGACTGCATCAACGTGGCCGACGGCCCCCGCGCATCGGCCCGGATGAGCGCGCTCTCGATGTGCCTGCTGCTGGAGCAGAAGGTCGCGATCGAGACGATCCTGCACTACACCTGCCGCGACCGGAACCTGCTGAGCATCCAGTCGGACCTGCTGGGCGCCCATGCGCTCGGACTGCGCAACATCCTCGCGATCACGGGCGATCCGCCGAAGCTGGGGGATTATCCGGATGCCACCGCGGTGTACGACGTGGACTCCATCGGTCTCGTCCGCATCATGAGCCACCTCAACCACGGCTGCGACCTGGCCGGCAACCTGATCGGGCCGGCCCTCGGCATCCACATCGGCTGCGGCGCCGATCCTGGCAAGCCCGACCGCGAGAAGGAGCTTCGGCGGCTCGAGGCCAAGGTCGAGGCGGGCGCCGAGTACGTGATGACGCAGCCGGTCTACGACCCGAAGACCCTGGAGAGCTTCCTCTCGAGCGTCAAGCACCTGGACGTGCCGATCCTCGTGGGAATCCTGCCGCTCTACTCGCACAAGAACGCGGAGTTCCTCCACAACGAGGTGCCGGGCATGCGCATCCCCGACGACATTCGCGAGCGCATGCGCCAGGCGGGGTCCGGCGAGGATGCTCGCAGCGTCGGAGTGAGGATCGCGCAGGAGATGCTGCTGGCGGCCCGCGAGAGTGCCCACGGCGCCTACATCATGCCGCCGTTCAACAAGGTCGAGCTGGCGGTTCGCGTGATCGAGGCGCTGCATCGTTAAGGCGGGATGCGGGCGACTTCGCTCCGCGCCTCTCTTCATCAAGCGGATCGGCTCGGAGTGAATCCGAGCCGATCCGGCAGTGGAGAGCGCTCCGCTTCGTCGCCCGAACACTTCCTCCAGACGTGGATGCGGGCGACTTCGCTCCGCGCCTCTCTTCATCGAGCCGATCCGGCAGCGGAGAGCGCTCCGCCAAGTCGGCCGCGCACCTGAAGTGCGTGATGCCTGTCACGCCGCGCCCTGAGCCGCCGGCGGCGCCGGAACATGAGGGACGCATTCCTCTCGAGGCTGCATTAGAATCGGCCTGGAAACCTGCCATGCGGAGGCTGGCCCTTTCGATCGCCTCTTGCAGCCTCGCCGCGTTCGCCACAGCAGCGCAGAGACCCTCCGGGCAGGTCCAGCCGGAGCCCGAGACCCAGGGCCCAGTGTTCCCGATCGACGTCGAGATGGTGTACCTCACCATCTCCGTCCGGGACGAGACTGGGAAGCTCGTGACCGACCTGGACACCGCTGACTTCGCGGTGTTCGAG
>DATFEN010000319.1:0-6441 GCA_035251085.1 Vicinamibacteria bacterium | reverse complement strand
TTGGGAGTATACTGCCATCCATTCCCCGACCGGAGGATTGGTGGACGCCCGTCCCATCAGGCTCGGCGACGTCATCGACGACTATTGCCCGCGCTGCCGGCTGCTCCTGAACCACGACGTCACGAGCCTGTCGGGCAGCGACGTCGCCAAGGTCACGTGCCGCACCTGCTTCAACACCCACGACTACCGCCACGCCGAGGTGCCACCCAAGCGCTCGAGGAAGACGGTCGAGACGAAGAAGCTGTTCGATCAGGTCCTGGCGGGCATGCCCGCGCCGCCATCGGCTCCGCCTCTGGAGGCTCCGCCGCTTGCGCCCGCGAAGAAGAAGCGGGACCTGTGGGCCGAGCTCGAGCGCATCAAGAAGAAGTGAGAGCGCCCTCCGAACACCTCGCGCCGCTGGCCGAGCGCCGCCGTTAGATGCGCGCCGTCGACGTCATCCAGGCCAAGCGAGACGGCCGCGAGCTGACCCGCGAGGAGATCGCGTTCTTCATCGACGGCTTCGCGAAGGGCCGCATCCCCGAGTATCAGGCTTCGGCCTTCACGATGGCGGTGTTCTTCCGCGGCATGACCGCCGGCGAGACCGTCGCGCTCACCGACACGATGATGCGCACGGGCGAGGTGCTCGACCTGTCCGACCTGCCGGGGCCGAAGGCGGACAAGCATTCGACGGGCGGCGTGGGGGACAAGACCAGCCTGATCCTGGCGCCGCTGGTGGCCGCGTGCGGAGTCTACGTTCCGATGATCTCGGGCCGTGGGCTCGGCCATACCGGCGGCACGCTGGACAAGCTCGAAGCGATCCCCGGCTTCCGCACGAGCCTCAGCCTCGCGGAGCTGCGTGACGCGCTGCGACGCTGCTACATGGGACTCATCGGGCAGACCCCCGAGATCGCGCCGGCCGACAAGAAGCTCTATGCGCTGCGCGACGTGACGGCGACGGTCGAGAGCCTGCCGCTCATCTCGGCCTCGATCATGAGCAAGAAGATGGCCGAGGGCATCGATGCCCTCGTCCTCGACGTGAAGACCGGCGACGGCGCGTTCCTGCCGAGGTACGAGGACTCGGTGGCGCTGGCGCAGACGATGGTCTCGATCGGCCGTGGCATGGGCAAGAGAGTGACGGCCCTCGTCACCGACATGGAGCAGCCCCTCGGGCTCGCCTGCGGCAACGCTCTGGAGGTCGCCGAGTGCATCGAAGCCCTTCGGGGCCGCGGCCCCGCCGACCTGGTCACGCTCTCGGTCGAGCTGGCGGCACATATGCTCCTGCTCGTCGACGTCACGCAGACCCTGGATGCCGCACGAAAGCGGGTCACCGAGGCGCTCCGGAACGGGACCGGCCTCCAGACCTTTCGTGAATGCATCCGCCTGCAGGGCGGCGAGCCTCGCGTCTGTGACGATGTCGAACTATTGCCGCGAGCGAGAGAGACGGTCGAGATCGAGGCCCCGGCCTCCGGCTGCCTCGCCCGGATCGCCTGTCGCGAGCTGGGTCACGCGATCATGATGATGGGCGGCGGCCGCGAGACCGTGGACGACCGCATCGACCCGTCGGTCGGCGTGATGCTTCGCCGCAAGGTCGGCGATCGGGTCACGCAGGGCGAGAGCCTCGCGACGATCCACGTCGGCGACCGGGCCCGCTTCGAGGCCGCGCTAGCGCGGCTCCGAGCGGCGTTCGTCGTCGCGACCGAAGCACCGCCGGCGCGCCCGCTCGTCCATACCGTCCTCGACGCCTGACGACCTCCGGAGGGAAGAACCTGATGCAGCGACTGCTCCCCCTCGTCGGCCTCGCCGTGATCATGGGCATCGCCTATTCGCTCTCCACGAACCGGCGTGCCATCCAACTCAAGACCATCGCCTGGGGCCTCGGGCTCCAGTTCGCGCTGGCCTTGTTCGTGCTCAAGACGGGCGTCGGGCAGGCGGTCTTCAGCTTCCTCGGTGCGAAGATCAACCAGCTCCTCGAGTTCTCCTACGCGGGCTCCAGGATGGTCTTCGGCGAGACGCTCGGGGCCAAGGGCGGCGGCAGCATCGGCTTCGTGTTCGCCTTCCAGGTGCTCCCGACCATCATCTTCATCGCGGCTCTCTTCGCGATCCTGTATCACCTGGGCGTGATGCAGGTGATCGTGAAGGGTTTCGCGAGGGTGATGACCGCGCTCATGGGCGCGAGCGGCGCCGAGAGCCTCAACGTCGCCGCCTCGATCTTCATGGGCCAGACCGAGGCGCCGCTGACGATCCGTCCCTTCATCAACAAGATGACGCAGTCGGAGCTGATGTGCATCATGACCTCGGGCATGGCCCACATCAGCGGCGGGATCATGGGGGCCTACATCGCCTACGGGATCGAGGCCAAGCACCTGCTGGCCGCGGTCATCATGACCGCTCCGGGAACGATCCTGCTGGCCAAGCTGTTCGTGCCCGAGACGGAGAAGCCGGAGACCGCGGGGACGGTGAAGATCGACATCCCCAAGGTCGACTCGAACATCATCGGCGCGGCGGCGCGCGGCACCGGCGAGGGACTCCACCTCGCGCTGAACGTGGCCGCGATGCTGATCTCCTTCCTCGCGCTCGTGGCGTTCATCAACGCGGTGCTGGGCGCGATCGGGGGCTGGTTCAACGCTGAGCTGAGCCTGCAGGGAATCCTGGGCTGGGCATTCATGCCCCTGGCTCTCGTGATGGGGGTCCCGATGCAGGACGCACACGCCATCGGCGGCCTGCTGGGGACGCGCATGGTCCTGAACGAGCTGATCGCCTATGGCGAACTGGGCCCGCTCAAGGCCACCCTGGATCCGCGCTCGTTCACGATCGCGACGTACGCGCTCTGCGGCTTCGCCAACTTCGGCTCGATCGGCATCCAGATCGGTGGCATCGGCGCCCTGGCCCCGGAGCGCCGCGGCGACCTGGCGCGGCTGGGGCTGCGCGCCCTGCTGGCCGGCACCTTCGCAAACTTCATGACGGCCTGCATCGCGGGCATGCTCCTGTGAACGAGCTCCTGTCGCAGCTGGCCGAAGCCACGAAGGCGATCCTCGGGAAGACCGCGCTGCGCCCACAGATCGGCCTCGTGCTCGGCTCGGGCCTGGGCGCCTTCGCGAAGAGCCTCGCGGGCGCTACGGCGATCCCCTACGAGGAGGTCCCCTACTTCCCGCGCTCCACCGCGATCGGCCACTGCGGCGAGCTGGTGATCGGGTCCGCGCAAGGCGTGCCGATCGCGGTGATGAACGGCCGGGTGCACTACTACGAGGGCTACTCGCTGCAGCAGGTCGTGTTCCCGGTGCGCGTGCTGGGCAAGCTCGGGGTCAAGATCCTGATCCAGACCAACGCCGCGGGCGCGGTCAACGTCAACTTCCGGCCCGGCGAGCTGATGATGATCTCCGACCACATCAACTACATGGGCGACAACCCGTGCATCGGCCCGAACGAGGACAGCCTCGGCCTGCGCTTCTTCGACATGACCGAACCCTATGATCCCAAGCTGCGCGAGATCGCCGAGAAGGCGTGCTGGAAAGCCGGCGTGCAGGCGCGCCATGGGGTGTACATTGCCTTCACCGGGCCCTCCTACGAGAGCTCGGCCGAGATCCGCGCCGCGCGGGCGCTCGGCGCCGATGCGGTGGGCATGTCCACCGTGCCCGAGACGATCGCAGCGCGCCACATGGGCCTCCGCGTGCTGGGCATCTCGTGCATCACCAACATGGCGGCCGGAGTCCTGAAGAAGCCCCTCGACCACCGTGAGGTCCTCGAGGTCGGGGAGAAGGTGAAGTCGGGCTTGATCGACGTGCTCAACCGGGTCATCGTCGAGGCGGCGAAGAGCGCATGAGCGGCGCGCCAACCCCGGAGCTGCGCGATCTGGTGCGCTACGCCAAGCTGGCCCGGCGCCGCGCCGTGGCGCCGTTCTCGGGATTCAAGGTCGGCGCCGCTCTGCTGACCCGCGCCGGCGAGATCGTGACCGGGTGCAACATCGAGAACGCGAGCTACGGCCTGACGCTCTGCGCGGAGCGCACAGCCGTCTTCAAGGCCGTCTCCGAGGGGCTACGGCGCTTCCACGCGATCGCGGTGGTGGCGGACTCCGAGCGCGTCGCAGCGCCTTGCGGGCCGTGCCGCCAGATCCTCTGGGAGTTCTGCGGCGACATCTGGGTCCACATGGAGAACCTGAAGGGCGTGAAGCAGACGCTGCGCATGTCCGAGCTGCTGCCGCTGCCCTTCGACCGGAGAAGCCTGTGAGCTTCGCCCTCGCGCTGTTGCTGCTCGCCACCCCCAGGACCGTGGCCCTGGTCGTGACGAACGGCACGGTCGTCAGCATGGACGCCGAGCGGCGCGTGATCGCAAACGGCGCGGTGGCCGTCGACGGGGGGCGCATCCTGGCCGTCGGCAGGGCCGATGAGATCAGGGCGGCCTACGCGGGCCGCGAGAGCCTCGACGCGGGCGGCGGGATCGTGCTGCCCGGCCTGATCAACGCCCACACCCACGCGGCCATGGTGCTCTTCCGTGGCGTCGCCGACGACCTGCGCCTGATGGATTGGCTGCAGAGGTACATCTTCCCGGCCGAGGCGAAGAACGTCACCGCGGAGTTCGTGAAGGCCGGCACGCGCCTCGCCGCCCTCGAGATGATCCGCTCGGGCACGACGAGCTTCGTGGACATGTACTACTTCGAGGACCAGGCGGCGGAGGCCGCGAAGGAAGCAGGCATCCGCGCGGTCGCCGGGTCGACGCTCATCGATTTTCCCGCTCCGGACAACAAGACCCGCGAGGACGCCCTGGCGTACGCGGAGCGTTTCATCACACGCTGGAAGAGCGACGCGCTGATCGTCCCGGCCATCGCGCCGCATTCCACCTACCTCGGCTCGCCGGAGACCTTGAAGGCCGCCGACGCGCTCTCCCGCCGCCACGGAGTGCCGCTGCTGATCCATCTGCAGGAGTCGATGGACGAGCAGAAGCAAGTCCGCGAGAAGTATGCGAAGACGTCGGTCGAACACCTGCGCGATCTCGGCATCCTGCGCAAGGGCGTCCTCGGCGCCCACGGCGTCTGGCTGTCGGGCAGCGATCGTCAGATCCTCGTCGCTGCCGGAGCGGGCGTCGCGCACTGCCCGCAGAGCAACATGAAGCTCGCATCGGGCGCGGCCCCGGTGACCGAGATGCTGGCGGAAGGCCTGGCGCTGGGCCTCGGCACGGACGGCGCGGCCAGCAACAACGACCTCGACATGTTCGAGGAGATGCTGACGGCCGCGCTGCTCGCCAAGCACGCGAGCGGCGACCCGACTTCGGCGCCCGCCTCCAGGGTCCTGGAGATGGCGACCCTCGGCGGCGCCCGCGCGCTGGGGATGGAGGACCGCCTCGGCTCGTTGGAGCCGGGCAAGCGTGCCGACTTGATCGTGGTGGACGTGAGCGCGGCGCGGCTCCACCCGATGTACGAGCCCGTCTCGCACCTCGTCTACGCGGCGAAGGGCGCCGACGTGCGCCACAGCGTCATCGAGGGCAGCGTGGTGATGCGCGACCGCAGGGTGCTGACCCTCGACGAGGGGGCGGTGCTCGCCGAGGCCGAGGCCTGGCGGAAGAAGGTGGCGGCGAGCGTCGGTCGGTGAAACGCTGGGCCGCGCTCGCGACCGAGCGCCGCAATCCGCGCAGCCGTCGTCTCGACGCGCTTCCGACCGAGCGCGTCGTGGCGCTGCTCCTCGACGAGGATCGGCGGGCGCTCGGCGCGGCGATGCGCGTCCATCGAACCGTCGCACGCGCCGCATTTCTGGCGGCGAAGGCCCTGCGCAGCGGCGGGCGCGTGGTGATGGTCGGCGCGGGGACGAGCGGCCGGCTAGCCGTCCTCGAAGCCGCCGAGTGTCCCCCGACGTTCGGCACGCGGCCGGCGTCCGTGCGTGCCGTCATCGCGGGGGGAGCGCGGTCCGTCTTCCGCGCTCGCGAAAGCGCCGAGGATCGCCGCGACGCGGGGCGGCGAGTGGGCCTCAGGCTTCGCCCTCGCGACCTGCTCGTCGGGATCTCCGCCTCCTCCGTGACGCCCTACGTACGCGGAGCGCTGGCGGGGGCGCGGCGGCGCCGCGCAACCACCGTCCTCGTCACCTGCGCGCCGGGTCGCGGTCTGCGTGTCCTGGCTGACGCCGTGATCGCGATCCGCACCGGACCCGAGGTCCTGACGGGCTCCACGCGGCTCAAGGCCGGCACGGCCACGAAGGCGGTCCTCAACGCGATCACGACCGCGGCGATGGTCCGGCTCGGCAAGGTCTACGAGAACCTGATGGTCGACGTGCGGCCGACCAGCGCCAAGCTGCGCGATCGCTCGCGTCGGATCGTGGCGGAGGCCGCTCAGGTTCCTGAGCGACGCGCTGCCGGCGCCCTGGCGGCCTCCCGCCACGAGGTCAAGACGGCGATCCTGGTCGCACGCCTGCGGTTGACGCCGGCAGCGGCACGGCGCCGCCTGCGTGCCGCCGGCGGGCACGTGCGGCGCGCGCTCTA
>DATFEN010000315.1:0-4283 GCA_035251085.1 Vicinamibacteria bacterium | reverse complement strand
CGGTAGCTGCCGTCCTTCCTGGTGACCTTGGCCGGCGCGGACTTCAAGCGGGCCCGCCCCACCGACGTCTCGACGGCGACCGTCTGGCCATCGCGCTCCTCCTCGCGGATCGTGACGTAATCACGGGCCATGAAGCGCCCCATGAACCGGGTGTTGCGGACCTCGATGCGCTTGAGCCACTTGACGTTTGCGACGCCGTACCAGCCCGGGGCGATGAGGCGGGCCGGAAACCCGTGCGGCGTCGGCAGCGGGGCGCCGTTCATCTCGTAGCAAAGCATGTTGGCCGGGCTCATCGCATCCTCGACCGACATGCTCCGCGCGAAGTTCTGCTTCAGCTTCATGTCGCGGATGGTCTCCACTCCCTCGTCGGCGCCGACGAACACGATCTCGGTCGCATCCTTCCGGATGCCGGCGGCCTGGAGGATCGGGGCGAGCGCTGTGCCCGTCCAGCGTGCATTGCCGATGGCTCCGATCAGCCAGGGCAGGCCGTGGTTCCCGCCGCACTCGACCGTGAAGGTCACCTCGGCACGTGGACGGGCCTTGAGGTCCGCCAGCGTGTACCGGACGGGACGCTCGACGAGGCCCTCGACGGCGACGCCCCAACCGGCCTCGGCGATGACCGGCTCGTTGTAGTGGGACACGCGAAAGAACTTGGGGTTGGGTGTGATCCAGGCGTCGAGCTCCTCCCACTTGAGCAGGTTGAAGCCCTCCCGGGGCGGTGCGGTGGGCGGATCGGCGAAGGGCAGGACCTGCTCGCCCTCCCGGCGCGGGAAGGCGTGAGCGAACCAGGGTGAGCTCAGCAGCAGCGCAGTCATGGTCGTCCGGGCGAGGAAGGTTCGGCGGCTGGTCTCGTCGGTTGCCATGAGGTCGACCTCCTTGGCGCGATCATCCATCCATCCCGTTACCGCGGCGTTACCGCTCCGGAGAGAGCTATATAATGGCGTCCGCCGATCGCAGCCAGACAACTCATGGCGTTGCTGAGCCTCACACTGCTGGGCAGCTTCGAAGCCCGCGTCGGGTCGAGGGTCCTCTCCCTGCCTCGAAAAGCTCAGGGGCTTCTCGCCTATCTGGCGCTCGGTCGATCCGCAACGCACTCACGCGCGAAGCTAGGGGCCCTTCTCTGGAGCGACGCGTCGGAGGAGGATGCGCGCAACAACCTCAGGCAAGTCCTGTTCCGGACCCGTCGGGCGCTCGGACGCGCTTCCCGTGTCCTCTGCATCGATGGCGAGGCCGTGGGCCTCGACCTCGCGGCCGTGGACAGCGATGTCGCGACGCTGCATCGCCTGGTCGCGGATGGCAGCGACCAGGCGCTCCGGACGGCGGCCTCGCTGTGCCGCGGCACGCTCCTAGAAGGCTATGACGTCACAGAGCCCGTCTTCGAGGAGTGGCTCACGAATCACCGAGAGCGGACCCACGCGCTGGCCATCGCAGCTCTCGTGGAGCTTCTCCAGCGCGAGGAGCGGAGGCAGGCGCTGGACGGCGTCGTGGCCGCCGGCCTCCGGCTCCTCGGCCTCGACTCTCTGCACGAGGGTGCGCATCGCGCGTTGATGCGCGCCTATGCCGGTCTGGGGCAGCGCGCCACCGCGTTGCGCCAGTACCAGTCCTGCGTCGACGTCCTCCACCGTGAGCTCCAGGCCGAGCCCGAGCCGGAGACCAAGGCGCTCTACCTCGAGCTCCTGCGGCAGCCGCCGACGCGGCGTCCGGCGGCCGGGCCGGGGCCCGCGCCTACCCAGGCGGACCGGGCCGGCACGGCTCCGCCCCTGGTGGGGCGAGAAACGGAGCTCGCCACCTTGACGGGTGCCCTCGACGACACGCTGGCCGGCACGGGTCGCATCGCCGCCGTGTTCGGGGAGGCCGGAATCGGCAAGACCCGCCTCGTCGAGGAGGTTCTCAGCAACGCGAGGCCGCGCGGCTGGCTCGTCCTCCAGGCCCGTGCGTACGAGACGGAACGGGGCCTGGCGTTCGGGCTCTGGGTGAGCGCGCTGCGCTCGGCCGGGATCAGCGAGAATCCGGCACTTATCGAGGCGCTGGGGCCCGAGTGGCGAGACGCCCTCAATCCATTGTTCCGAGAAATGCCGGGGCGACGTCGGCGCGGCGCCGTCGAGACCGAGAATCAGCTGCGGCTGTTCGAGGCACTTGCGCGTATGGTCACGACCATCGCGGCAGCCCAGCCAGTCGTCATCGTCCTGGAGGACCTCCAGTGGGCCGACGTGACGAGTCTCAGTCTCCTTGCCTTCATCGGACGGCGTTTGAGTGCCCGCGCGTGCATCCTGGGGACAGCACGGCTCGAGGAGACCGAGCGTCCCGGGCCGCTCGCCACCGTTGTCTCGGAGTTGCGGCGCGACGGCCGACTCGTGGAGGTGGTCCTCGCTGCGCTGAGCCGCGCCGAGACACTGGAACTGATCACATCTCTCACCCCGAGGACGCGAGACCGCCTCACGCCAGAGCTCACGGATCGGATCTGGCAGATGAGCGAAGGAAACCCGTTCGTGATCACCGAGGCCATG
Organism: Vicinamibacteria bacterium; assembly: GCA_035251085.1. Lineage (GTDB taxonomy): Bacteria > Acidobacteriota > Vicinamibacteria > Fen-336 > Fen-336 > DATFEN01. The sequence goes on along the minus strand of DATFEN010000315.1, from coordinate 1,776 downwards.
CGGGTGGCCGGGCAGGCTCGATGGCCCGAGGTCCCCGCCGATCTCCCGTTGCCGGCACGCGTCAGGCAGCTGATCCTCGATCGGATCGATCGCCTGAGCCCGGCGGCCCGTCGCCTGGCGGCGGCCGCCGCGGTCGTCGGCGCCGCGTTCGAGTACTCCCTCTCGCGGCGCGCTGCCGCGATGGCGGACGGCGAGGCCGCCGAGGCCGTGGAAGAGCTCCTGCGCCAGCGCGTCTTCCGCCAGATCGGGGAGCACTTCGACTTCGCCCACGACCGCATCCGCGAAGCGATCCTCGGCACCCTCATCGGACCCCAGCGCCGCCGACTGCATCTCGCCGTCGCGGCGGCCATCGAGGAGACGCGCGGGCAGGATCTCGACGATCACCAGGCGACCCTGGCCGCCCACTACGAGCAAGGCGAGGACTGGCTTCGCGCGGTCGACTGTCTGCGTCAGGCCAGCATGGTCACGGCGTCGCGCGGCGCCTTCCGTGAGGCCGTCGACCTGCTGGAACGGGCGCTGATCCTCCTCGCGAAGCTGCCCCGCGACCAGGAGACTCTCGGCCGGCTCGTCGACGTCCGCGTGGAGCTGTGGGACCGCGTGGTGGTCCTGCCGGACTTTCAGCGGGGCGAGGAATGCCTGCTCGAGGCCCACAGGGTGGCGATCGAGCTGAACGATGAGCGCCGTGCCGCGTTCGTCGCCTCCAGCCTGTCGAATCACGATGTGCAAGTCCGCAACTTCGAACGGGGCCGCCGGCTTGCCGAGGAGTCGCTCGCCTTCGCCGAGCGAGCCGGCGAAGAGATGACCGCGGCCCGGGCGGCCAACGCGCTGGGGCTGATCCGCTACGGGTCCGGAGATCTCGAGGGGGCGATCGACGCGTTCGCCCGCGGCATCAAGGCCGCCGGCGACGACCCGCTCACGACGTTCAGCGTCGGCGTCGGCCTGTGCCACGTGCATCTTCGGGGTCACCAGGCCATTGCCTTCGCCGAGCTCGGTCGCTTCGAGGACGCCCTCCGCCTTGCCGAGGACGCGCGCGACCGCGCCGGCTCGGTCCGCAATCTCTTCAGCATGGCGTTCGCCCACTATGCGCTCGCGCGTGTGCTCCTGATGAGGGGCGACTTCGATCGCGCGCTGGGTCTTCTCGAATCGGGCTTCCACCTCGTCGAGGCCTACGAGCTTGGACTGGTCCGCCGCATGTACGTCGTGTGGCTCGGCGTCGTCTACGCTCTCGTCGGGCGTCCGGAAGCCGCCCTCCCTCTGGCAAGCCAGGGGCCGCCCCTGTGGCCGATGACGCACATCGCGCGCGCGCGGGCTCTGCAGGCGGCCGGACGTCCACCCGACGCGGCCATGGCCGCGCACGAGGGCGTGGCCATGGCACGACGCATCGGGGAGCAGACCCAGGAGACCGCTGCGCTGGTCCTGCTGACCGAGATCCACAGAGCGGACGCCTCACTCGAGCCGGCGCGGTCCTACTGTGAAGCTGCGCTCACGATCGCCACCCGGCTCGGGCTCCGTGCGTTCCAGGTGCACTGCCATCGGCAGCTGGGCGAGCTGCTGGCCGCCACTGGTCAGTGGCGCGCGGCACGCGAACATCTCGTCGGGGCGCTCGCGCTCTATCGCGAGATGGGCATGCAGCGGTGGGTGGACGGGACGGCTGCTCTCGTGGCGCGCCTCGAGAACGGCTGAGCTGCTCGACAAGGCGATCGAAGAGATGGGCTCGCAGCTCGCGACGTGAGCCCGCCGCGCCGTCAGGGCAGGAGCTCGCCGACCCTCAGCCGA
>DATFEN010000305.1:0-4511 GCA_035251085.1 Vicinamibacteria bacterium | reverse complement strand
TCACGCGGCAGCGCTTTTCAGATGGCCCTGGCCGCATTCGATACGCTTCGGGAGATCGGTCTCGTGGCCACCGCCCGCCATTTCGACAGCGTGGTGGAGCCAGGACGTATCGAGGATCACCGCGCGGAGCTTGGCGGCGGCCTGTGGAGCCGGGAAGCCTGGGAGGGAGGCGAGACCGGCCGCTGGACCCAGGCGGAGGCCACGATCGCGCTGGAGCGACGCGGGAACGAAGGCGGCCTCGATGTCGAGGCGAGGTTCCTCCATCCCGAGGGCAGCAGCCGGCTTCGCGTCCAGGTCGGCGACGCGACGGTGGGCGTTCTCGAGGGAGGCAACGGCCTCGTGCAGCGCACGCTGGACGTCCGCGGCCAGACCAGCCGCTACCTCGCGGTTCGGCTCGTCGCGGACCGGCCCTTCGTCGCCGGCCAGGGCGATACCCGGACGCTGGGCGTGTTCCTGCATCGCCTGGCCCTCGTGCCGACTCCCTACGCCTCCTCGCTCGAAATGGCCGAGGTGACCGCCGCCGCGCTCGAGCTGGGATCCGGCTGGTGGCAGCCCGAGGAGTGGGGTCAGGGACAGCGGGGGCGCTGGACGCACGAGACGGCCGACGTTCGGCTCGGCCGACATCGCGCGGAGAGCCACATGCTGCTCGACCTCGCAGGCGGGCATCCCGACGGGTATGCCGGAGTGCGGGTGGACGTCAACGGCGCTTTCATCAAGCTGCTGCGCGTCGAGAACGCACCGGCGACGTACGTGGTCGATGTCGCCGACGTGGACGGAATGGAGCTCGCGGTGCGCCTGATCAGCGAGCGCCCGTTCGTGCCCCGCCTCGTGCTTCGGCCATCCACTGACGCCCGCCGGCTCGGCGTCTTCGTACGGGCGATCCGCTTGGCCCGCGAGTCCGGTTGACGCGCACTACGGTGCCGGCGCGAAGAGCCAGAGACACGTACCTGAAGGGCAGGGCTGAAGCACTTCCCGCTCGAAGTGGGTTGGCCCGAGGAATTGCTGCTCCGGATAGTTCAAGGGCCGATCGCCTCCAGCGCTGACGCCGGCCTCGAGGACGGTTCCCTCAGCGGCCTCGCTCAGGGGAATGAACTGGATGCGGGCCCGGGCCGCGGCCGCGTAGTAGTCGAGCGTCGCGGCGTTCACGAAGACGTGATCGGGGACCACCAGGACCCTGACAGACCGGTCTTCGAATTCTTCGGAGTGGGCGATGTCCAGGAGAACGCTCGCGACGGGCTCTCCCGCGCGCAGTCGCGACGCGTAGATCTGTCCGCCGGCGGAGTCCGGTGGGCGACCCAGCAAGCCCAGATAGGCCGACCGGACCAGCTCTTCGGGTCTCGAGCAATCAGCCCGAGCGGACAGGTAGCGCTCACGTGATCGCGTCTTGAAGACGGAGCCGCGGGCGTCGATCCGCTGGACCACCTCGGCCAAGGGCCATTCGCCGTCCGGGACCCGGTAGGGGACCCGGAGCCACTGCTGGCGAGGCCGCTCCGTCACGAACTGGAGCAGCGGGTGGTAGACGGTGACGGGAGGCGTCCACCGGCCCTCGAACGTCCACGCCGCGTAGTTGATCGCCCCCGCGACGGCAGCCCCCGCGAGCGCCGTACGCCGCCATCTCCCGGGCCGGAGCCGCAGGATCGACCCAGCCAGGAGCACCGCGACCGGCGTAACCAGGAACACCACGTAACGGTCGCCTGACTTGTTGATCGAGATGGTGAGCAGCGCGTAGCCCGTCAGCAGCCAGGCCCAGAGCGGACCGCCCGATGCCTGTGAGCCCTGCTTTTCGGAGGCGCCGCTCGTGGCTCCCGCCGCGACCACGAGAGCCAGGGCGAAGTGCGGAACCGAGGCCCCGTGGTTGATCAGCGCCAGGGCGTAATAGAGAAGGTTGCGCACGCTCATCGGCTCCGTGCCCGCCTCGGCATACGGCGCGGCCCCTTCGGCCAGGCCGTAATACCAGAGGTAGCGCAGCGCGTCGCCAACGTGGAGGCCCCACCAGGGCATGGCGACCGCAATCGCGGTGGCGATCGCAGTCGAAATTGCCGCAGGGCGGAAGCGCGCGCCGCCACGCAGGCCCGACCACAGCTCGTGACACAGAGGTCCCAGGAGGAACGGCGCTGCCATGCTCTTGGTCAGGGTTGCGAGCCCCAGAAAGATGCCGAAGCCGGTCGCCGGACCGAGCCGCGTGAAGCCGTCCGAGGCCAGGAGACAGGCCACGGCCAGCGTGACGAACGCTGCGGCCGGGAAGTCGTAGTGGTAGTCGCGGGAGAGGTTGATAACTGCGCTGAACGTTGACAACAGGGCGACCGAGAGTAGGCCGCCGGCCACGCCGTGCTGGCGGCGGCCCAGGAGATAGGCCCCGAGGAGATGAAGACCGAGGTACACGGAGCTCGTGAAGTGAGCGACCGCACGCGTTTCGCCAAGAAGCCCATAGAGCGCAACCGTGCTGAGCGGGAAGAACGGGGGAGAGACGGGCGTCAGCGCGTGGATCTCGCGCCACGCCGCCAGCCAGCCCGAGTCCGACAGCGCGTGGAAGATGCGCAGCGCCACGCTCTGGTAGTGGGCCGGGTCCCAGGGAGGCGGCAGCGCGAGAGTGTGACTCTCGACCCAGCGAAGGCTCACGATGGCGAGCAGCGCCCACCATCCGCAAACCAGGATCAGCGGTCGAGATCGATACGGATGTCCCAATATCCACCCCGGTCCAGCACCAGCGGGCTCGCGTAGGGCAGGCCCGCATCGCGATGGCGCTCCTGACGCGCGACGTCCGCAAGGAAGGCCTCGACTCGGCGGCCCTCTTCCACCGAACTCGCGAAACAGGCCCGATCCGCCAGGTTGAGGCGAACAGTCCAGGCCAGGACCGCCGCGATGGCGGCCACGCGCCAGCGTCGGCCCAGGGAGGCGACCAGCGGGCTCGCGAGCATCCAGCCGACGCAGACGAGCAGGAGGCGCTGCACCTGGAAGTACCGCTGCTCCCAAGGGCCGAGCCCGTCGTCAACCGCGTCGAAACGCGTGGCCGCGACGAGCCATGTGATTCCCACCGCGAGCAGGCCCGCTGCGGCGGGCGCCAGCCACGCCGTGCCGCCGCACGATGCGCGGCGCCGGAGCAGCCATACGCCCGCGATGACGGCCGCCACGGAGACCACATGGATCAAGAGCGCGTGGCCACGGACGTAGAGTTCGTAGCGGAGCATGGCTCCGAACAGTGTCTCGAAAACGACCCGCTGGGACAGGTACTCGAAGGCCGCACCCAAGGCCGCGGCTCCTCCGAGGCCCGGCGGCAGCGCACGCCATTGGATCCCGAGGACCAGGTAGGCCCCGATCAGCGCCAGAAGGGCCGCACTTGCAGCGCGGTCTTTGAGCGAACGACGGCGCAGCAACGCGACGGCGCATACGGGGAGACAGACGACCGCGAGCGGGTGGGACCAGGCTGCGATGCCGAGCAGCGCAGTCTGGGCGGTGGCGCCGATGCCGCCGCGAGGCGCGGGTGCGGCGCTGAACAGGATGAGCAGCCAGAGCAGGTGCCAGATGGAGTAAACGGTCACGCTGTGCAGGGCGAAGTCGCCCAACGGCAAGGCCGCGAGCAGGCCGCACAGCGCCCTGCGTTCGCGGTCGCCGGGAATCACGAAGCGGAAGCGTTGGAGCGAGAGCGCCGCCATGGCCAGGCTCGTGACCGCCAGCGAACAGGCGGCCATCACGTAAGGAACCGAGCGGATCGGGAACAGGCTGGCCAGGTACGCGACGAGGTTGGGTCCGAGCGAGATGTAGCCCGCGTAGGAGCGGAAGATCCCCGAGGGGCCCGGCCGGTCGGCGAAGTATGCGAGCAGGGCGCCGTCCTCGTAGTGGAGCGTGGGGTGGCGAAAGGCGGCGTAGGAACGCAGCAGCGTGACGACGGCGACACCGAGCAGGAGAGCGAGCACCTTGCCGTGGGAGCGCAGGGTCGTCAAGGGTGTCGGCCCGGCGGCATCCCCGTATACTACCGACGCTGCCCGATGCCAAGCGCCGTGAGGGGATCGCTCGAGCGCTTCGCAGAGCCGTTTCGTCTGGAGCGGGCCATCGTGGCGAACATCGCGGTCAAGGCCACCTCGGACGTCTTCGTCAAGGCCGGCCGCTTCGTGCTGATCGTGGCCGCGGCGCGACTGCTGGGTCCCGAGGACTTCGGCCTGTTCTCGTTCGCCTTTGCCTTCGGGAGCATGCTCGCCGTCGGCTCCGATCTCGGCCTGCACCTCCACCTGGCGCGCGAGGTGGCCCTCGTCGAGCGGAGCGCCACGAGCAGTCTCGCGGAGGCGGTGTCCGGCAAGCTGTTGGCGAGCAGCGCCGTGTTGTGCGCGCTGGCTGCCGCCTTCGTTCTGTACCCGCGCCCCGCGCCCGTGCGCTGGCTCCTCGTCCTGGCCGGCGCGTATCTCCTGGCCCAGTCCTGGTGCGAGTTGTGGAACCACTTCTTCCGTGGCGCGCAGTCACTGGGCCAGGAAGCCGCGCTCAACGCGCTGAACACCGCCGCCGGCACCGTCGGCGGG
>DATFEN010000303.1:0-13574 GCA_035251085.1 Vicinamibacteria bacterium | reverse complement strand
ATACGGCTCTCGCCCTGTGCCTGGGGCCTGCTACCCGGCGCTCCGGTGCCTACCGGGGCGGGACTCGCACCCGCTGGATCGGTGCAGCGTGAAAGCGGCCCCCCTACCTCAGGGAATCCACTCTCTTGAGGACGCACCATGCGGCGGATTCTATCCGCCTGCGACTTGGGCTATACTTCGGGTTTCGTCCGGGGCCCGGGAAGGGCCACCGGGTGACGGTAAACCATGACCATCGCCTATTACGCCGTCGTCGTGCTCCACGTCGTCGCCTGCCTGTTCCTCATCGGCGTCGTGCTGCTGCAGCAGGGCAAGGGCCAGGACCTGGCGAGCGCCTTCGGAGGCGGCGGCACCCAGACCGCCTTCGGTCCGCGCGGGTCGGCCAACGTCCTGACGCGCGCGACCACGATCCTCGCGGGCGTGTTCATGGTCACGAGCCTCGCCCTGACCGTGCTGCGGCCGCAGGGCAGCTCGGTCCTCGACCGGATCCCGGCCGCCACCCCCTCGCCTGCCGCCAGCGTGACGCCCAGCGCCGCCCCGACCACCACGCTGTCCGCCGCGCCGGCGCCGACCTCTTCTCCCGAAGCGAAGTGAGCGCTAGTCCCCGCTCGGGGACGACCCGCTCACGACCGCGAAAGGCTGCTTGACCTCGAGGCTCTTTCCCGAGACCTCGTCCTTCAGGTTCAGCACGAACTCGTAGGGCCCCGGAGAGAAGTCCTTCAGCGGCGTCCCGACGAGGCGGGTCAGCCGGCCCAGCGAGGTCGGGTTGATCACGGTCGCGTTCGCGCGCTGACGGATCGTCCCGTCGGCGGCACGGATCTCCCAGCCGGCCGACACGCGCGGCATGCCCGTCGAGCCGTCCTTCTCGGCGCCGAACACCGAGAACTGACCGTAGAGCATCGCGCTTGCCGGGAAGTCGCGACGCGCAATGAAGACCGGCTTCGGCACGCCCGAAGCTTCGCTCCCCGGCTCGAGGGTGTCGCTCAGGGACAGCGTCGAGGTGCGGAACTCGGCCGGATCCGGCACCTCGAACTCGTGGATGACGGTTCCGACACGCCCGTTGTTCTTGTCGCGCACCACGATCTTCGCTTGATAGTTGCCCGGCGCGAGCTCGAAGTCGCGAAGCAGGGGGTACCAGGCGGCCTTGAGTCGCTCGCGGGTGGCGGGAAGCAGGCGCATGTCGACCTTCTGGTTGTACTGATAGAACTCGCCCGACTCCCGGTGCGCCACCACCAGCATGAAGTCCATGGTGTCGACGAAGCGCCCGTCCTCCTCGTTGAAGGCGAAGCCCTGGATGTCCACGTCGGCCGCGATCAGCGCCTGGATCTTTCCGAGCAGCGCTTCGTCCTCGACGAAGGCGGTCATCCGGATCGGGATGTCGTCCTGCTCGAACGGAGAATCGAGGGCCTTCTGCAGCACGGGGTCCGGGCCGCCCCTCTTCTTCTGCGCGTTCTCGGCGGCTTTCACGTCGTCGAGCGGCGCGTAATAGCCGCGCCGCGCGCGCACGTTGATGCCCTTGCGCTTGACCTGGACTCCGATCTTCCGGAAACGGCCGTCCCGCGTGGCGTTCGTCGGGACGTAGCCGAGCAGGTAGTACATCTGGGTCTCGCTGGCGATCCTCTGGATACCCGTGGCGAGGTTGTTGGTGTTGCTCACGCTGAAACCGCCGGTGTCCGAGGCGATCGACTCCGAGCCCTCGCTGGCCAGGGTCTGGTCGAGCAGCGCCGAGCCGACGTCCCGCGGGTCCGTCGGGGCCTGGAACTCCGCGGTGAACTGCGTGCCGAGCCCCTCGAGGCCCCGGGTGTCGAGGAAGTACACCGCGGCGTTGCCGCGGCGTGAGGCCTGCACGACGTCCTTGAACTCCGAGAGGTTCGGATCGTAGATGAAGCCCTGCGACACCATGATCACGGACTTGCGCCCCTTCGTGGACTCGAGCGAGTCGAGCAGGCGAACCAGGACCTGCAACGTGAGGCGATTGCGCGTGACGGCCTGGAAGTACACATCCGAGGCGCGGCTGCGCACCAGTGGGTCCCCTGTCACGTTGTCCAAGCCGCCCCTGCGCTCCTGGGGCTGGCGCATGCTGACGCCGAGGCTCTCGAAGCGCCGCTGCACGCGGGCCATCGCGTCGGCGTCGTTGTAGGCGTGGATGCGCATCGCCTCGTAGTCCGACATGCGGTCCGGGGCGTTGTCGGGGATGAGCCGGCCTTCGAGGCGCTTCAACAGCGTGATCAGCTCGTCACGCCCCGCCATCATGCGGGTGCTCCACCAGGCGCCGCCTCCAGTGGCCACGAGCATCACCTTGTCCCCCTCCCGCGTGCCGCTGGTCAGGAACTCGGCGACCGCGCGCTTCGCGATGTTCCCCTGGAAGCGCGTCATCTGCAGATCGTCGAACAACACCACGAAAGTGCGCCCGGTGCGGTCCTCGGGGCGCCGGTTCGTGGAGATCGGCGGGCGCGCCGCCGGCTGGGCGGCCGGCGCGTCCGGGACCTTGATGGCCTCGAAGTTCACGATCTCCTGGGGCTTACCGTCCTCTGTGATCACGAAGTCGCCGGGCACCAGATCCGTGATCGGCATTCCCTTCTTGTCCGTGACGACGGCGTCGACGGTGACCTGCTCGATCTCGGCGGCGAAGGTGGGCGGCGCGGGCGTCGGCGACGGGCTCGGAGCCTGGGCCAGCGCGGCCGGGGTGATCAGCAATGCGGATACGAAAGAGCGCAGCGTTTTCAATGCGAGGATCCCTTCGGCTTTTCCAATGCGTCCAGCTACTCGACCTTCACGTACACGTCGCCGCCCTCGACCTTCGTCTCGTAGCGAGCGACCCTCAGGTCGGGGTTCACGGAGCTCATGCCCGACGTGACGTCGTAGGTCCAGGCGTGCCACGGGCACATGACGATCGAGCCATCGAGGACGCCCTGGCCCAGCGGGCCGCCGCGGTGGACGCAGGTGTTCGAGATCGCATGGAACGCCCCGTCGACGTTGAAGACGGCGACCGGCTTCCCAGCGACGACAGCCTCGGCTCCCTTGCCCGGCGGCAACTCCGCTGCCGCCAGGACGCGGACGAACTCCGCCATGGAACGACCTCCGTCAAGAAGTATATTAGGGCCGCTCACCCACTCGAAATGAGGAGGCCTCCCGTGATTCCTGCCCGGTGGTCTCGCCGGGCCGCGTGGGTCCTTGCGATGTTCGGCGCGGGCTGCGGCCCACGGACCGTCGCGCCGGCCACGTTTCGCCTCGCCGACGCCTTCGACGCGAAGCTCTGAGGGGCGCGGCGGAGGGAGGCGACGCCAAGGCGGCGGAGCGGACCGAGTGGCGGTTCGACGGCGCCGAGCCAAGCCCGGCGCCGTCCGCGGCCCCGAAGAGCCGCGGCTGGGTGAGGCACGTCCTGGTGCGGCCGAGCGACGTCCCCATCTGGGCGAGGTGCCGTCGGGTGTGAGCTGGCAGGCGCTCGGCACTCGAGGGCTGGAAGCGGGGCGCTGCAGAAGCGAAACTCGAGCCCGACGCCGAGGCGAACATGGGCATGAGCGCGGAGCAGATCGAGAAGCTACGGAGCCTCGGCTACGTCCAGTGAGCCGCCCTCGACGTCGAGAGTCGCGGCGAGGCCGTGGCAGTGGCTCGCCGTGGCCACGAGGTAGGTGCGCCGGGCGCCGCGTCCGGACATGAGCCGATCGCGCGCCGCCAGGATGTCCGAGACGGGGATCGTGCCCACGCCGTACGCGAGGTGCAGCGCGCGAAAGACGACGCGCTCAGATTCGTCGTCGGGTCGCCTGCGTGCCAGCTCGCCGGCCAGGCTCCAATCCTTCGAACCACGGGTGTGCGGGCACATGGCCGGCTCGATGCACGTGGGCGGGCACACCCAGGTCGCATAGGAGAGGGCCCGGTCGCCCGACGCGAGCTCGCGCTCCCAAGGCACTCCTTGCGAGGGCACCGTTCCCCGGCGTTCGGCCCGGCCGCCGTGACGGCGCACCTGGCGCTCCAGCCACTCCCGGAGCAGGTGCGGCGCCCAGTGATAGGGCACGAGGTGTGCCCCCGGCGGAAGTGCGTCGAGGCTCATGTCGAGCCAGTCCGCCCACTCCGAGACGGCGAGCGTCACGCGCGCATCCGGGGCGAGCCCAGCGGCAGCGCAGCGCGGGTCGCGATCGACCACGACGATGCGCTCCACGCCGAGCCGCCCCGCCGCTGCGGCTCGCAGGAGCTGGCGCACGTAGAAGGCGCCCGCTTCGCCGCCGCCGATGACCGCGAACGCCGCCAACGCCCTACTTCGATTCGAGCATCTTGCGAACGCGGGCGCGGAAGAGCTCGGCCTGCGCCCTGCCCCGATGCGTCTCGCGGGCGACCCACTCCGAGTTCTGGTAGGCGAACGGCGAGACATCACGACGCAATGCCTCCAGATGCGGCTCGATGCGCGCGAACAGGAACAGCCCTTCGCCGTTCGATTCCATGAAGTACTCGGGCTGGACGATCCGGTGCTTCACCATCCCGTAGACCATCTCCCAGTAGGTGTTCACCTGCCGGTAAGCAGCGTTCAGGGGGTGGTCGCCCTTGAGCACGGCCTGGACGTCCTCGTAGGCCTTGGGCCAGAACCTCTGGAGGATCGCGGCCCGCGACTCGCGCATCACGGGCTCGCGGCGCTGCTCGTAGACGCGAAGGACCAGCCCGGCGTCGTGGTGGTCGGCCTTCTCGAAGGACATGAGCTCGGCCTCCTAGAGGTGCTGAGCGAGGAACGCGAGAGTTCGCCTCCAGCTCGCCTCGGCGGCCGCGCGCTGGTAGTTCACGCCGTCGCGCTTGAAGAACGCGTGCTTGGTCTCCGGGTAGGTGTGGAACTCGAATGGGCGGCCGCGCTTTTGGAGATCGGCGCTCAATCCGGGCACGCCCTCGTTGGCCCAGGCATCCTCCCCCGCCCAATGTCCCAGGAGCGGCGCCCGGAGGCCGTCCAGGTCGTAGGCGATCTTCGGGTGCCGCCCGTAATAGACGACGCAGGCCGCGATGGAATCGCCGTTCCGGCATGCTGCGAACAGGGCCAGCGCGCCTCCCATGCAGAACCCGACGATTCCGACGGGGTGGCCGGTGTCCTGCCTGAGATGAGCGATGGCGCCGCGCAGGTCGACCTCGGCCTCCCCGACGTCGAGCGCCATCAACAGCCTTTCGGCCTCGTCGGACGACTGGGTCTGTTTGCCGTGGTAGACGTCGGGGGCGAGGGCAAGGTAACCGTGGCCGGCGAAGCGGTCGGCGACGGACTTGATGTCGCTGTTCAGTCCCCACCATTCCTGGATCACGATCACCCCGCGGCTGCGGGCGTCAGCGGTCGCGGGCTCCGCGAGGTACCCAGGGCAGGTGCGCCCGTTGGCCGGGAGCGCGATCATCTTTCCCATGACGCCTACCGAACGACCGAGGCCTCCGCGTTCGACTGCCCCTCGGCGAGCTTGGCGGTCGCGTGGGCGCTGATGTTCATCGAGCAGAACTTCGGCCCGCACATGCTGCAGAAGGCCGCGGTCTTGTAACCTTCGGCGGGCAACGTCTCGTCGTGGAACCTCCGCGCGGTCTCGGGGTCCATGGCCAGCCGGAACTGCTCCTCCCAGTCGAAGGCGAAGCGCGCGCGCGACAGCGCATCGTCCCAGTCGCGGGCGCCCTTGCGTCCGCGCGCCACGTCCGCGGCGTGGGCGGCGATGCGGTAGGCGATCACGCCCTGCTTCACGTCCTCGGCGTCGGGCAGGCCGAGGTGCTCCTTCGGCGTCACGTAGCAGAGCATGGCGGCGCCCGCGTAGCCGGCCATGGTCGCGCCGATCGCGGAGGTGATGTGGTCGTAGCCGGGGGCCACGTCGGTGACCAGCGGGCCGAGCACGTAGAACGGCGCCTCGTGGCAGACCTCGATCTCCTTCAGCACGTTCATAGCGATCTGGTCGAAGGGCACGTGGCCCGGGCCCTCGATCATGACCTGCACGTCCTTCGCCCAGGCCCGCTGCGTGAGCTCGCCGAGCGTGTCCAGCTCGGCGAACTGCGCCTTGTCCGAGGCGTCCGCCAGGCAGCCCGGCCGCAGCCCGTCGCCCAGGGACAGCGAAACGTCGTAGCGGCGCGCGATCTCGAGGATGCGGTCGTAGTGGACGTAGAGCGGGTTCTGCCGCCGGTGATGGACCATCCATTGCGCGAGGAGCGAGCCGCCGCGCGAGACGATGCCAGTGATGCGGTTCTGCACCAGGGGCAGGTACTCGTAGAGCACGCCGCAGTGCACCGTGATGTAGTCGACGCCCTGCTTCGCCTGATGCTCGATGTTGTCGATCAGGTCGTCGGCCGTCAGGTCCTCGACGCGGGTGACCTGCTGGACGGCCTGGTAGATCGGCACGGTGCCGACCGGCACCGGCGAGGCCGCGATGATGGCCTCGCGGATCTCGTCGATCCCGCCGCCGGTCGAGAGGTCCATCACGGTGTCCGCGCCGTGGTGCACGGCCTGATGGAGCTTCTCCAGCTCGCCCTCGACGTTCGAGTGGATCGCCGAGTTGCCGATGTTCGCGTTGATCTTGCAGCGCGCGTTGATGCCAATCGCCATGGGATCCAGGCTCGCGTGGTTGACGTTGGCGGGGACGATCATGCGGCCGCGGGCCACCTCGCTCCGGATGTGCTCCTCCTCCACCTTCTCGCGCTCGGCCACGCGCTTCATCTCCGGCGTGACCACGCCCTTCCTCGCGAAATGCATCTGGGTCACGGTCTCGCCCGTGTGCTGCGTCCGGTCCATCGCGTCCTTTCCGAGGGTCGCTTCCCTCCGCTGGTCCTAACCAGTTCAGGTTCGAGGGGTCGGCGGCGTCCAGCGGCCCGCCCTCTCAGCCCCGCGCGCGGGGCTCCCCCAGCAGGTTCACCCCAATGATAAGCCGTGTGGCGGCCGAGGGCGACTCTGCTAGCATGCCGCCGCCCCGTCTTTTCTTGGAGGGCCAACCCATGTCATCGAAGCTGCGCACTGCGAGTACCTGGCTCCTAGGCCTTGCGGGCACGCTCGTGCTCCTCGCCAGCGTGATCTCGGCCAACCTGGCCTATCGCGGGCAATACGATATCGGGGGGAACACTCCCGTGCAGGACGTCGCCGCGGGACGTCCCGAGATCGAAACCGCGCTCCGCGCGATCCGCGGCACGTCGGCCGCATATGCGGGGGGCTTCGCCGCCCTCTTCCTCGCCATCGTCTTCGGCCCCTATCGCCGCGGCGAGCGATGGGCCTGGTGGACGCTGCTGGCGGGCGTTCTCGCGATCCTCGTGATCAGCCTCGCCCGCGTCCCGCTCCTCGGTGTTGCGATGGGCCAAGCCGGAACGGGGACCGCCCTGGTGCAGACCGCGGTGATGGTGCTGGGGCTGCTCCTCGACGTGGGGCGGCTGCGGAAGCCCTGAGGGCTCGCATCCTCAGTGTTTTCGGGCCGTCGCTAGGGCTGGGTGTTAAGTGATCTCGAGCATTCGATCGAGGGCCACGCGCGCGTCGCGGGCGATGTCCTCGGGCACGCGGACCTCGTTCACGACGTTACCCCCGACGAGGCTCTCGAGGGCCCAGGCCAGGTGCGGCGGGTCGATGCGGAACATCGTGCCGCACATGCAGAAGCAGTCGTCGAGGGGCACGACGCGCTTGGCGGGAGCCATCTCGCGGGCCATGCGCAGGACCATGTTCAGCTCGGTCCCGACGGCCCAGCTCGTCCCAGGCGGGCTCTCGCGGACGGTCTTGAGGATGCCCTCGGTGGACCCGATCGCGTCGGCCTTCTGCGCCACCTCGAACCGGCATTCGGGGTGGACGATCACCTTCACCCCCGGGATCCCGGCGCGGCGCTCGTCCACCATCTCGGGCGTGAAGCGGTTGTGCACCGAGCAGTGGCCCTTCCACAGCAGGATGCGCGCGGCTCCCATCTGATCCTTACTCAGCCCGCCCTTCGGCTCCCACGGGTCGTAGACCAGCATCTCCTCGAGCGGGATGCCCATGCGGTAGCCGGTATTGCGGCCCAGGTGCTGGTCCGGGAAGAAAAGCACGCGCGGCTTCCGCCGGAACGCCCACTCCAGGACCGCGCGAGCGTTGGACGACGTGCAGACCGCCCCGCCGTGCCTCCCGACGAAGGCCTTGAGGGCGGCCGTCGAGTTCATGTACGTCACCGGCAGGACCTCGTCGCCGATCACCGGCTCGAGCGTCTCCCAGCACTCCTCGACCTGGTCGCTGTCGGCCATGTCGGCCATCGTGCAGCCCGCGTTCATGTCGGGGAGCACGACGACCTGGTGCTCGGCGGAGAGGATGTCGGCGGACTCCGCCATGAAGTGCACACCGCAGAAGACGATGTACTGGGCCTCGGGACGCGTCGCCGCCTGCTGGGCCAGCTTGAAGGAGTCCCCGCGGAAGTCCGCGTGGCGGATCACCTCGTCGCGCTGGTAGTGGTGGCCCAGGATCACGAGGCGCTTCCCGAGCACCGCCTTCGCCCCCACGATCCGGTCCTCGAGAGCGTCGGCGGGAGCCGCGGCCACGTCTTCAGGAAGCGCTGTCTGCAGCACGACTTCAGCATACAAGAGATCGCTTGGCGCGGTTACGATTCCGCCGATGCCGCCGCTCGTGACCCTCCCCGAGGGCCTTCGCGTCCGCGAGGATGGGACGTGGGTGGTCGGCGACGCGCCCATCGCCCATGACCGCTCGCTCTTCTACTTCAAGTCCCACCTCGTTTTCGAGGACGGCGGAGCGTTCGTCGTCGATGGCCCGCGGCGTCTGCCCGTCGTGGTCGAAGGCCCCGCCTTCGAGGTCCTTCTCCTGGGCGTGGATCCGCTCCGGGGCGAGGCGCGGGCCACTCTCGACGACGGCACCGAGGAGCCGATCACCAACGAATCGCTGGGAATGGACGCGGACTCAGGCTTGTTCGAGTGCGCAGTGCGTGGCGGACGCGCGCGTGCCGCGCTGTCCAGGGGCGCTCACCAGACGCTCCTCGACCATGCGGAAGAAGACGAAGGGCGCTTTTACCTGCGGGCCGGCGTCAGGCGATTCCGCATCCGGACGTGAGCTTGCGCCGGCCGCGCAAACTGCTCGGCGCCCACGTCTCGGCCCAGGGCGGTCTCGTGAAAGCGCCGGCGCGCGGCGTGGAGATCGGCGCCGACGTGATTCAGGTCTTCACGCGCAACCAGCTCCAGTGGGAGGGGCGGCCCATCGGCGGCGACGAGGCCGCCGCCTTTCGCGCGAGCATGCGCGCGAGCGGTTTGCGAGAAGCCATCACGCACGCGAATTACCTGCTCAACCTCGCGAGCCCCGATCCCGTCGCGCTGCGACGGAGTCGCGTCGCGTTCCTCGCCGACATGCAGCGCTGCCACGAACTCGGGATCCGCGTCCTCGTCTTCCACCCGGGCGCGCACCTGGGCTCGGGCGAGGCAGCCGCCCTACGGACGGTGGCCGGCAGCCTCGATTTCGCCGTGGCCGAAGGGCCCGGCGACGTGGATCCGGTGCTCGAAATGACCGCGGGCCAGGGCACATGCGTCGGACATCGCTTCGAGCACGTCCTCGCGGTCCTGGACGCGGTGCGGAATCCCGAGCGGATCGGCGTCTGTCTCGACACGTGCCACGTCTACGCGGCCGGGTACGATCTGGCGACGGATGCCGGCTACGCCGACACTATGGCGACCTTCCGGCGGGTCGTGGGCTTCCAGCGCCTCCGAGCCGTGCACCTCAACGACGCGCGCATGCCGCGGGGCAGCCGCGTCGACCGTCACGCGGCGATCGGCAAGGGCTACCTCCGTGCGGCCACCTTCCGTCGCCTCATGCGGGATCCCCGCTTCGACGGTGTGCCGATGGTGCTCGAGACCCCGTCCGGCATGGCCGGCTGGAAGCGCGAGATCGCGCGCCTGCGACGCCTGCAGGACGATCAGCGCAGGCGCGGGTCGCGATAGGCAAGGCGGCCGCCGACGAGGGTGCCCAGGACCTCGACACGGGGGATCTCGGACGCCGGGATCGCCCGGAGGTCGCGCGCGAGGATCGTGAGGTCGGCCCACTGTCCGAGCGCGATGCGCCCCTTGCGGTCCTCTTCGAAAGCCGCATAGGCCGGGCCGAGCGTGTAGGCGTGCAGCGCCTCGTCGAGTGTCAGCCTCTGCTCGGAGTGCCACCCGCCTTCCGGCTCGCCGCGCGTGTTCTGGCGCGTGAGCGCCGAGTGAATGCCCGTGAGCGGGCTCTCATCGTCGACAGGCAGGTCCGAGCCGGCCGCCAGGGGGACGCCGGCATCCAGCACCCAGCGCAGCGCGTAGAGCCCGCGGCCGCGCTCGAGGCCGACGCGCTTCTCGGACCAGGTGAACTCCGCCGTCGCATGGCTCGGCTGCATGGAAGCGATGAGCCCGAGCCGCTTGACCCTGTCGATGTCCCCTCGTCGCACGCACTGCAAATGCTCGATGCGCGGCCGCGGATCACGCGGCCTCACGGCAGCGAGCGCCGCCTCGAAGGCGTCCAGCGTCAGGCTGATGCCGCGATCGCCGATCGCGTGGGTCGCGACCTGGTAGCCGCGCCTCATCGCGTCCTCGGTGAGTCGACGGATCCGTTCGATCGGCGTCACGAAGAAGCCGCGGTTGCCAGGATCGTCGGCGTAGTCGTCGAAGAACAACGCGCCGTGGGAGCCCATGGTGCCGTCGATGATCAGCTTCAGCGTCCGATGCGTGAGCCGGTCGCGGTGGCCGACGAGCACCGGCTGAGCGAGCATGGCCTCCACGTCCTCGGCGCCGTAGCCCTTCCACATGAGGTGGACACGGATGGGAAGCTGTCCCGCCTCGGCGAGCTCCCGAAAGGCCGACGCCTCCTCGAGCGTGGCGGCGGCGTCGTGCACCTCGGTCAGGCCCATGGCTGCGCAACGCGCGAGGGCTGGCCGCAGCAGGTCCTTGAGACGCGCGCGCGACCGAGCCGGCTTCGCGCGCGTCACCAGGTTCACGGCCTCGCCCAGGAACAGGCCGGTCGGTTCCCCTGTCGCGTCTTTCACGACACGACCACCCTGCGGGTCGGGGGTGTCTCGCGTGATGCCGGCTGCCTGCATCGCCTTGGCGTTGGCCCAGCCTGCATACCAGTCGATGCGCAGCAGCCATGCCGGACGCTCCGGCACCGCCGCCGTCAGCGGGCGATGATCGGGATACCCGCCGGACCAGAGGTTCTGGTCCCAGCCGATGCCGTCGAGCCACTCGCCTTCGGGCAGCTCCGAGGACGCGACGGCGGCACGGCGGACCACCTCGTCGAGGCTCGCGACACCGCGCAGGTCGAGGCTCGTGAGCTGCTCGCCGAGCGAACGCAGGTGGACGTGTGAGTCGACGAGACCAGGAAGCACGAGCGCGCCGCCCAGATCGATGTGCCGTGTGTCCGGACCGGCGGCTCGCGCGACGTCGGCCTCGCTGCCGACGATGACGATGCGGTCCGCGCGGATGCCGATCGCGGCCGCCTCGGGACGAGCGGGGTCCTGCGTCAGCACCCGCCCGTTCGAAAGCATCAGGTCTAGGGCGAAAGCGGCCAGGACGAGGGCGGTGTTCATCTAGAACACGAGGATGCGGATCAGGCGGTATTCGGTGTCGTCGCCGAAGCGCGCCGAGAATGCCCAGGTCCCGAGGCGATCGTTGCGCTTCACGGTCGGACCGACCAGCCAGGTCGCGTCGCCCGCCGTCTCGAACAGCCCGAGCGACGCGCCTGCCTCCCAGGCGCCGAGCCCGCGCGTCAGATCGAGGGCGTCGACGAACGTGTAGTCGTCCACGTCGCCGCTGGTGCGAAAGAAATGCCCCGCGAAGGCGAGGGCCTTCCACCCCGAGCGGTCCACGGAGACGAGTCCGCCCAACGCCAGTCCTTCTTGGTCGTTCTCATTGCCGAAGACCGCGTACAAGGCCGGTGTGACCGTGAAGCCCTTGGCCGGTCGGAGCTGGAAGCCGGCGCCGAGGTATAGCTCGTTCTGTCCTGGCACGCCGACGTAGAGAGCCTCCAGATACGGCCCGCTCGCGAACGTGTGGGTCAGGTCGACGAAGCGGTACTCGGTCTCCAGGCCGTACCGGCCTTCGAACACGGTCTGGCCCATGACGCTCGCGGCGACGAGAAGCAACGGCGCCGCCCGCACGGCGTGTCGCATAATCGCGGGAGTGTCACAGAGCGGCGCACGCGACGCAACGGCGGGCCCGGCATCACCGACGGAGCGCGTCAAAGCGCTGGCACGCGAGACCGGCTTCGACCTCGTGGGCATCGCCGCGCCGGAGCCGCCGCCACACCTCGACTTCTTCGCGGACTGGGTCGCTCGCGGCTATGCCGGCGAGATGGCCTACCTCACCGGACAGGTGGCGAAACGCAGCGACCTGCGCTCGGCCTTCCCCTGGGCGCGCTCGCTCGTATGCGTGGGTGTGCAATACGACACTCCCAAGCCCTACTCGACCGAGGCGCCGGGCGATCGCGGCTGGATCGCGCGCTATGCCTGGGGCGACGACTACCACGACGTGCTGGCCGCGCTGCTGGATCGGCTCGCCGCGCGCATCGAGGAGGCGCTCGGCGCTTTCCGGTCGCGCCCTTACGTCGACACCGGCCCGATCGCGGAGAAGGCGTGGGCGGCCGCGGCCGGGCTCGGCGCCTACGGGAAGAACACCTGCCTGCTGCACCCGGAGCACGGCTCGTGGTTCTTCCTTGGGGAGCTGGTCACGGACCTCGCTCTCGTCGCCGACGCGCCGCGCGCCGACATGTGCGGGACCTGCACCGCCTGCCTGGACGCCTGCCCGACCCAGGCGTTCCCCGCGCCCTACGTGCTCGACGCGACGCGCTGCATCAGCTATCTGACCATCGAGCTGCGCGGAGCGATCCCCGAGACGCTGCGAGCGCCGATGGGACGCCACGCTTTCGGCTGCGACGTCTGCCAGGACGTGTGCCCCTGGAACAGCCGGCGCCGGCATCGTGGGCCCGCCGCCTTCGATCCGCGACCTGGGCTCGTCGCGCCCGATCTCGACGAGCTGGCAACGCTCGACGCCGAGCGGTTTGCGCGGCGCTTTCGCAGGAGCGCCGTGAAGCGCGCGAAGCGCCGCGGCCTGCTGCGGAACGTCGCCGTCGCGATCGGCAACTCCGGAGACGGGAGCAAGCAGCCGATCCTCGTGCGGCTGCTCGAGGATGATGACGCACTCGTCCGAGAGCACGCCCGGTGGGCCTTGCGGCGGCTGAGCGGCGCCGGGTAGCGGACCGTCGGATCCTCAGGACCGTTTCACCCTTTTCTAGCTCTAGGGCACGAGGCTCACCACGCACTCGCCCAGCTGGGTCTCGGTGCGGTAGCTGACGATGATGATGACCGAGCAATCAACCACGGTGGTAGCCCTCGAGGCCATGTGACGGTACCGGTTGTGTATCCCCCAGAGCTCAGGACAAGCGCATAGGGGCTCGAGCTCGCAGGCCTTGATCTCTAGATCTGGACCGATCCGGTCAGCTTCACCGTCACGCTCTGGCCCGACCTCAGCTCGACCTCCTTGCCGCGCGTCGCGAGGACGGTGCCGGTGCCGCCGGCCGCGCCAACGCCGGCTCCGATCGCCGCTCCCTTTTTGCCATCGAAGATCGCGCCGAGGATCGCGCCGCCGGCTGTGGCGCCGCCGATGATCGTCGCGTCCCTCTT
>DATFEN010000178.1:0-9613 GCA_035251085.1 Vicinamibacteria bacterium | reverse complement strand
CGACGTCGCCGCCGGCTGGATGGGCTACGAAGTCTTGCGCGAGCGCACGCCCGCAGCAGCCTGACGCCGCGCGACTTCAGGTCAGCCCGAGGCCAGCGGACCGCTCTTTTTCCTCGGTGGCCTCACGGTACGGAACCAGGCTGGTGACGAGCCAGGCCAGCAGCCCTGCGATCGCATGCGGCACGAGCGTGAACGACAGGCCACCGAGCTGGTACGGCACGAGCAGCGACCACGCGGCGAGTATCGGTGCCGCGTAGGTCGAGTAGACGGTCCGCTTCTGCCAGGCGAACGCGGCCGCGTAGAGCGGCAGTGCCAGGTGGGGACCGGGTCCGCTCGTCGCGATCCACATCGCGCCGAGCTCGAGGCCCAGGCAGAGCATGAAGCCCCGCACGAAGGCGAGGGCGATGTTGCCGCGCTCGTAGAAGTACGGGAACAGGGACCCGGCCACGACTGCGGCGAGCGCCAGATCGCCGGGGGTGTCGGGAAGGCCCAGGGCGCCGGCCACCACGGGCGCGTAGCCGAGACCGAAGGCGACCGGCGACGCGTTCCGGAACCACTTCACCAGCCGACGCTGCGGGATCGCGAAATGATCGGCGAGCAGATAGCCGATGTACGTATAGGCCGGCGCGACCGCGAGCAGGCTGCGCGTCTTCCAGAAGACGAGCACCGCCGCGAACAGCGGCGGGATCGACTCGTGCCAGCGCGGCCACGGCGACGGGCGCCGGTACGCGAGCTCCATGCGCAGGTCCGCCTTGACGCCGGGCAGGAGCGTGCGCTCCACGCGGCGGCGCAGCTCCGCGAGGAGGGCAGGCAGCGCTTCATCTTCCGGACGGTCGCACCAGGGTGTCGGGTCGATGGGCTCGTGGAAGCGCACCCTGATGCGGGCCGGCCGCGGTAGCGTCTGATGGTGCGGCCAGGCGCGGAACGCCCCCGCGATGGTCGCCGGCACGAGAGGGGCGCCGGTGGCCCAGGCCAGGCGAGCCGCGCCTTCGCGCAGAGCCGGCTCCATCCAGCCGGTACGCGAGCGCTTGCCTTCGGGGAACAGGCCCACGACCTCGCCCTCTTCGATGAGGGCCTGGGCGCGGCCGAAGGCCTCGCGGCCGTGGCCCGGCCGCACGTCCACTGGGAACGCGCCGAAGGCGCGCATGAACGAGCCGAGCAGCGGCACTTTGAAGAGGGCGTCCCAAGCCATGAAGCGGATCGGCCGTCGCACGCGCACCGAGAGCAGGACGGGGTCCAGGTAGGACGGGTGGTTGGCCGCGATCACGGCGGGTCCTCGGGCCGGGATGTTCTCCTCGCCCTCGCAATCGAGGCTGAACCAGACCCGGAACACCGCGTCGAGGACGCCAAGGAGGATCGACCTCATGGGCGCCGGTGGTCCTTCCCCACGGAGTCAGCCCGCAGCGCTCTCACGTTCGGCGACGATCCGCTGCACACGGTCGGTGTCGGCGCCCAGGCTGCGCGCCCCCCATAAGTAGAAGATGCCGGAGACGGCCATGGCGCCGCTGGTGAGCAGGAGCGCTCTCTCGAGGCCGAAGGCGTCGGAAGCGCGCCCGATGAGGATCGGCGACGGCACGTCGCCGAAGAGGTGGTAGACGAAGATCGAGGCCGCCACGGCACTCGCCCGGATCTCGGGCAGCGCGACGTTGACCAGCACGGCGTTGGCCGGTCCGGTGTTGAGGAAGACCAGCACCTGGGCCGTGAAGATCGCGGGCAGGTAAAGAGCGCGCGCCTCCGTCATCAGTCCCAGGGCAGCGAACGGCACGCCCAGCAGCATCCCCCAGCCCGACACGAGCAGGTAGGCCTTCGACGTTCGCCCGAGCAGCCAGTCGCCCAGCCAGCCGCCCAGGAAGGTCCCGACGAGGCCCGAGGCGACGGTCATGCCGCCGAACAGCGTGTTGGCCTCGTCGAGGGGCAGGCCGCGCTCGCGATGGAAGAAGGTCGGCATCCAATACGCCATGCCGCCGAGCGCGAACGTCATCGCAGACATGCCCAGCGTCGTGTGGACGAAGGACGGCGTCCGCGCCAGCACGAGGATCGAGCGCCAGTCGAAGCGGTGCTCGGACTTCGCGACGCCGTCGCCTGCCCCGCGCGGCGGCTCCGCCATGAGGAACGCCAGCAGCCCGAGAACGAGGCCGGGCCCGCCGGCGATGAAGAACGCTTGTCGCCATCCCCAGTGCTCGCCGACGAAGCCGCCGAGCAGGAAGCCCAGGGCCGAGCCCACGGGGATCGCCACGTAGAAGTACGCGAGCACGCGCCCGCGCTTCTCCTTGGGGAACAGATCGCTGATGAGGGTGGGCGCGACGCCGCCGAAGCCAGCCTCGCCGACCCCGATCACGGAGCGGGCGGCGAGAAGTTGCCGGAAGCCCGCGGCGAGGCCCGAGGCGACCGTGGCGAGGCTCCAGACGATCACTCCGCCTCCGACGAAGTAGCGGCGCGGGTAGCGGTCGGCCAACACTCCCGCGATCGGCGAGAAGGCCATGTACGCGACCATGAACATCGAGCCGATCAGGCCGAGCTGGGCGTCGTTCAAGCCGAACTCGCCCTGGAGGAGCGGCGCCACCGCCGCGATCACGTAACGATCGATGTAGTTGAGGAAGTTGACGCTGAAGAGCAGCGCGACCGCGAGGCGCGCCTGTCGCGCCGTGATGGCGCCGGTCATCGTCCGGGGATTCTATGCGGTTTGACCTGAGCGGCCGTGGGCGGCTAGCCTCCGCGGACCGGAGGCGCCCGTGAACGACAGACAGGATGTGCTGAAGGCCCTGGCCGCCGCGCAATGGCGCCTGGCGCTGGCACTGACCGCCGCGATGCTGGTCGTCTACCTGGGATTCATCCTGCTCGTCGCGTTCGCCAAGCCCTTGCTCGGGACGCTGCTCGCGCCGGGGCTGAGCCTCGGCACGCTGCTCGGCGCACTCGTGATCGTGACCGCGTGGCTCCTCATCTGGATCTACGTACGCTGGGCGAACGGCCATTACGACGCCACGGTCGCCTCCCTCAAGGAGCGGCGGTGACGGGCGGCCTGGGCGAGCCCAACGCGGCCGCGATCGCCTGCTTCTTCCTGTTCGTCGCCAGCACGCTCGGCATCACCTGGTGGGCGGCGCGACACACGACGAGTGCGGAGCACTTCTACGCGGCCGGGCGCAGCGTGACCGGCCTGCAGAACGGGCTCGCCCTCGCCGGCGACTACATGAGCGCCGCGAGCTTCCTCGGCATCGCCGGGCTCGTGTCGCTCTCCGGTTTCGACGGCCTCATCTACTCGATCGGCTTCCTGGTGGGCTGGCCCATCGTGATGTTCCTGATCGCGGAGCCGCTCCGCAACCTCGGCCGCTACACGTTCGCGGATGTGGTGGCGTTTCGCCTGCGCCAGCGCCCGGTGCGGATCGCGGCGGCGTTCGGAACGCTCTCGGTCGTGTGCTTTTACTTGATCGCGCAGATGGTGGGCGCAGGCAACCTGATTCGGCTGCTGTTCGGGTTGAGCTACGAGACCGCGGTCGCCATCGTCGGAGCCGTGATGCTCGCCTACGTGCTCTTCGGCGGCATGCTGGCGACGACCTGGGTCCAGATCGTCAAGGCGGTGCTCCTGATGACGGGCGCCCTCCTGCTGGCGCTTCTCGTCCTGCTGCGCTTCGGGATGTCGCCGCTGCGGTTGTTCGCAGCGGCCGCCGAACGTTACGGCGCCGCAGTGCTCGCCCCCGGCCAGCTCGTCTCCGATCCCTGGGACGCGGTCTCCCTCGGCCTGGCGCTCATGCTCGGGACCGCGGGCCTGCCCCACATCCTCATGCGCTTCTACACGGTTCCCGATGCGCGCACCGCCCGGACCTCGGTGAGCTGGGCCACCGGCTTCATCGGCGCCTTCTACCTGCTCACGTTCGTGCTGGGCTTCGGCGCCATGGTGCTGGTGGGCCAGGACGCGATCCGGGCCGCCGACAAGGGCGGCAACATGGCCGCGCCGCTGCTCGCCGAAGCGGTCGGCGGCACCAGCTTCCTGGGCTTCATCGCGGCCGTGGCCTTCGCGACGATCCTGGCGGTCGTGGCCGGGCTCACGCTGTCCGGCGCCGCAGCGCTGTCCCACGACCTGTGGGTCAACGTCGTGCGCGGTGCCCATGCTTCGGAGGCGGAGCAGCTACGCGTCGCGCGAATGGCAACTGTCCTCCTCGGCATCCTTTCGATCGGGCTCGGCATTGCCTTCAAGGGGCAGAACGTGGCCTACATGGTCGGCCTCGCCTTCGCGATCGCGGCCAGCGCCAACTTCCCGGCCCTCGTGATGTCCGTGTTCTGGCGCCGATTGACGACGGCCGGCGCACAGGCCAGCATGCTGGCGGGCACGGCATCGGCGCTGTTGCTGATCTACCTGTCGCCGACCATCCAGGTCGGCATCCTGGGCCATGCGACGGCACCGTTCCCGTTGAAGAATCCCGGCCTCGTCACGATCCCCCTCGCGTTCCTCGTCGGCGCGGCGGTCTCGCTCCTCTTCCCGGAGGCCGAGGCCGAGCAGCGGTTCGTCGAAGTGGAGCGCCGGGTGCACCTGGGCCCCGGAGAGGTCTGATTCGCTATGGCCAAGACCGACTTCAAATCCGTAGACGAGTACATCGCAGCGCAACCCGAAGGCGTGCGGCCGATCCTGAAGCGCGTCCGCAGCACGATCCGCAAAGCCGTTCCGGGCGCAGAGGAAGTGATCAGCTATCAGATTCCCGCGTACAAGCTGCCCGCCGGGGCAGTGCTGTACTTCGCGGGGTGGAAGCAGCATTACTCGCTCTATCCCGCCACCGCTGGTCTCGTTGCGACGCTCCAGGACGATCTCGCACCCTACAAGATCAGCGAAGGCACGATCCGCTTTCCGCTCTCTGAGCCGGTCCCCGTGAAGCTGATCGAGCGCGTCGCGCGGTTCCGAGCGAAGGAAGTCGCCGGCCGGGCGAGCGCCAAGCTGGCGCGCCCGAAACGGCGGTGAGCTCGCTCCAAAGCGGGTATCAGTCCAGCGACTCGATCGTCGCCACCGAAGGCGGGCGCTCGGCCTGAAGCCGCTTCGCCACCTTCTCGGACTGCGCGAGCACCCGGAGGATATTCCGACCC
The DNA here is from genome assembly GCA_035251085.1 of Vicinamibacteria bacterium. Taxonomy (GTDB): domain Bacteria; phylum Acidobacteriota; class Vicinamibacteria; order Fen-336; family Fen-336; genus DATFEN01. Next base: position 4,543 of record DATFEN010000178.1, on the reverse strand, counting down.
GCGATCTTCTCCACGTCCTCCTCCGAGTAGCCGCGCCCGAGCAGCTCGGCGAGCAGGGCCGGATACTTCGACACGTCCTCGAGGCCCGCGGGCAGTGCCGAGGTCCCGTCGAAGTCGCCACCGATGCCGATGTGATCGATGCCGGCCACGCGCCGCAGATGATCGACGTGGTCGGCGACCTGGCCCAGCGTCGCCTTGGGGCCGGGGTTGGCGTTGAACCAGTCGTCGATGAGTTTGGCAGCCGCCTTCGGATCGTCCGCGTGCAGGTCGCGCAGACGCTTCCTCTCCGCAAACGCCTTCTGCGCGTGCCCGGCTCCCTCGGGCGCGACGAACGAGGGCACGAACGTGACCATGACCATGCCGCCGTTCTGCTTCAGCTCGCGCACCACGTCGTCGGGGACGTTGCGCGGGTTGTCGCACACGGCTCGGGCGCTCGAGTGGGAGAAGATCACCGGCGCGCTCGAGACGCGCAGCGCGTCGTGCATCGTGGCCACCGAGACGTGGGACAAGTCCACCAGCATCCCCGCGCGGTTCATCTCGCGGACGACCTCCTCGCCGAAGCGCGTCAGGCCGACTCGAACGGGATCGAGCGTGGCGGCGCTCGCCCACGGGACGTCGTCGCTGTGGGTCAGCGTCATGTAGCGCACGCCCAGCGCCGCGAACATGCGCAACGCTCCCAGCGACGAGTTGATCGAGTGGCCGCCCTCCATGCCCATGAGGGAGGCGATGCGCCCGCGGCGAAACGCCGCTTCGACCCCGCTGGCGGTCGTGGCCAGCTCGAGCTGCTCCGGCCAGCGCTCGGCCATGCGGTGGACCAGGTCCACCGACTCGAGGGTCCCGCGCACGGCCTCGGGGCCGGCCAGGCTGGTTGGCACGTAGACCGACCAGAACTGGCCGCCCACTCCGCCCGCGCGAAGACGCGCGAAGTCCGTGTCGAGCTCCGGCTGGGGCTTCGTGAGCTCGAACTTGAAGATGTCGCCCTTCGCCTTCTCGCGCACCGCCCACGGGTAGTCGTTGTGGCCGTCGATCAGCGGCACGCGGCGGAGGAGGGCTCGGACTCGAGAAAGGGCCGCGTCCTCGGCCGTCTCGGCGTGCCAGGGGAACAGGAACGCAGCGCAGGAGAGTGCCGTCGCGACCACGACCCGTCGGAGCATCATGGGCGGAGGATAGCATCGGCGCGTCGCCCCTTCCCTCGCGTTTTGTCATAGGCTTTCGGAGGACGAGGGGAGGTACGAGATGGCAACTCGCAAGAGCAAGCGCCGCGCGTCGCGTGCTGTCAAGCCGCGCAAGGCAGCGGCGGCGCGCAAGAAGGCCCGGCCGGCGAAGGCGAAGCGGCCGAAGCGGGCAAACCCTGAGACGCTGCGCCTGCGCAACTTCATGCCGGGCCTCACGGTGAACAACCTGGAGCGCAGCATCTCCTTCTATACCGACGTTCTCGGCTTCATCGTCAGCGAGCGCTTCAACGACGGCGGCGCGTCGGCGGGTGCGATGCTCAAGGCCGGGGCGTGCGAGTTGGGCCTCTCGCAGGACGACTGGGCCAAGGGCCGTGATCGCGTGAAGGGCGTGGGTCTCCGGGTCTGGGCCCAGACCGTGCAGGACATCGACGCGCTCGGCCGGCGCATCAAGGCGGCCGGCTGGAGCCTCACGGAGGAGCCACACGATCAGCCCTGGGGCGGCCGCGCTCTCTCGCTCGACGACCCGGACGGCTATCACCTGACGGTGTTCCGGCAGGCTTAGGAACAGGGTCGTTGCCGCCGCTGGTCCCGTGGCTTCTCGCGGTCGCGGGCGCCGCGACGCCCGCGTCCGCGCCTCGGGTGATCGTCCTCGTCACGGTCGACACGCTCAGGGCCGACCGGCTCGGGGCCTACGGCTACACGCGTCCCACTTCGCCGTTCCTCGACCGCCTGGCGCGCGAGGGCGCCCTCTTCCAGAACGCCTTCTCGTCGGCCGCCCACACCTCGCCGGCACACGCTGCGCTCTTCACGGGCCTGCACCCGTCGCAGAGCGGCGTGCGCTCGAACGGCGAGGGCTTCGGCGACGCAGGCGGCTACGAGACCCTGGCCGAGCTGCTCGGCCGCGCGGGCTACGAGACCGCGGCGGTCTCGGCCGTCAACTTCCTGAAGCCGATCACCCGGGGCTTTCGCGAGGTGCGCGTCGGCGATGAGGTGAAGAGCTACCGCACCGCGGACGAGACGGTGGACCGAGCCCTCGAATGGCTGGGCGGCCGCCGGCCCGGCCAGCGCATCTTCCTCTGGCTGCACCTCTTCGACCCGCACCTCCCGGACCGCGCGCCGCCCGAGACGAAGGGCGCTCTGGCATTTGCGTCGAAGCAGATCGCCCAGAACTGGGCGGAGGCGCTTCTGATGAAACGCCCGACGGCCGTCGGCGCCTACCGCACGCCGCTCGGCCTCGCGGCGCGGCATTCGGCCTACGACGCGGAGGTGGCTTTCGCCGATCGCGAGCTGCAACGCCTGTTCGAGCGCATGCAGGCCGCGCGCCTGAACGAGAGCGCGCTGTGGGTCGTCACCGCGGACCATGGCGAGGGTCTCGGCGACCATGGCTACGACGGGCACGGCCCGTTCCTGTACGACGAAGCGCTTCATGTGCCGCTGATCATGTGGAACGCCGGGCTCTTCGCGGGCGTGCGCGTCGCGTCGCTCGCCCGCCTCGTCGACCTGCTGCCGACGCTCGCGGAGTGGACGGGCACGACCCTCAGGCCTCTCGCCGGGTTCACTCGACCAGGCCGGTCGCTGCTGCCCCTGCTGCGCCAACCGGAGCGTTCGCTCCCGCCCGCATTCGCCTTCGCCCAGAGACGCCCGCCGGGGCCGAAGCTCAGGGACTACGAACCGGGCGAAGTGTTCGCGCTGCGCAACCTCGATTACAAGTACATCGTGCGTACCGCGGCACAGGACGAGGTCTACGACGTCCGGGCGGATCCGCTCGAGGCCTCGAATCTCGCCCGCCGCCCGCCCGCCGCGCGCCAGAGCCTCGAACGGCTGGCCCGGGAGGCGTTCGCCCAGGCCACGCGCGAGGGTTCGCGATCGCAGGCTCGGCCCGCCAGCCCCGATTCGGAGGAGGAGCTACGCGCGCTGGGCTACGTGCAATGAGCCGGCTCGCATCGGCGCTGCTCGCCTTCGCATTCGCGGGCTGCGCCAGCTCTCCCGAGAGGGCGGCGGCTCCGACGCGTCCGACCGCGCGTGCGTATTCCGCGTCCACGGTGCACTGGGCGCGGACGTCCGCAGAGTATCGCGCCCTGGCGGTGCAGTCGTATGGCCTGGCGCGCGAGCGAGTGCTGGCGGCGGCCGCGGGCCGCACGCCGCGGAGCTGGGGCGTCGTCCTCGACGTCGACGAGACGGTGCTGGACACGTCGCTCTACGCGAAGGAGCGCATGGCGGCCGGCGGCGGCTTCGACGAGGCGTCGTGGGCCGAGCACGTCCGGCGTCGCGTCGATCGCGCAGTGCCCGGCGCACGCGACTTCCTCGAAGCCGTGCGTGGGCAGGGCGGCGTGATCGCCCTCGTCACCAACCGCCGCGAGCCGATCTGCGAGGACACGCGCCAGAACCTGACCTCCGAGCGCCTGCCGTTCGACATCGTGTTGTGCCGCGCCGAGGGCGCGCCCGGAGACAAGGGTCCGCGCTTCCAGCAGGTGGAGAGCGGCGTGGCACTGCCGGAGCTGGGCCCGCTCGAGATCCTGGCCTTCGTCGGCGACAACATCCTCGACTTCCCCGGTGGCGCCCAGTCGCTCCGCGATGCTCCGGACGACAGCCTGGCCGCTTTCGGGACGCGCTACTTCATCCTGCCGAATCCCGTCTACGGCTCCTGGGAGAGGAACGCGGAGCGCTAGCGGCCCGATTCAGCCGAGTCGCCCCTGCTTCAGCTGCTCGACGGCGTAGTGACAGGCGCGAGCCGTCAGCGCCATGTAGGTCAACGACGGGTTGACGCACGAGTTCGACGTCATGCACGCACCATCGGTCACGAAGACGTTCGGCACCGTGTGCACCTGGTTCCAGCTGTTGAGCACGGACGTCTTCGGATCCCGCCCCATCCGCGCGGTGCCCATCTCGTGGATGCACAGTCCCGGAGCGCTGCCGTCGTCGTAGGGCGTCACGTTCGTCAGGCCGGCGGCCTCGAGCATCTCGGCAGCCGAGTTCATCATGTCCTTGCGCATGTTGAGCTCGTTCTCCTTCCAGCCGGCGTCGAAGGTGACGGTGGGCAGTCCCCACCTGTCGCGCACGTCGGTATTCAGGAACATGCGGTTGTCGTGGTACGGGAGGCACTCGCCCCAGGATCCGATCCCGAACCGCCACGGGCCCGGCGCGATCAGATCCGCCTTCAGGTCGGCACCGAAGTAGCTCAACTCCTTGATGCCGCGCGCCCAGTTCTCGCGGCTCCCGCTGCCCTGGTACCCGAAGCCGCGGATGTAGTCCTTTTGGCGGCTCTGCGCGTCGAGGTTCCGGAAACGCGGGATGTAGATGCCGTTCGGACGCTGGCCCTTGTAGTAGCGATCGCCGAAGTCGTCCGACACACCGCCGGCGCCCACCTT
>DATFEN010000275.1:0-7977 GCA_035251085.1 Vicinamibacteria bacterium | reverse complement strand
TCCGCCGCGAAGGCCGCGACCGTCTTCGGCGCTGCCATCGCCGTGATCGCCCGCTCCAGGCGCCCGCCGGGCCGCCGCTCGGCCAGATGGGTCATCACGTAGTCGTAGTCGGTGCGGTCCTCGAAATCGGCGCGGCCCTCGTCGAAGGAGAAGAACAGAAAGAGGTCGGCGCGCTTCTCGCATTCCTCGACGATGCGGAAGCGGTCGCGGCTCGAGAACTCCGTGGTCATCCCGGTGACGACGACGATGGCCCGGCGCTCGCCCTCGCGCTGCTGGCCGAGCTCCTTGGTGACCTCGACGAGCGCGTCCAGCATCGTGTTGCCCCCGCTTGGAGCCACGCGTTTCAGGGCCGGGGCAGCAGCCCCTCGATCCTCGGTGACCTCCAGGAGCCGGCGGGGCCGGTCGCCGGTGACCCAGAGACCGTAACGCGCGCCTTCGGGCAGCCCCTTCACCAAGGCCGTCACGGCTTCGATCAGGTACAGCCGATACGTGGTGGCGATCTCCTCGCTGGAGTCCACCAGGATTGCGACCGTCAGCGGCCGCTCGTCGGGAAGGATCTTCACGATGTCGCGCACGACGCCGTTCTCGACCAGGGCAACCTCCTCCGGCCCGAGGTCCCGGACGGACCGGTCCTCGGCGTCGGTCACCACCACGCTCACCGTGCGTGTCTCGAGGGCCAGCGGAGAGGCCTGCAGCAGCAGCGCGAAGAGCACACCCGACATATCATCCGAACCTATCACATGAAGGAGCGGGCTGCGGTGATCACGGTGAGCGACTCCTCGGCCGCCGGCCGCCGGCAGGATGTCTCGGGCCCGGAGGCTCGCCGCATCCTGGAGGAGGCGGGGTTCGAGGTCGGCGACCCAGTGGTGGTCGCAGACGAGCGGACCCTGGTCGCCGCGGCCATCCGGACGGCTGCGCAGGCCGCACGCCTCGTGATCACGACAGGGGGCACCGGCCTCGCGCTCCGTGACGTGACCCCCGAGGCCACTCTGGACGTCATCGAGCGCGAGGTCCCGGGCATCGCCGAGATCCTGCGACGCAGGAGCCTGGACGAGACGCCGCTCGCGCCGCTCGGCCGTGGCCGCGCGGGGACGCTCGGCCGCTCCCTCGTGGTGAACCTCCCAGGAAGCCCCAAGGGCGTGCGCCTCGGGCTCGCGGTCCTGCTCCCGCTCCTGCCCCACGCCCTCGAGCTCCTCGCGGGGCGCACGCAGCACCGTTGATGCGCTTGACGCCCTTCCGCGGCCTCCCCTAAGATCGCCCGCACTCTCCTTAACGCAGGAGTCTCTCAAGCGTGAGCCCGTTCGTCGCTCTCATCCCGTTCCTCCCGCTGCTCGGCTTCCTGTTCAACCTGACGGTCGGTGTACGTGTGTTGACGAGGCGGCACGCTCACGGGGAGGAGACGCACCACGGGCCCTCACCGATCGTGGGCCTGGTCGCGTGCGGCTCGGTGCTGCTCTCCTTCCTCGTCTCGGTGGCCGCGGTGCTCAAGGCGCGCGCGATGCCCGAGGGCACGCTGGTGGAGACGCTGTGGACCTGGTTGCCCGGCGGCGCAACCGGGGTCGGGTCGTTCCAGATCGATTGGGCCTATCAGGTGGATCCACTGTCATCGGTGATGCTGCTGGTCGTGACGTTCGTGGGCTTCCTGATCCACGTCTACTCGACCGGGTACATGGCCCACGATCCCGGCTACGCGCGCTACATGGCGTACCTGAACCTGTTCATGTTCGCCATGCTGACCCTCGTCCTCGGCGCCAACTACCCGATGCTGTTCATCGGCTGGGAGGGCGTGGGGCTCTGCTCCTACCTGCTGATCGGCTTCTGGTTCGAGAAGCAGAGCGCCTCGGACGCGGGCAAGAAGGCCTTCATCGTGAACCGCATCGGCGACTCGTTCTTCATCCTGGGCATGCTGCTGGTGTTCCAGGTGTTCGGCAGCCTCGACTTCCGCACGGTGTTCGCCGCCGCGCAGCACGTGCCCGTCGAGCACGCATGGAACGGTGCCTTGACCCTCGCCTGCCTGTTCCTGTTCCTGGGCGCCTGCGGCAAGAGCGCGCAGCTGCCGCTCTACGTATGGCTGCCCGACGCCATGGAGGGCCCGACGCCGGTGTCGGCGCTGATCCACGCAGCCACGATGGTGACGGCCGGCGTCTACATGGTCGCGCGCTCCTCGGTGCTCTACGCCCACGCGCCCAACGCTCTGCTGGTGGTGGCGTGCGTGGGTGCGCTGACCGCGATCTTCGCGGCCTCCATCGGCCTCGTGCAGTACGACATCAAACGCGTGCTGGCCTACTCGACGGTGAGCCAGCTCGGCTACATGTTCCTGGCCTGCGGTGTCGGGGCATTCACGGCGGGCATCTTCCACCTGATGACACACGCGTTCTTCAAGGCGCTCCTCTTCCTCGGCTCGGGCTCGGTGATCCACGCCATGTCGGGCGAGCAGGACATGCGGCGGATGGGCGGGCTCCGCAAGAAGCTGCCGGTCACGCACCTGACGATGTTCATCGGATGCCTGGCAATCGCCGGCGTGCCGTTCCTGGCCGGCTTCTTCTCGAAGGACGAGATCCTCTGGTCGGCCTTCAGGATCGGTGGCTACGGTCGGTGGGTGTGGGCCGTCGGCGTCGTCACCGCCGGGATGACCGCCTTCTACATGTTCCGGCTCTTCTACATGACGTTCCACGGCGAGTTCCGTGGCACGCCCGAGCAGGCTCACCACGTGCACGAGTCGCCGTCGTCCATGACGGTTCCGCTGATGGTGCTGGCCGCCGGCTCGGTGCTCGCGGGCTACGTGGGGTTGCCAGCCGTGAGCGGCCTGCCGAACCTGTTCGAGCACTTCCTCGAGCCGGTGCTCGAGCCCGCGCATCACGCCCTGCGCGAGGTCCTGCACGCGCCGGTGCCCGGCCACGCGACCGAGTGGGCGCTGATGGGCGCGAGCGTCGCGGTGGGTCTCATCGGGATCTTCGTGGGCCGGCACCTCTTCAAGACGAGCCCCACGATCCCGGAGCGCCTGGCGAGTGCTTTCGCCGCGCCGCACCGGGTGCTCCTGAACAAGTACTATGTGGACGAGCTGTACGACGCGCTGTTCGTGCGCGGCCTGGCGCTGGGCGGCGGCCGCACGCTCCACGGCGTCGACCGCTACGTCGTCGACGGCGGCGACGGTGAGCTGCGCCCCGGGCTCGGCGTCAACGGCGTGGCGTGGGTGGCGCGCGACATCCTGGCGCGCCTCTCGGACTTCTGGGACAGGTGGATCGTGGACGGCGGCCTCACGAAGGTCCCGCCCGTCATCCTCGAGAACCTGAGCTACGTGTTCCGGGCCGTACAGAACGGCCTGGTCCAGCACTATGCCCTGGCCATGTTCATCGGCGTGTTCCTGCTGATCGGCATGACCCTCCTCCTCCCGTACTAGGAGTCGCGCACCATGGACCTGTTCGCCGGTCACCTGCTCTCGGTCATCACCTTCACGCCGCTCCTCGGGGCGCTGCTGCTGCTTCTGCCGGTCTTCCGGGGCCGGGACGACGCCGTGCGCTGGTTCGCGAACGGCGTCGGAGTGGTCGGCTTCCTGGTCAGCCTCCCGCTCTGGACCGCCTTCGACCGCACCTCGGCCGGGTTCCAGTTCCAGGAGCGCCACGAGTGGATCCCGTCGATCGGCGTGAGCTACTACTTCGGGGTCGACGGAATCAGCGCGCTGCTCATCCTGCTCACGACATTGCTCGGCTTCATCTCGATCCTATGCTCCTGGAGCGCCATCACCGAGCGCGTGCGCCAGTACTACGTGTTCCTGCTGCTGCTCCAAACCGGGATGCTCGGCGTGTTCTGCGCCCTGGACATGTTCCTGTTCTACGTGTTCTGGGAGGTGATGCTGGTCCCGATGTACTTCCTGATCGGGATCTGGGGCGGCGCGCGGCGGCTGTACGCGGCCATCAAGTTCTTCCTTTACACGCTGGTGGGCTCGGTGGTGATGCTGCTCGGCATCCTCGCCCTCTACTTCCACTCGCGGAAGCTGCCCGGGCTCGAGACGACCGGCACCTTCGACGTGACGAAGTGGTTCGAGATGGGGATCCCGCCGGAGCTGCAGTTCTGGGTGTTCCTGGCCTTCTTCCTGGGCTTCGCGATCAAGGTGCCGATGTTCCCGTTCCACACCTGGCTGCCCGACGCCCACGTCGAGGCGCCCACGGCGGGCTCGGTGATCCTGGCCGGCGTGCTGCTGAAGATGGGCACCTACGGCTTCGTGCGCTTCTCGCTGCCGCTCCTGCCCGACGCGATCTTCGCTCCTCTTCTGGGCATGACGATCCAGAGCTGGATGGTGCTGCTCTCGATCATCGGGATCGTGTACGCAGGCCTCGTCACGCTCGTCCAGAAGGACATGAAGAAGCTGGTCGCCTACTCCTCGGTGAGCCACCTGGGCTTCGTGATGCTCGGCATGTTCGCGCTCTCCCCGCTCGGGATCGAGGGCAGCGTGCTCCAGATGGTGAACCACGGCCTGTCCACGGGTGCGCTGTTCCTCCTGGTCGGGATCGTCTACGAGCGCCGCCACACCAAGGAGATCGCCCAGTTCGGCGGGCTCGCCCACGTGATGCCGGTCTTCGCGGCGTTCACCTTGATCTTCTTCCTGGCCTCGATGGGCATGCCGCTCCTCAACGGCTTCATCGGCGAGTTCATGATCCTGCAGGCGGCGTTCCTGGCGAACCGGCTGTGGGCCTACTGGGCGGTGTGGGGAGTGGTGCTCGGAGCGGCGTACCTGCTGTGGCTCTACCAGCGCGTGTTCTGGGGCAAGCTCACAAACGAGGAGAACCGTCAGCTGAAGGACCTCTCCGCGCGCGAGCTTGCGACGCTCGTGCCGCTGGCCGTGCTGTGCTTCTGGATCGGCCTTTACCCCAAGCCGTTCCTGGAGTTCCTCCACGCCCCTGCGGCGAGGATCGCCGACGCGATCCAGCCCGGAGAGTTCGCGCCCAAGGCAGCCCACGCCCCCGCGGCGCCGGAGGTCGTGCCGGTGACGCCGATCGCGGAGCCGGCGATCGTCCCGGACCGCACCCCCGCAACGCAGAATTGAGCCGAGGCCCCCGGTGGTATTCTCGGGATCGGCCCCGAGATGACGCAGCCGAGGCGTCGCTCCTCCGACCGCTATCGGGTCTTCCTCCCGCTCGCCGCCTTCCTCGCGGTCGTCGCGCTCCTGGCGTTCCTGGTCTTCCGCTACTTCCTCGCGGTCTTCACCGTCGCCGCCTCGGTCGCGCTGCTGCTCGCGCCGGTGCACCGCCGCCTGCGTCGCGCCCTTCACGGCCGTGGCAACCTCTCGGCCGTGCTGCTGGTCTTCGTCACGACCCTGGTGATCCTGCTGCCCGTGGTCACTTCGATGCTGCTGCTGTCCCAGCAGGCCGTGCAGTTCATCGAGTGGCTGCGGCCGCGCCTCGAGCCGCAGGCGCTCCAGCAGCTGTGGAGCGAGACGCTGCCCCAGCGCCTCCCGTTCCTGCAGGGCTACCTCCGTTTCGACGAGCAGGAGGCCTCCAAGGCGGCCTCGGCGGTCCTGGAGCGACTCGCCGGTGGCGCGCAGCGCGTGCTCCAGGGCGGCCTCGCGGGCGCGACCGAGGCCCTCTTCGAGCTGGTGCTGTTCCTGATGATGCTGTTCTTCCTGCTGCGGGACGGCGAGAGGCTACGTGCCGAGCTGGCGGCGATCTCGCCGCTCTCCTCGTCGCAGGAGGACATGATCGTCGCCAACGTCTCCCGCACCGTGCGGGGCGTGCTGCAGGCGCTGGTGCTGGTGCCCGTGGTCCAGGGCCTCGTGGCCGCCGTCGGCTTCATCCTGTTCGGGGTGCCGTCCCCGATCCTGTGGAGCGTCACGGTGATGCTCGCCGCGTTCGTCCCGATCGTGGGCTCTCCGCTCGGCTGGCTTCCGGCGGTGGCCTGGCTGTTCGTCTACGGGTCCGGGTGGCAGTGGGCAGGCCTGCTCGCTTACGGGACGGTGCTGATCAGCGGCATCGACAACGTCGTGAAGCCGCTGGTGCTCCAGGGCGTCGCCCGCATCCATCCGCTGCTGGCCTTCCTGTCGATCCTCGGCGGGCTGTTCGCTTTCGGTCCACTCGGCTTCCTGATCGGCCCGGTCGTGCTGTCGCTCGTGCTCTCGGCGATCCGGATCTACCGCGACGTCATGCGCACGCTCGCCCCCGCGCCGCTCGCGCCGCCCAGCGTCGCGCCGCCCGGTGCCGCGTGAGAAACGCGGGCTGGCTTGGGCGGCGTGCTAGACTGCGCTCAGGCTCGCTTCGGGGCGCTTGGTCGTGCCCCGCGCGCCACCGCACGGCGGTGGAGGCGCTCGATCTCCTTCCCAATCCTCCCGGCGGAGGCGCCACATGAGCGACTTCCACCAGAGCGGACCCGTCACCGCGCTCCCGCGGCTCGTCTCACGCACCGTCGAGGAGTTGGAGGCGCAGGTCCGCGCCTGGACCCCGCGCTTCCCCGTCGCGCTCGTGATCCCCATGGTCCCCGCCGAGATGGACCGGCCGGCCCTGGGCCGGATCCTGTCCGAGCTGAAGGCGGTCGACTACGTGGACACGCTGGTCGTGTCGCTGAACAAGGCGACCGCCTGGGACTATGCGCGGGCGGCGACGTTCTTCTCGGGCTACCCGGGTCGGAAAGTGATCCTCTGGAACGAGGCGCCGACGGTGCAGGCGTTCGTGGACCAGATCGGCGCGGCCGGGCTCTACACCGGGGAGCCCGGCAAGGGTCGCGCATGCTGGTTGGCCCTGGGCCTGGTGCTGGCCGAGGAGCGCACCGAGTACGTCGCGTTCCAGGACGCCGACGTCGTGAACTACTCCCGGGAGATGCTGGCGCGCCTGATCCTGCCGGCAGTGGATCCCACGGTGGACTTCGACTTCGTGAAGGGCTACTACGCGCGCGTCTCGGACCGGCTCCACGGCCGCGTGACGCGCCTGTTGCTGGCCCCGCTGCTGGCGGCGTTCACGCGCCTGATGGGTCAGGACCCCTACGTTCGCTACGTAGCCTCGTTCCGCTACGCGCTCTCTGGCGAGTTCGCGGTCAAGTGCGACCTGGCGCAGCGCATGCGTCTCGCCAGCGACTGGGGGATCGAGATCGTGACGCTGTTCGAAGCGCTGCGCCACCGCGCCGCGAACCGGGTGTGCCAGGTGGAGCTCGCGGAGCGCTACGACCACAAGCACCAGGAGCTGAGCCCCGACGATCCGAGCCACGGCATCCATCGCATGGCGCGGGACGTGGTCAAGCACCTCCTGCGCACGCTGGCCGCATCCGGGGTGAACCTGACGAGCGGCCTGCTGCGCAGCCTGCTGGCCGCCTATCAGCGCGAGGCCGAGGACGCAGTCGCCGACAGCTACGCGGTCGCCACCGTGAACGGCCTCAGTTACGATCGCCACGACGAGGAGACCTCGGTCCAGGTGTTCACGAGCGCCCTGCGCGCCTCGATCGAGGAGTTCTTCGCCGACCCGCTGGGCACGCCTCTCGTGCCCAACTGGGTGCGGGTGTGGGCGGGTCTGCCGGATGCGAGCGCGCGCCTCATCGACGCGGTGCGCCGCTCCTCCGACGGCGTCCCGCTGCGCAACCCCGAGGGTGCGGCCGTTCGCGGATGACCGGTCTGCTCGTCGCCACGGACCTCGACTCGTGCCTGCTCGACGAGACCTATTCCCTCGAGGCGGCCCGCGAGGCCCTGCACGCCCTGCGCGAGGCCGAGATCCCGCTGGTGCTCGCGAGCAGCAAGACGCGCGAGGAGGTCGAGCCGCTTTGGCGCGAGCTCGGCCTCGAGGCGCCCTTCATCGTCGAGAACGGCGGGGCGCTGCTCTTCCCCGAGGATCCGCACTTGCCATGGGCCCGGCCGAGCGGGGGGCTGTTCGTCCTGGAGCTGGGCGTGCCGCGTCGCGAGCTGGTCGCGGTGCTCCACGCGATCGCTCACGAGGCGGGCACGCGCCTGGCCGGCTTCGCGGCGCTGGGTCCGGCTGGCATCGCCGCGGCCACCGGGCTCTC
>DATFEN010000249.1:0-11479 GCA_035251085.1 Vicinamibacteria bacterium | reverse complement strand
TCCGCCGGCGCGCGGTGGCGGCGCGGATCGTCGAGGTCGAGGCGTACCTGGGCGACCGAGATCCGGCCGCGCACGCCTACCGCGGGCGCACGCGGCGCACCGAGCCGCTGTTCGGGGCGCCGGGCACGCTCTACGTGTACTTCATCTACGGCATGCACCACTGCCTCAACCTGGCAGTCGATCTGCCGGGCGTTCCTGGCTGCGTCCTGGTGCGCGCCCTGGAGCCCCTCCCGGGCCAGGATCTCTCGACGACAGCTCTCGCCGGCCCGGGGCGGCTCTGTCGGGCGCTCGGCCTCGATACCCGCCACTCCGGCCGACATCTCTTCGATCCCACGCTCGGGCTCACGCTGCGCGAGGGTGAAGCACCCCCCCGCGTCGCCGTGTCGAAACGGGTGGGCATCCGCAAGGCGGCCGCGCGACCTTTGCGCTTCTTCGACCCGAGCAGCCCGGCGCTTTCCCCCCTGATATGACCTATGATCATAAGGGACTGGTTTGATCTGGGGCCGTCAGTGCTATGTTGTAGAGGCATGATTGGCTATCTATGACCCCTAGTCAGACTCTGGAAAGAACGCTGCCCCGAGAGGCCTATTTGGCGCCGGCCAGTTTCGAGCGGGAGCGCGAGGCGATCTTCCTGCGCGAGTGGGTCTGCGCCCTGCGCGAGTCCGAGCTCACGCGCGCCGGCGCTCATCGCGTGCTCCAGCTCCTGGGCGAGAGCGTGATCGTCGCGCGCACCCGGGCCGGCGAGCTGCACGCCTTCTTCAACGTCTGCCCGCACCGCGGCGCCCGCCTGTGCGGCGAGGAGCGCGAGCTGCTGGGCCCGTCCGGCGTGCTGCCGAACGGCACGCTGCGCTGCCCCTACCACGCCTGGACGTTCGGCCTGGACGGTCGCCTGCTCTCGGCACCGCACTTCGCGGAGGCCCCCGCCGGGATCGGGCTCCATCCGGTCGGCGTCGCCACCTGGGGCGGCTTCGTGTTCCTGCATCTCACGCCCGGTGCCGTCCGTCAGGGACTCGCGGAGCAGCTGGGCCCCGGCCGCGAGCGTCTCGCCCGTTATCCGCTGGGGGAGCTGCGCTCGGCCCGGCGTCTCGTGTACGACGTCGCGGCGAACTGGAAGGTGCTCGCGGAGAACTACAACGAGTGCTACCACTGCGGGCCGGTGCACCCCGAGCTGTGCGACGTCGTACCGGCCTTCCGCATCAAGGGCGGCGCTGGGCTCGACTGGGAGCGCGGCGTGCCGCATCGGGACGGCGCGACCACGTTCACGTTCAGCGGGACCACGAGCCGCGCGCCGTTCCCGGGACTGACCGAGGACGAGCACGTCCGCCACAAGGGCGAGCTCTTCTACCCGAACCTGTTCCTGAGCCTGAGCGCCGATCACGTCGCGGCTTTCATGCTCGAGCCGCAAGCCCACGACCGCACGCGGGTGGTCTGCGACTTCCTGTTCCACCCCGAGGAGATCGCGCGACCCGGCTTCGATCCGGAGGATGCGGTGGCGTTCTGGGACCTCGTGAACCGCCAGGACTGGCTGATCTGCGAGGAGGTCCAGCGCGGCATGCGCTCCCGCGCCTGGCGCCACGGCTATTACGCGCCCATGGAGGATCCCAGCCTCGACGTGCGCCGCTACGTCGAAGAGCGAGTCGGCTACGGCGCGGGCGACTTGTAGACGACGCCGCCCTTCATCACGAACGCCACGCTCTCGAAGGCCCCGACGTCTGCCAGCCCGTCGCCCTCGACGCCGACCATGTCCGCGAGCTTTCCCGGCGCGAGCGACCCCACGCGCTCCTCCCAGCCGATGTTCCTCGCGGCCTCGATCGTCGCCGCCTGCAGCGCCTGGAGCGGCGTCATGCCGTAGCGGACCATGTAGGGGAGCTGCTTCGCGTTCCAGCCGTGCGGGTAGATGCCGGAGTCGGTGCCGAACGCGATCCTCACCCCCATCGCCACGCCCTTGCGAAAGGCCTGGCGCTGCAGCTCCGTCGTGTCGTCGTTCTTCTTGAGGATGTCGGCCGGCCAGCCCAGCCGTTTCCCTTCGGTCGCCGTGTAGTCGCCGTTGTAGATGTCGGGCACCCAGTACGTGCCCCTCTCCTTCATCAGGCGCAGCGCGGCGGCGTCGGCCAGCGAGCCGTGCTCGATGGACTGCACGCCGGCGCGGATCGCGTTCTGGATGCCCTCGCTGCCGTGAGCGTGGGCGGTGACCCGGGCGCCGTACTTGGCCGCTTCCTCGACGGCGGCGCGCATCTCCGCCTCGCTGAACTCCGGCACGCCGGGCCGCGTGCCGCGCGTGAAGACGGCGCCCGTCGCCATGATCTTGATGAAGTCCGCGCCGCCGTTGAGCAGCTCGCGCACGCGCCGCCGTACCTCGTCGGCGGAGTTCGCGATGCCCGCGCGGAACTCGGGAGGCAGCACCACGTCGGGGGCGATCCCCGCGATGTCGCCGGAGCCGCTCGAGGTCGTGACGTACGTCCCCGCCACGGCCATGCGCGGGCCCGGCACGACTCCCTCGTCGATCGCGTCCCGCAGCGCCGCGTCGCTGAAGACGCGCCAGGAGCCGACGTCGCGAACGCTGGTGAAGCCCGCGAGCAGGGTGGCCCGGGCGTGCTTCACGCCGATGTAGGCCTGGCGTGATGCCGAGGTCTCGAGCGGGGCGGCCGGGCTCGCGCTCTGGACCAGGTCGACGAGGTGCGTGTGGCAGTCGATGAGCCCAGGGGCCAGGGTGTAGCCCGAGAGGTCGAGGACGCGGGCGCCCTTAGGGAGCGGTGCTCCGGCGTCGAGCACGCTCTCGATGCGCTCGCCGCGCACGATCACGACGCGGTCGCGCAGCACCTGGCCCTTGTCCACGTCCACGAGACGACCGGCGCGCACCGCGATCGCGTCGTCGGCCGCGGCGCCGGCAGCAGCGAAGGCGAGCGCGCCCAACGCCTGCAGAAGCTTCATCCGAACCTCCGGGGACGCCTACGGTACACCGGGCCGGAGAGCGTAGGGTAGACTCGTCGCTCCCGGGAGGACGAGATGAAACCCGATGTCTTCGGAGCTCGCGCGGAGCTCCAGACCAGCCACGGAAGCGTGATGATCCACCGCCTCGGAGCCCTCGACGCCGCCGGCGTCGCCAAGGGCCTGGAGCGGATGCCGTACTCGATCAAGGTGCTGCTCGAGGCGGTGCTCCGGAACGTGGACGGTGAGCTCGTGACCGAGGAGGACGTGCGGCGGCTCGCAGCCTGGAACGCGCCGGCACCGGCGGACGTCGAGCTGCCGTACATGCCCGCCCGCGTCATCCTCCAGGACTTCACGGGCGTGCCGGCGGTCGTGGACCTGGCCTCGATGCGCGGCGCAGTGAGGCGCCTGGGCGGCGACGCGAAGCGGATCAACCCGCTCGTCCCGGTGGACCTCGTGGTCGACCACTCGGTGCAGGTGGACGTGTTCGCCTCGCGGGATGCGCTCCAGAGGAACGCCGAGATCGAGTTCGAGCGCAACCGGGAGCGCTACGAGTTCCTGCGCTGGGGTCAGAACGCCTTCCGGAACTTCCGCGTGGTGCCTCCGGCCACCGGCATCGTCCACCAGGTGAACCTGGAGTTCCTGGCCAAGGGCGTGCTCACGCGGGAAGCGGAGGGCAGGACCCACGCCTTCCCCGACACGCTGGTCGGCACCGACTCCCACACCACGATGATCAACGGCTTGGGCGTCCTGGGCTGGGGCGTGGGCGGCATCGAGGCCGAGGCCACTATGCTGGGCCAGCCGCTCTACATGGTCACGCCGCAGGTCGTGGGCATGAAGCTCACGGGCCGGCTGCGCGAGGGCGTGACCGCGACCGACCTGGTGCTGACCGTCACCCAGCTGCTGCGCAAGAAGGGCGTCGTGGAGAAGTTCGTGGAGTTCTTCGGTGCCGGCCTCGATCAGATGAGCCTCGCCGACCGCGCCACGATCGCGAACATGGCGCCCGAGTACGGGGCGACCTGCGGCTTCTTCCCGGTCGACGGCGAGACCTTGAACTACCTGCGCAAGACCGGGCGCAGCGCGGCCGAGGTCGACCTCGTCGAGCGCTATACGAAGGAGCAGGGTCTGTTCCGCGCCGCGGCCTCTCCGGATCCGGCGTTCAGCGACACGCTGGAGCTGGACCTCGGCTCCGTCGAGGCCAGCCTCGCGGGACCGAAGCGCCCGCAGGACCGCGTGCCGCTCGCGCAGATGAAGGAGGGCTTCCGGAGGTCCTTGACGGCGCCCGTCAAGGAGCGCGGCTTCGGCCTCGCCGAAGTGGACCTCGGACGCACGGCGAGCGTCGACTACCGCGGCGAGAACGTGATCGGGCATGGCGCCGTGGTGATCGCGGCGATCACGAGCTGCACGAACACCTCGAACCCGTCGGTGATGCTGGGCGCCGGGCTGCTGGCGCGCAAGGCCACGGCCAGGGGGCTCAAGGTCCCCGGCTACGTGAAGACGAGCCTGGCGCCGGGCTCCAAGGTCGTGACCGAGTACCTGTCGAAGTCGGGCCTGCTTCCGGACCTCGAGGCGCTCGGCTTCCACCTGGTCGGCTACGGCTGCACGACCTGCATCGGCAACTCCGGGCCGCTGCCGGTGCCGGTCTCGAAGGCGGTCAACGAATCGAAGCTGGTGGTGTCGGCCGTGCTCTCGGGCAACCGCAACTTCGAGGGCCGCGTGAACCCCGACGTCAAGGCCAACTACCTGGCCTCGCCGCCGCTGGTCGTCGCGTACGCGCTGGCGGGCAGCACCGACGTCGACCTGCAGACGGAGCCGGTCGGCAAGGCCAGCGACGGCAAGCCTGTGATGCTCTCGGAGATCTGGCCGACGCAGCGCGAGATCGCGGAGCTCGAGGCCCAGGTCTCGGGCGAGATGTTCCAGAGCACGTACGCCAATGTCTTCGACGGCAACCCGTCCTGGAACGCGATCCCGGTGGCTGGCGGTGACCTGTTCGACTTCAAGGCGGAGTCGACCTACATCCAGGATCCGCCGTTCTTCCAGGGCCTGACCCTGAAGCCGAAGCCCACCGAAGACATCCGCGACGCCCGCATCCTCGCGGTGCTGGGCGATTCCGTGACCACCGACCACATCTCGCCGGCCGGCGACATCGCCATGAAGAGCCCGGCCGGCCGCTACCTGCTGGAGCGCGGTATCGGCAAGCCGGACTTCAACTCCTACGGCTCGAGGCGGGGCAACGACCGGATCATGGTGCGCGGCACTTTCGCCAACATCCGGCTCAAGAACCTGATGGTGCCGGGCGTCGAGGGCGGCGTCACGGTCCACGTGCCGTCGGGCGAGCGCATGGACATCTACGACGCGGCGGAGCGCTATCGGACGGAGGGCACCCCCCTCCTGGTGATCGCGGGCAAGGAGTACGGCAGCGGCAGCTCCCGCGACTGGGCGGCCAAGGGCACCCTGCTGCTGGGTGTGCGCGCGGTGATCGCCGAGAGCTACGAGCGGATCCACCGCTCGAACCTGGTGGGCATGGGCGTCCTGCCGCTGCAGTTCCGGGCGGGAGAGACGGCCGAGTCGCTGCGGCTCGTCGGATCGGAACACCTGACGATCACCGGCCTCGCGGGAGAGATCAAGCCCAGGCAGGAGCTGCCGGTCGAGATCTACAGCAAGGACGGCACGGCGGCATTCTTCAAGGTCGTCGTGCGCCTCGACACTCCCGTCGAGATCAACTACTGGCGCAACGGCGGGATCCTGCAAACGGTGCTTCGCAAGATGTTGAGCTAGCCGAACGCGACCGGACGTGTCCAGACTGCGCTTCAAGATATCGATGTCGCTGGACGGCTCGTCGAACGCGTCGGCGACGGGCTGCACGGGCTCGAGCTCGTGCGGACGGTCGCGGCGCCGAACGTGACGCACCTCGAGTTCGCAAGGGCCTGAGACGGCACGACCGGAGCGTGTCGCACCCATACAGTCGCTTTGGGATGTACAGGCTTGGTGGTAGGATACCTATCTAGTGGTTCGTAAAGGCAACGTGCTGAACCCCAAGTGCGCCTCGCGCCAGGTCCTGGAGCGGGTCGGGGAGAAGTGGACCGCCCTCGTGATCCGCGTGCTGGCGGACGGCACGCACCGCTACAGCGACCTGCAGCGGCGCGTCGGGGGGGTCTCGCAGAAGATGCTCACCCAGACCCTTCGCGATCTGGAGCGGGACGGGCTCGTCGCGAGGCGCGCCTACCCCGTGGTGCCGCCGCGCGTCGAGTACTCCCTCACCCCGCTGGGGCGGACGCTGATCGAGCCGCTCCACGCCATATGCCTCTGGGCGGAGCGTCATCTGCCGGCGATGCTCGAGGCGCGGGCGCGGAGCAGCAGGCGCAGCCCCCAGGCGAAGACGGCCTGACGCATGCGCCTCCACTTTCTCGGAGCGGCCCGCACCGTGACGGGCTCCCAGTACGTCGTCGAGGCGGACGGCCACGCCGTCATGGTCGACTGTGGGATGTTCCAGGGGGAGAAGGCCCTGCGCCTGCGCAACTGGGCCGAGCCTGGCTTCGCTCCGGAGCGGCTCGAGGCGCTGGTGCTCACCCACACGCATCTCGACCACATCGGGCGGGTGCCGCGCCTCGTGAAACAGGGCTTCTCCGGGCCCATCTACTGCACGCCGCCGACCGAGGCGCTGGCGCGGGTGCTGCTCGAGGACGCCGCCCGCCTGCAGATGGAGGACGCCGAGTTCCTGAACAAGAAGGGCCTCAGCAAGCACGAGCCAGCGCAGCCGCTCTTCGACGCCTCCGACGTCGAGCGAGCGATGCGGCTCTTCGAGAGCGTTCCCTTAGGCCGGGAGTTGCGCGTCTCCGACGCCTTCTCGTTCACTTACCTCGACGCCGGGCACCTGCTGGGCGCCGCTTCGGCGCACCTGGTCGCCCGGGACGACGGCCGCACGACTCGCTTTTTGTTCAGCGGCGACGTCGGGCGCTACGACGCGATCCTGGCGAAGGACCCCGAGCCCTGTCCCGATACCGACTACGTGGTCATGGAGAGCACCTACGGCAACCGCAGCCACGCCCAGGTGCCGATCCTCGACCAGCTGCTGGGAGTGCTAGAGCGGACCTTCGCGCGGGGCGGCGTGCTGTTGATACCGGCCTTCGCCGTGGGTCGAGCGCAGCAGTTGTTGTTCCTGATGGACCGGCTCGTGTCGGAGGGGCGCATCCGGCCGTTCCCGATCCACGTCGACAGCCCCATGGCGGTCGACGCCACGCGCATCTACGCCAGCTTCCCGCAAGCCCATCGCGTGAGCCTCGCAGGCGCCCTTGGGCGCAGCGCGTTCCATTCGAAGTGGGTGCACTATCACCGGACGCGAGCCGAGTCGCAGCAGCTCAACGACATGAAGGGCCCGGCGGTGATCATCTCCTCGAGCGGCATGCTCTCGGGCGGCCGCATCCTGCACCACTGCCGCATCCGGTTGCCCCGGCCGGAGAACACCCTGCTGATCACCGGCTACCAGGCGGTGGCCACGCTGGGCCGCGCGCTGCTCGACCGCGCGCGCGTCGTGCGAATCCACAAGACCGAGGTCCCGGTCCTCGCGGAGGTGACGGACCTCAAGGGGATGTCGGGGCATGCGGACGCCTCCGAGCTGTTGCGCTGGCTCGCGGGCGTGCGCTCGGCGAAGATGGTGTTCCTGACCCACGGCGAGGACGAGGCTGCGCTCGCCCTGGCTGGCAGGGTGACCAAGGAGCGAGGCCTCAAGACCCACGTGCCCGAGATGGGCGAGAGCGTCGAGCTCTGAGTTTGGAGAGACGATGACATTGGAGAGTCGCATCCGTTTCCTGAGCACGCCCGCCGAGGTGGACAGCTTCCTCGGCGAGAACCCCACCGCCGCGATCTTCAAGGCGGGCACCTGCCACAAGACCGACGAGGTGTTCCGCCACGTCGAGCATCACCTGGCGCCGCGGCAGGGCCTGCCGCTGGGCGTGATCCGCGTCCTCGAGGCGCGCTTCGCGAGCAACCACGTCGCGACCCGCACCGGGATCGCGCACGAGTCGCCACAGCTCATCCTGTTCCATGGCGGGCGGCCGGTCTTCGATCGCGACAACTGGGACATCACCGACGAGGCGGTGGCCGAGGGGCTCAAGGCCCTGGACGCCGCCCAGCAGCCCGTCCCTCGTGTGTAGCCGCCGCGCCGTCACCGGCATCCAATGGTCACGGGAGGTCGTGTCTTGAGCGACAAAGTCCGCATCTTCACCGACGAGAACTTCGAGTCCGAGGTGCTCCGCTCCAAGGAGCCCGTCCTCGTGGACTTCTGGGCGACCTGGTGTCCGCCGTGCCGGATGATCGCGCCCTTCGTGGAGGAGGCGGCCGAGTTGTTCGCGGGACGCGCCCGCGTCGGGAAGCTCGACGTCGACCAGAACCCCGCGGTCGCCGACCGCTACGGCATCACCGGCATCCCGACCCTGCTCGTCTTCAAGGACGGCCAGGTGGTGGAGCAGCGCGTGGGCGCCCTGCCCAAGGCGGAGATCCTGCGCCTGCTCGAGGCCCACGCCACCGCCATGGCCTAGTCCAGCGGGGGGAACACCGCCAGCAGGTTGCGCCAGGCGTCGTCGCTGAACTCGACGGCGCGCCGCTGGCTCGCCGCAGCCACTCCGAAGAACGGCGCGAGGTCCACGAGGGGCAGGCTGCCGCCGTTCTGGTTGATCACGCCGATCCACTCGTTGGCGAGGATCGCGTAGCCGAGGTCGGTGGGGTGCACGCCGTCGTAGCCGAAGAAGCCGCCGGTCAGGAAGTCGGCGTTGATGCGCACGCCCCCGATCTCGCGCCCGAACACGGCCAGCTCGTCGAGCAGCGCGTGGATGTCCAGCATCGGGATGTTCGCGGCGGCGCACAGCTCGCGGATGATCTGGTTGTGGGTGTTCACGTGGTCGCGGATGGTCTGCGCCTCGCCCGGGTCGAGGACCACTTCGTTGGGGAGCGGCGTACCCTGGCCGCCCAGCTCGCGCGGGATCCCGACGCCCTGGGCGAGGAGCGATGACGCGGCCAGCGTGACGAAGGCGTTCGGCGACAGCGGCCCATTCGGGCCGAGGAGGGGGATCGTGCGCCCGTTCACCACCACCGGCTCCCGGGTCGCCGGGTTGATCACGACCGGCGGGATCGTGGTGACGAAGGGAATCGCGGTGACGTCGGGCAGGTTTGCGGCCACGATGCGCGCGCCGGTCTGGTTGAGCGCCACGAGGATCGCGAGGTAGGCCTGCCGGAAGTCCTGGGCCGGCGTCAGGGTGACGCCCGAGACAGCCTGGCCGCGCAGCGCGGCGCCCAGGACGTCGTTGTTGCCGATCCACAGCGTTATGAAGGTCGGGCGCAGCGCGACGGCCTGCGCCACCTGCGTTCCGCCGCCGCGCAGGATCACGTCGTGCAGTCCGCCACTGACCGTGGTGAGAGCGTCGCCCACGGTGGCCCCGGGCACCGCCAGGTTGTTGTAGGGCCGCTCCAGGCCGAGGTTGGTCGGCTGCCCGGGCGTACTCGAGACCGGCGCGATCACGGGTGGCGTGAGGCTCACGAGGCGCAGCTCCGGGGGGATTCCCGGCGCGGCGATCGTGGGCTGCTCGAAGCTCGTCGCCCCGCCCTGGCGCGCGAGCAGTGCCGGGACCGACGTGGCCTGGTGGCGGTCGAGGAGGCTGCCGTTGCTGAAGCCCGCGGCCAGGCTGTCGCCGACGGAGACGTAGACCTCGAAGCTCTGTGCGCCGACGCCCCGGGCTGCGAGGCCCAGGGCGAGCCCGAGGAGCGTCCTGCAGTTCTTCATGCTCTTCATGCCCTTCTCCCTCCGCCCTAGAAGCTGTAGCCGACCGAGATCCCCAGCGTGCCGGCCGAGCTCGAGTAGATGCCGTCGTAGTGGTCGCGGCTCACGCCCTCGGTCGAGCGATCCTGCGACAGCAACCACCATGCCGCGGCGTCGACTCGAAACGCGCCCCGCCTCCAGCTGCCCCCCGCGCAGAGGCCGTGGCGGTCGGAATCGGGCAGCAGCGGGGACATCGACTCGGGCGGCGAGGGGCTCGGATCGTAGAAGTAGCCGCCGCGCACGCTCCACTCGTCGTTGAGTCGCCGATCCACACCGATGCGGAACTGGAAGCTGTCGTCGTAGTCCTCGCGGATGATCGTGGAGAGATCGCCGCGCCCCTCGAGCGTGATCGGCACCTCGTCGAAGGCCGACCAGCCGTACCAGTTGACGTCGCCCTCCACGGTCCAGTCGTTCCAGCGGTAGGCGACGCCGACGGACGCGATCGCGGGCGTCTCGAGCTCGGTCGTTGCCGGGATCGCTCCGGCAGGCAGCGTCTGCGCCACGAGCCCATCGAACTGGGCGCTGCCGGTGGGGATCAGCGTGAAGGTCGCGTCGCCGGTGTACGACTGCTTGACCTTGTGGCGGTACGCCGCGCCGATCGAGAAGCTCTCGGCGGGCTTCGCCAGCACTCCGATGTTGAAGCCGAAGTCGGTGGCGGTGTCGCTCTGGAGCACCACGCTCGCCACGTCGGCGACCTGCTGCGTGAATGGATCGATCGCCGGCACGCTGCGTTGCAGTTCGACCGACGAGAACCGAATGTCGACGCCGCCGCCGATGGCCAACCGGTCGCGGACCTTCCAAGCCACCGTGGGGTTCAGCGAGAAACCGCTGAGCTGGGCCTTCGTGGAGATGAAGCGGCCGCTGAAGACGTCCGGGAACTTCCACTCCGTGCGCAGGCCGTAGGGCACGTGGATTCCCACGCCGACCGCGAGGGCGTCGCCCACCGGCTGCGTGTAGTAGGCCGAGGGGAACGGGATGATGCCGACGCTCATGCTCTCGAGCCGGCCCTCGCCCGGGAAGGGATCGGCGCCGGTGAAGTCGGTGGAGGGGTTGACGAGCACACCGCCCGCGTACAGCTGCCGGCCCTTGAGGAAGGCGATGCCGGCGGCGTTGTGGAAGATCGCCGACGGATCGCTGGCCTGGGCCGTGAAGGCCCCCGCGAAACCCATGCCCTGCGCGCCCTGCTCGAACAGCGCGAAGCCTGAGGCGTGGGCGGCTGCCGGGGCGAGAACGAAGCCGAGCGCGAAGACGAGCCCGCGCAGGATCCGGGTACCTTTCATGAGGACCTCCGATCGATCTGGAACATCAGGCAGGCAGGAACAGTCGGGTCTCGAGTCCACCCGCCGGGAGCGGCGCGAAGCGGACGAAGCCTCCCATCTCGCGGACCAGGCGACAAGCCTCGCCGAGCGGGCTCGTGTCGCCGCCCTGCAGGATGCGCTGCTGGTCCTCGGGAGTCAGGTTGCCGCCGTGGCTCACGGCCAGCATCAGGAAGTCGCGCTTCACCTGCTGGCCGTCCCGGCCGCGCAGCAGCACCGGCTTCTTCTCCGAGCGCAGCACGGCCGTGGAGCCCGAGGGCGACATGATCGAGACGCCGTCGAGGAGCGCGACGGCGGCCTTGTGCAGGACCTGGGGCTGGACCCGCGGCAGCGCCGTGCCGGCGGGAATGCGCAGCTCGACGCTCACCTGTCGCGGCTCCGTCGTGAAGCGCGCGGCCGCGACGGCGTCGCTGAGCGCGGGTTC
>DATFEN010000220.1:0-21017 GCA_035251085.1 Vicinamibacteria bacterium | reverse complement strand
CGTTCGAGTGCGCGGTGCGCGCCGTGCTCGGCCAGCAGGTCAGCGTGAAGGCGGGGCGGACGCTCGCGGCGCGCCTGGTCGCCCTTTTCGGCACGCCGGTCGAGGACGCTGCGGACGGTCTCACGCACCTGTTCCCCGGGCCGGCCGCCCTCGTGACCGCGGACCTCGACGGGCTGGGTCTCACGAGAGCGCGGGCCGACGCGCTCGTCGCGCTCGCCCGCGCCGCGTGCGACGGCCGTCTCGATTTCGGCGCATCGGTGGACGACGTCACGGCCGCGCTCGAGGCGCTGCCGGGTCTCGGCCCCTGGACAGGGCAGTACGTCGCGCTGCGGGCGCTCGGCGAGCCTGACGCGTTCCCCACCGGAGACCTCGTGTTGCGACGCATGGCGGCCTCGAACGGCGTGCCGCTCACGCCCCGAGCACTTTTGGCGCGCGCCGAGGCCTGGCGGCCGTGGCGGGGCTACGCGGTGCTCCATCTCTGGCAAGCCGCCGCCGAAGCGTTGACGCCATCCGACCACGTCCGAAAACGGCCGGTGCGCGCGCCTCGTCGCGAATAACGTTCGCGCATGAGGATCAACCCGTCGTTCGCACGCGTAGTCTTCGGTCTCACGCTGCTCTCCCTGGGAGGCAGGGGCACGTCCGCGGACCCCGCGTGCACCGAGCCCGAGCATCGCCGGCTCGACTTCTGGGTCGGAGACTGGGACACGTTCGACGCCGACGCGAAGGACAAGGTCGTCGCACGCACGCGGGTCGACGTGATCCTGGGCGGCTGCGCGCTGCGCGAGACGTACGACGGAGCGGACGGCCTCTCCGGCCAGAGCTACACGATCTACGATGCGTCCCGGAACGTGTGGCACCAGAGCTGGGTCACGAACAGGGGCCAGCTGCTCCAGATCGAGGGACGCTTCGAGGGCGACCGCCTGACGCTGCAGGGACCTCAGCTCTCGCCCGACGGCCGGTCGACGCTGGTGCGCGGCGTCTGGTCGCCCGAGGCCGGCGGCGTCCGCGAGATCGCCCACACGTCGAAAGACGGCGGTACGACGTGGCAGCCGCTGTTCGACATCTTCTTCAAGCGCCACGAGGCCACGGTCGCGGCCGAGACATCGGACGCCGATCGCTCCGCCGTCGAAACGCTCACGCAACTCAATCGGGAGTACGTCGACGCGTTCATGAAGGCCGACGTAAGCTGGTTCCGGGAGCACCTCGCCGACGACTTCGTGTGCATCGAATCGAGCGGAGCGGTGCTCGACAAGGACGCGTTCCTGCGCGACGCGGCCGGCGGTCCGGACGTGGCGCGCTACGACCTCGCCGACGTGCGGGTTCGCGTCTTCGGAGACTTCGCGCTCATACATGCCACCGGCCGGTTCACGCGCCGCGACGGGACGCAGGGGACGAGCCGCTACACCGACGCGTATGCGCTCCGGGACGGACGCTGGAAAGCCGTGTCGGCCCAGATCACGCGCAGCCAGGATTCAGGGCGCTGAAGTCCGCTCGATCCGCCGAATAGCGCGCTCGCAGCTGCGCTAGAGTCTGGGGATGCTCGCGATCCTCGCGCTCGCCCTCGCGTCCGACATCCTGCCGCCCGAGCTGCCCTGGCACGGGAAGAGCGAAGGCCTGCTCCTCGCGCCGAAGCATCCCTGGGCGACGCCGTTCGAGGCGAGCGGCGGAACGCGCTCGCCCTCCTACGACGAGACGTTCGCGTTCGTTCGGCGCCTCGCAGCGACGAGCCCCGAGCTGCGACTCGTCTCGCTCGGCAAGAGCGGCGAGGGGCGCGACGTGTGGATGGCGGTCGCGTCGCGAGGCGGCGCCGCGACGCCCGAGGCCGTGCGCCGCCTCGGCAAGCCGATCCTGCTGGTGCAGGCCGGCATCCACGCCGGCGAGATCGACGGCAACGACGCCGGCCTGATGCTGTTGCGCGACGCGCTGGCCACGAAGACGAAGGCCGGCCTGCTCGACCAGGCGAGCCTGCTCTTCATCCCGATCCTGAACGTGGACGGCCACGCGCGCTCCTCGGAGACGAAACGCATCAACCAGCGCGGGCCGGAGCGGATGGGCTGGCGGACGAACGCAACGAACCTCAACCTGAACCGGGACTACGCGAAGGCGGACACGCCGGAGATCCACGCGGCGCTTCGAGCGTTCGGCGAATGGACGCCCGACCTGTACGTAGACGTCCACGTCACCGACGGCGCCGACTACCAGTACGACGTCACGTACGGCTGGGACGTCGGCGAGAACCACTCGCCTGCCATCACGCGCTGGCTCGACGAGAAGCTGCGGCCGGCCGTGGACCGCGATCTCGAGGCGATGGGCCACATCCCCGGCCCCTTGATCCAGGTGAACGACGCGATGGACCCCGGCCAGGGCTTCGTCGACTGGGTGGGCGATCCCCGTTACTCCAATGGATATGGCGATGCCCGCCACCTCCCCACGATCCTGGTCGAGAACCACTCGCTGAAGCCGTTCCGCCAGCGCGTGCTGGGCGGCTACGTGCTCCTGGAGAGCACGATCCGCTTGCTGGGAGCCGAACACGAGACGTTGCGGGCCGCGACCAGCACCGACGCAGCACGGCGTCCGGCCGACGTGCCGCTCGCCTGGCGACCGGACGGGCCGAAACGCGACTTCGCGTTCAAGGCCGTCGACTGGCGCGTCGTAACCTCGCCCGTTGCCGGGCAGCGCATCGAGTACCTCGGCCGGCCGAAGCTGATCACGGTGCCACGCCAGAGGATGAGCGCGTCCGTGCGGACCCCGCGAGCGCGCGCGTACTGGATCCCGGCCGCCTGGCGCGACGTGATCGAGCGCGTCGAGCTCCACGGGATCCGCGTCGAGAGGATCGCCGAGCCTCGCAGCCTGTCGGTCGAGCGCTATCGGCTCTCGGATCCGAAGCTCGCGACGCCATTCGAAGGCCGCGTGCCGATGACCGCCACGCTCCGCCCTGAGGTCGCGACCGAGGCGTTCCCGGCGGGATCGGTGCGCGTCACCACCGATCAACCGCTCGGCGACCTCGCGGCGCTGCTGCTCGAGCCGGCGTCGCCCGATTCGTTCTTCCAGTGGGGCTTCTTCCATTCGGTGCTTCAGGCGACCGAGTACGCCGAGGCGTACGTGATGGCACCGCTCGCGGAGAGCATGCTGGCGCGCGATGCCGAGCTGCGGGCCGAATACGAAACGAAGCTCGAGGCCGATCCCGCGTTCGCGAAGGACGCCAGCGCGCGCCTCGAGTGGTTCTACAGGCGGTCGCCCTACGCCGACGCGCGGTACGCGATCTATCCCGTCGCCCGCGAACGCTGATGAGAGACGGACACCGGCGGCGCTTCTGGCGCGGGACGCTCACCGGAGGCCTCGCCGCGGGGATCCTGGACACGTTCCTGGCGATGGCCCAGTACGGCATCGGGCCGATCATCGTCTACCAGTCCGTGGCCAGCGGCCTGCTCGGCAGAGCCTCGTACAGCGGTGGCCTGGCGACCGTGGCCCTCGGCATGCTGCTGCACTTCTTCATTGCGACGACCGCGGCCGCCGTCTACGTCGCCACGAGCCTCCGGCTGAAGCTGCTGGTCGAGAACGCCGTGCCGTTCGGCCTCGCCTTCGGCGTGGCGGTCTACTTCTTCATGAGGGAGATCGTGCTGCCGCTCTCCGCGGCGCGGCGGGGGCCCTTCGCGTGGGTCGGACTGGTCGGCCACGCGTTCTGCGTCGGGCTTCCCATCGCGCTCGCCGCGCGCCGCGCGCACCGCGGCGGCGTGCAATCAGCCGGCGCTGCGGGGCCCTGACAGATCCCAATCGAGCAGCTCTGCATCGCCGAGCTCGCGGCACAGGGCCTGCAGTTCCTCCCGCCGCACGCCGCGCCATTCGAGATCGGAAACCTGCTCGACCAGGGGCACGTCCGCGCGCAATGTCGCCAAGCGTTTGTATAGCGCGGCTTCGTGCCTGCGCTCGCCAAGCGCCCGCGCCAGCGTCGACGCACCGCGCACGGGCACGCCCCATCGCGCCGGATCGTCCGGGATCGCCTCGATCCGACCGAAGCGCGACAGCACGAGAGAGGACGACTTCGCTCCCCAGCCCGGGATGCCGGGGATGCCGTCCGCGTCGTCGCCGACGAGCGCGAGCCAGTCGGGGATCGATTCCGGCGGGATGCCGAAGCGCGCGACGACCGTCGCCGCATCCAGCAGACGGCGGCGCATCCGATCGAGGCAGACCACGCGCGAGCCGCGGACGCACTGCGCCATGTCCTTGTCGGGCGTGCAGATCACGATCTGCTCGACGCTCGGGTCGTCTGCCCAGCGCGCCGCCGCCGTGGCCAGCGCATCGTCCGCCTCGAACTCGACCATCGGCCACACGACCACGCCCAGGGCGCCCGTGGCGCGTTCGGCGAGCGGGAACTGGGCCAGCAACTCCTCAGGCACGCCCTCCCTGGTCTTGTAGCCGGCGAACAGGCCGTTGCGGAAGGATTCGATCACGTGGTCGAAGGCGCACGCGACGTGGCTGACGCCGTCCTCGCGAAGCAGCGACAGCAGCGTCCGCAGCAGCCCACGAACGGCCCCGACCTCGCGCCCGTCGGGAGCCCGCGCGGGGGGTGCGCCGTAGTAGCAGCGGAACAGCTCGTAGGTGCCGTCCACGAGATGGAGCCGCACGGGCCGAGCCACGGACCGGAATTAGAGCACGGTGTGGGCTACGATCCTGTGGGCGACGGCTTCGTCGCCAGTGACGAGACAACGCATCCCATGAACGCCATTTCGGGCGCGCTCTGTGGTCGCGAAAGCTGGCTCGTCTTGGCGAGCGCCTCCTCGCGCGTCACGGGTTCGGCTCGCTCGATCCCCACACACAATCCGCCAAGAGCTTGTCCGCCGCCGGTTTGAGTGCGGGCACCGCGAGGATCAACGTCGTGTGAGCCTCACGGACGAGTTTCTCCGCTGTCTCGACGTGGATGGCGAACCTGAGTCGATCGAACGCATCGTAGGCATCGGCTCGCGCGATGCCGGAAGGAAGGCTCGACAGACCATTCCGCAGCATGGCGACCGCCTCGTCGCGAGTCATCACTGACGTCCTCGTCCAGGCGGAGGGATACCGACCGAGACGCTAGCATGAAGCCTAGGGGCGATCAGCTGATTTCGCCTTCCGTTCGCCTCACTTCAGGGTGAGATGAATTGGACGGCACCGGCTTGCCCGGGGGCTCCTACGCAGGCTTCACATAGATCCTCGCTGCGATCGAAGCGTCCAGCGCGAGCGTCGTCTCCCCCACCTTGACCACGGCGGCCGGGCGTGTCTGCTGCAGGCGGACGACAGCCCCGGGCACGAGGCCGAGGCTCGAGAGCTTGACGAGCTGTTCCGGCTGACGAGGAGCGATGTACACGATTCGGCCGTTTCGACCGATCGGCAAGCGGTCCAACGGCCGCACCGCCGGC
This sequence comes from Vicinamibacteria bacterium, assembly GCA_035251085.1. Taxonomy (GTDB): domain Bacteria; phylum Acidobacteriota; class Vicinamibacteria; order Fen-336; family Fen-336; genus DATFEN01. Next base: position 15,621 of record DATFEN010000220.1, on the reverse strand, counting down.
TCGACCAGATGCTCCGTGGAGCGACAGCACGGCCCCGCAGGGATCGGCTTGCCGTGCGGACAACGCGGCGGATGGCCGAGGAACGCACAGATGGAGTCTGTCAGCCCCGCGTCGAGGACATGCTCCATCACGCAGGCGGTGCGGTTGACGGCGGCGTCGTCACGCACCTCCAAGACGGTGGTAAAGAGCGATTCGGCCAGGCGATGCCGCCGTACCTGCCGCTCGGCCAGCGTGCGACCCGCCGCCGTCAGCGTCACGCGGCCGCCGACGATGTATGCGAGCCGTCGGCTCTCGAGCGCGTGAAGCGCCGCGTCGAGGGAGGCGACCTGGCTGGTCAGGCGCAGGTCGCAGACGGAATCTCGGCCGTCCTCGGCCAGGGTGAACAGCTCCTCGGCGACCTCTTCGACGTCCTGGTCGGCGAACTCCTGTACGTGGCTCATGGCGCGTGCCTCCCTCGCCAACCGAGTCGTCGGCTTAGCCAGTCCAGGACCCTCGAGGCGCGGGGGAACTGGTAGCCGCAGCTGGGGCAGCTCACGACTTCGCAGCCCGGGCGCAGCGGGCAGGCTCGACACACCAGCCCCGAATGGGTGAAACGCCATCCGCAGAGCGCGCAGCAGAACACGGTCGGAGCGTCCGCGCTCACAGCAGCAGCCCCGGGAAGCGACGGAGCGCCACGTTCAGGAGCGCCCCCACCAGGACAGCAAAGGGGAACACGAAGCCCGCGATGGCGAGGCCCGTGCGCCATCCGCGCTCTTTCACGATCATGAAGAAGTTCGCGACGCAGGGCATGAATAGCGTGACCGTCGTGACCGCGACCACCACCTGGATCGGGTCCAGGCGTCCTTCGCGCGCCAGGCGATACAAGCCGGCGGCGCCGAAGTCACGGCGCAGGAAGCCGATCACGAAAGCCTCCGCCGTCTCGCGCGGCAGGCCCAGCAGTCCGCTCAGGATCGGCTGCGCCGCGCGCTCGATGGCGCTCAACACCTGCAGGCGATCCGCGACGAACAGCAGCAGCGTGCCCAGGACGAAGAGCGGCACGGCCTCCTTCAAGTACCACTCGATGCGAGCCAGCGTCTTCATGAGGATGTTGCCTGCCCGCGGCATGCGCAAGGGCGGCAGCTCCAGCACGAAGTCGCTGCCGCGGCCCGGCAGAACCAGCGCCGCCAGGCGTCCGACCAGCAGGATCACGCCCACGACGACTGCCATCCAGATCGCTGCCGCGGCCGGCCCGAGGCCCGCGAGCATCGCCATCATCACTGTCAGCTGGGCCGAACACGGCACGCCGAGGGCCAGCAGCAGGATCACGATCAGCCGCTCCTTGGGCGTCTCCAAGATGCGCGTGGTGAGCGTGGCCATCGTGTCGCAGCCGAGGCCCAGGACCATGGGGAGAACCGCCTTCCCGTTCAGGCCCATCGTCTTGAACACGCGGTTCACCATCACCGCCAGGCGCGGCAGATATCCGGAGTCCTCGAGCGCTCCGAAGGCCACGAAGAAGGTGCCGACGATCGGCAGCACCAGGGCGAGGGAATAGGCGAGCGCCATCGTGATCAGGCCGTACGGACCCACGAACAGGTCGCGCAGCAGCGCCCACGGCAGCAGTCGCTCGGCGAGCTTCGTTGCGAGCGGGCTGATGATTCCGCCGAACAGGTCGTCCTCGAGCAGCCCCACGAGCGTCTGCGCACCGAGGACGCCCACGAAGAGGTAAGCAGCGTAGAGGACCGCGAGCAGGATCGGCCAGCCCCAGAGCGGATGCGTCGCGAGCTCCTCGAGGCGGCGGGTGGCCGCCCGCTCCAGTCCGTGCCCGTTGCTCAGCATCGCGGCGCGCGCGAGGCGCCTGGCCTCGGCGAGCCGTGCCGCGTTGATCACGTATGCAACGGGCTCGTGGAACACGCGCTCGAGGTCCAGCCGGACCGTCTCGACGGTGGCCAGGGATTGCTCGTCCAGGCGTCCGCGCAGCCACTCGGTCAGGGCCTCGTCGCGGGAGAGCGCCATGAGCGCCAGCGCCCGCGAAGCGATCGGCGACGTCCCGAGCAGCGGCTCGATCGCCGCCACGGCGCGCTCGATCGGCTCGGCGTAGCGCACGGGGGCCACGCCGGCGCTGGGACGCGCGAGTGCCTCGCGGAGCCGCGTCGTGCCCTCGTGGCGCACCGCGACGGTGGCGACGACGTCGACGCCGAAATGACGGGAGAGACCCGCCAAGTCCAACTCGATGCCCGAGGCGGCGGCCTCGTCCATCATGTTGAGGCAGAGCACGAACGGCACCTGCATCTCCGAGAGCTGGAGGGCCAGTGCCAGCGTGCGTTCGAGGTTTTTCGCATCGCCCACCACCACGGCCGCCCGCGGCTCTCCCGACAGCAGGATGTCGCGGGTGACGCGCTCGTCCTCGGACGTGGGCAGGAACGACGTGGCGCCTGGGGTATCGAGGACCTCCGTGCGTCGCCGGGCGATCGTGGCCTCGCCGCGGGTTACCTCGACCGTGGTCCCAGGGTAGTTCGACACCGTGACGTAGGTGCCCGTCAGGGCGCGGAACAGGGCGCTCTTTCCGACGTTGGGGTTGCCGACGAGAACGACGCTACTCATGCAGTGATCACCCGGACTCAGGAGGTGGGGCCGAGCCCCAACATCCGGCACGCAAGCTCGACGTCGCCGGTGCGTCCCTCACGGGCGAATCGCTTGAGTTCGACCGAAGGCGCGTGAAGCAGCTTCTGGAGGATGGCTTCGGTGGCCGCCTCGATCGCCGCGGCCTGCTGGGAGGTCAGTGGCCCCAGCCGCTTCAGTGCCTTCGTGATCTCCGACCGCCGGATGCGGTCCCCGCGGCGCCGCATCTCGACCACGAGGGGCACGACCTCGCGCGAGCGCTCCCACGCGAGGTGCTCCGCCAGCTCTTGCTCGACGATCGCCTCGACGGCGGCCACCTCTCGACGACGCTCCTCGAGGTTCGCTGCGGCCACGGACTTGAGATCGTCGAGGTCGTAGAGAAAGACGCCGTCGAGGACTCGCACGGCGGGATCGACATCCCTCGGCACGGCGATGTCGATGAGGAAGAGCGGACGCCGCCCCGCGCCGCGGGCCGCCCGCACGTCTTCGCGTCGGATCACGAACTCAGTGGAGGCGGTGCTGGTGATGACGATGTCGGTTGCGGCCAGCTCGCTGCGCAGATCGTCCATGGGGCGTGCGCGGGTGCCCACGGCTGCGGCGAGCTCCGCGGCGGGTTCGAAACGGCGCCCGCCCAGCACGGTCGCCTCTGCGCCGGCCCGAACCAGCTGGCGCGCCGCCAGGCCGCTCATCTTGCCGGCTCCGACGAGGAGGACACGGCGTCCCTCGAGGGTGCCGAAGATCTTTCGGGCGAGTTCGACCGCCACGTGCGAGACCGACACGGCGTTCCTCCCAACCGCGGTCTCATGGCGGGCTCGACTGGCTGCCGCCATGGAACGGTTGCGGAGCGACGTGAGTGCCGCTCCGAGCGTGCCCGCCTCCTCCGCGCGACGGTAGGCCTCCTTCACCTGGCCGAGTATCTGCGCCTCGCCGAGGACCATCGAGTCCAGGCTGGTGGCGACGCGCAGGGCATGGCGCACCGCCTCCGGCCCCCGGAGTTGGAGCAGGAACGGGCCGAGAGCACCGTCCGCCTGGCCGTGGAAACCGGCGAGGAAGGTTGCGGCGGCGGCGGCGCAGGCGGGCTCGCCCGCGCCGTAGATCTCGACGCGGTTGCACGTCGACAGGATCATCCCCTCGTCGAGGCCGGACTCGGCGCGAAGGCGCCGGAGCGCGTCGGCAAGGCTCTCCTTGGTGAAGACCAATGATTCGCGTACAGGCAGCGGTGCCGTGTGATGGTTGACGCCGACGACGATGATCACGGCCGCTCCCCGGGGCTCATCCGCCGAATCGGAACAGCAACGCCAATGCCACTTCAGGAACAGGGAGAAGTGTGTCGTCCGAGAGCCCTTCGCTGCACGATCTGCGAGGGTGGGCCACGGGAACGCAATGCTTGCGCGAATCCCACGCTTCAAGCCGTGCTTGTCGGTTAGCTCGTCTGGAGCCGCCGCACGATCGCATCGCTCTCGTCCTGTCCGAGAAGGCGATCGATTCCCGGGTACAGGACCCTCTCCTCCTTCAGGTTGTGCCCACCCAGCACGCCGTGGAGCTGCTCCCGCAGAGACTCGGCGCCACTTCCGGGAAGCGCCACGACCTCCGAGATCGCCTCCAGGAGCGCCTCGATCGCGCGGTGCTCCGCACGCATCACGCCCGTGGGCCCTCCATGTGGCGGCAGCCCCGACGACTGCTCGAAGACCGGAAACAGGATCTGCTCCTCGAAGCGGATATGGCGCCGAAGGCCGAGGTCGAACTCGGCGAAAGCCTGTCGCGATGCGGCGAAGTCGCCGGCCTGTCTTGCCGCGAAGGCACGTCGCTCGATGGTCTCCAGGCGATCGTGGTCCCAGGCGAGCGCTTCGGTGACGCCTCGCTTCGCGCCGCTCGCAGCGTCGCGTCGAGCGATCTCGGTCCGCCACGTCTCGGGCCCTGCCTCGAGGGGCGACCACTCGAACAAGCCGGGACGGTCGGCCTGGAGATGGGCGAGCAGCTTGCGCGGCTCGTGGCCGGACACGACCAGCATCGACTCGCCCGGCTGCAGGCGGTCGAACTCGCCGAGCACGGTCTGGCAGCGGTCGGGACCCGTGAGCGTCCGGACGTCGAAGCTCCTGGGCTGCGTGGCGAGCAGGTTCATGATGACGGCTCCTTTCGGCGGGCGGCGATGCCCGCCCTCGAGAAGTGATCGTGGGCCCGACCACGGCCAGGCCCTATGACAGTCGTCATGAACATCCGTCAATCGCATCAATCCGCACAGCGCAGGAATTTCTGCGAGCGGCGTCGGGAGCGCGATTCCTTCGCGCACAACGCCGTCCTTGCGGTCCCTGCCCAAGGCATCGCAATTGCACCGCACCGCCAGAACGGTGGGTGCTTCCGCCTCATGACGACGGTCATACACGTCACGGCGCGGCCGGGCGACCCTCAGGTTGTGAGGTAGCGAGTGTCCTCCATCCGCGTTCGACTCCCCGACGTCGAGCACTGGAAGGCGCAGGTCAAGTGCCAGGAGGGCTGCCCCGTCAAGACCGACGCAGGGCGCTATGTGCAGCTGATCGCCGATGGCCGCTACGAGGACGCCTATCTCGTCGCTCGCGCGCCGAACCCCTTCGCCTCCGTTTGCGGTCGCGTGTGCGCTGCGCCGTGCGAAGACGCCTGCCGGCGCGGGAGCATCGACGCGCCGATCACGATCCGGGCGCTGAAACGCTTCGTCACCGAGCAATACGGCGTCGAGTCGCGGCGTCCCGATACGCAGGACCGGCTGCTCGAGCGGCCGATCCTCGAGGGCAACCTGTACCGCGGCCACCTGCCGGTCATCCCCCTTAATAAGGACGGACAGGCCACTGCTGCGAAGGTCGCCGTCGTCGGAGCGGGTCCTGCTGGGCTCGCGGCCGCCCACGACCTCGCCCTGCTCGGCTACGACGTCACCGTTTTCGACGCCGCGCCCGAGCCGGGCGGGATGATGCGCTTCGGCATCCCGGAGTACCGCCTGCCCCGTACGCTGATCCACGAGGAGATCCAGAAGATCCTGTCCCTCGGCGTGACGCTGCGCTCAGGCGTCGCGCTCACGCCGTCCTTCGGCCTCGCGGAGCTGCGGGCCCAAGGGTTCCGCTCGGTCTTCCTCTCGGTCGGGGTCTCCAGGGGCCGTGACCTCCAGATTCCCGGCGTCGAGCTCGACGGCGTCGTGAAAGCCGTTGACTACCTGCTCAACGTCAACCGTGGCTACCGGATGAACCTGGGCCGCCGCGTCGTGGTGATCGGCGGCGGCTTCGTGGCCTTCGACGCGGCGCGCACGGCGCTGCGCCTGAGCCGCGAGGAAGAAGACCAGGAGCTTGCCGGCGAGACGGACGCCCGGATGAAGGAGGCCCTCGACTCGGCGCGCGCCGCGATCCGCGGCGGCGCCGCCGACGTGACGATCGTGTCCCTCGAGAGCTTCGCCGAGATGCCGGTCCTGCAGTCGACCCAGGGGCACGAGGAATTCGAAGAGGCGCAGCGGGAGGGCATCGCGTTCCTGCCCCGCCGCGGCCCGAGGCGCCTGCTCGGCGACGGTCGGCTGCGCGAGGTCGAGCTGCGCGGCGTCGTCTCCGTGTTCGACGAGGCCGGCCGCTTCAACCCCCGCTACGACGACGAGGACGTCCTCACCCTCGAAGCCGACGCCTGCGTGCTCGCGATCGGCCAGCGGGCGGACCTCTCCTTCCTCAAGCCCGAGGACGGCGTCGAGACGACGCCCGGCGGAACGATCCGCGTCGATCCGAGCACCCTCGCGACGTCGGCGAAGGGCGTCTACGCGGGCGGCGACGCGGCGTTCGGACCGCGCAACCTGATCGAGGCCGTCGCCAACGGCAAGCTCGCCGCGCGCTCCATCCACGAGCACCTGGCCCAGGACCGCGCGCGCATCGAGACGACCCTGGACATCGAGAAGATCCCGACCCGGGACTATCGCATGCACGCGGGCTTCGAGATCCTCGACCGCGAGGCCGCCCCGACCCTCGACCTCGGCCGCCGCACAGGCATCGCCGAGGTGGAGACGGGCTACGACCCGGCCGCGGCTGTACGCCAGGCGGCGCGTTGCCTGGTGTGCCATGTCCAGACCATCTACGACCCCGAGAAATGCGTGCTGTGCAGCCGCTGCGTGGACGTGTGCCCGGAGTATTGCCTGGCCATCGTCCCCCTCGAGTCCCTGGAACTGCCGGAGGTCGAGAAAGCGGAGCTCGTCGCCCGGGCGGAGGCGGATGGCCTGCCGCTCAGCGCCATGATCAAGGACGACGACCGCTGCATCCGCTGCGGCCTGTGCGCCGTCCGCTGCCCCACCGACGCGATGACGATGGAGCGCTTCCAGATCCAGGAGCGCTTCGCTCCCCCGCCGCTCGTCGGCGCCGCGCCCAAGGAGAGCGTATGACCGAAGAGAAGAAGGACCGCCGCGACTTCCTCGTCAAACTGGGGATCGGCGCGGGCGTCGTGGGCATCGGCACCCAGGCCGCGGCCTCGTTGCGCTCCCTGCTCCCCAACGTCTCGTACGACGCGCCCACCACGGTGAAGCTCGGCCCGCCGATGGACTTCCCCGATGGGATGAAGTTCCTGCCGGAGCAGCGGCTGTTCGTCTTTCGCGAGGGCAAGGTCTTCCACGCGGTGTCGGCGGTGTGCACGCACCTCGGCTGCACGGTCCGCGCCGAGGCCCTGCCTCAGCCCGAGACGCTGGAGGTGGGCGGCGCGCCGATGCGGGTCACGCACCGCTATGCCTGCCCCTGTCACGGCTCCAAGTACACGGGCGACGGCAAGGTGGTCTCGGGTCCGGCTCCGCGACCTCTCTCCTGGTATCACCTCAGCGTCTCTGTCGACGATGGCCAGCTGGTGGCGGACCTGGCGCAGGAAGTCGGCCGCGACTTCCGCCTGACCCTGGCCTGAGGAGCGAACGCCATGGCCTCTCCATTCAGGACGCCGCCGAGCGAACCCCGGACAGCGCCCGGCGTCCACCCGAAGCCGCTGTGGAGCTATGCGCCCAGCTCCGACCGCGAAGCCGGCGACGCGATCGTCTCCAACTTCGCGCTGCACTGGTTCCCGGCCAAGGTCTTCAAGCCTTCGCTCGACTGGAGCTACTCCTTCTGGCTCGGCACGATCAGCGCGGCGCTGCTGCTGCTTCTCATCGTCTCGGGCCTGCCGCTGCTGTTCCTCTACGTGCCTTCGGTCGAGCGGGCCTACGCCTCGGTCAAGGACATCGAATGGGTCGTGACCTTCGGCTCGTGGATCCGCTCGGTCCACCGGCTCTCCGCCCACCTGATGGTCGCCGCCGTCTTCCTGCATCTGGTGCGGGTGTTCCTGACGGGTGCCTACAAGAACGGCGCCGGCCGGGGCCAACGCAGGGAATGGAACTGGGTGCTCGGCGTGGCGATGCTGATCTCGACGCTGTTCCTGTCCTTCACCGGCTACCTCCTGCCGTGGGACCAGCTCGCCTTCTGGGCGGTCACGGTCGGCACCAACATCGCGGCCTCGATCCCCTGGATCGGCGCCCAGGTCCGGGAGCTCCTGATCGGTGGGCGCAACATCGACCAGCCGACGCTGATCCGTTTCTACGCGCTCCACGTGATCTTCCTGCCCGGGCTCCTGGGCGCGCTCTTCGCGTACCACATGTGGCGCGTCCGCAAGGACGGCGGGCTCGCCCGCGTCGACCGCGTGGCCTCGCTGCGCGAGAGCGTGGCCGACGAGCCGGTCAGCACGAAGACCTACACGCTCCTGGGCGTCGCCCGCGGCACGGCCCCGACCATACGGGCGGCGAGCCTGGAGGCCAGGGACCTGACGGTGAACGCGGTCCCCGACCTCGTGCGCCGGGCAGCCGTCGCCGTGCTCGGCACGTTCGCCGTCGTCAGCGTGCTCGCGTCGCTGATCCGTTCGCCGCTGGAGGAGGCGGCCAATCCCCTCGTCACCCCGAACCCCGCGAAAGCGCCCTGGTACTTCCTCTGGCTGCAGGAGATCGTGACCGACACCACGTTCACCGTGGCCGGCTACACGGTGAACGGCGCCTTCCTGGGCGGCGTCATCCTGCCGGGCCTGATCCTGGCCGTCCTGACGGCGTGGCCCTGGCTCGACCGCTCTCCTGCCGAGGCCACCGGCGTATGGCTCCACGGAAGCCGCCGAAAGCAGAACGCGGTCTTCCTGCTCGCCGTGCTGATCGTCGTCTTGCTCACGATCGTCGGCACGTTCCTGCGCGGGCCGTCCTGGCAGTTCTTCTGGCCCTGGCAGGCGTGGCCGGAGATCCCCACGAGGATCTGAGATGGAGAAGCGCACGGATTCCCCCTACCCGCGCCTCGACCGGCCCGTGCTCGCGATCATCGGCCTGGTCCTCGTCGCCGCCACGATCCTGTTCCTGCGCAACGACCGCGAGCACGAGTGGCGCTGGTACCAGGCGGAGTTCCGCAAGCTCGTCGCGGAGAAGTACGGCGCCGACAAGGCGAGGACGGTGCCCTCCGGGATGCAGCAGATCTGGGTGCCCAGCATGGGCCGCGCGGACCGCTGCGTGACCTGCCACCAGGCCACGAGCTGGAAGGGATTCGAGGCCGCCGAGCATCCCTTCAAGACCCATTCCCCGGAGATCCTGCGCAGCCACCCGCCCGAGGTCGTCGGCTGCACCTCCTGCCACGGCGGCCAGGGCTGGGCGGTGGACACGGAGCCGGCCCATGGCCCCGTCCATTTCTGGGAGGAGCCCATGCTCGGAACGGGCATGGGCGAGGCCTACTCGATCGTCGAGAACAAGGCGGCGCTGATGCAGGCGAACTGCAACGTCTGCCACCGCTACGACCGCGAGACCAAGGGCGCCGACTTCATCAACCACGCCAAGAGGCTCGTGCAGGACAAGGGCTGCCGCGCCTGCCACGTGATCAACGGCCGCGGCGGCAACATCGGCCCCGATCTCACCAACGTGGGGGACAAGGCGGCCGAGCAGTACGAGTACGGCCGTCTCTCCGGACAGAAGACGAGCTTCGCGTGGCAGGTGGCCCACTTCAAGGACCCGCGCGCCCTGGTCCAGGACACCGTGATGCCGAACTTCCACTTCACGACCAAGGACGCCCAGGCCCTGGCGATCCTGGTCCAGTCCTGGCGCAAGGCGCCGGTGCCGGCAGCTTTGGTGCCGGGCGCGCCCCGCACCGATCCCCAGACCGAGGAGGAGAGGGAGCAGGAGCGACAGATGCGCGAGGGTCCGGGGGCCTGGTTCGTCAAGACGGGCTGCTTCGTCTGCCACTCGATCTCGGCGTACGGCGTGAAGAGCCCGGCCCAGATCGGGCCCGATCTCTCGACGGCCGTGGACGACGTGCAGACGCGCTTCGGCCGCACCCTGGACGATTTCCTCAAGGAACCGACGGGGACGATGCAGGTCGTTCTGTCGAGGCAGATCGTGCTGAGCCCGGAGGAGAAGGCCGTCGCGGTAGAGAAGCTGCGCGAGGCCTTCGCCGAGCACCAGCGGCAGAAGGCGGGCGAGCAGAAGAAGAACCCCGGCCAGGTCATCGAGAGCCGGCAGAGGTAGTCATCCGTTTAGGGAGGCGATCATGAGGACAAGAGGGACGCGAACGATCCTCGCGACGGTGTTCGGGATCTCGGCCGCGGGGCTCCTCGCGAGCCACTGCGCTCCGAGCGCCCCGAAGGGAGCGAAGAAGGGCGCTGCGGTCTCCGACGTCGCCGCGGCGGCGATGAAGGTCTACGTCGCCCCGGGCGACCTGGACGAGTACTACCTGTTCGCCTCCGGCGGACACTCCGGGCAGGTCTTCGTGTACGGGCTGCCCTCAGGCCGCCACATCTCCACGATCCCGGTCTTCACTCCTTATCCCGCCACCGGCTACGGCTTCGACGACGACTCGAAGAAGATGCTGGGCGAGCTGACCTGGGGCGACGTGCACCACCCCTCGCTCTCCGAGACGAACGGCGACTACGACGGGCGCTGGCTGTTCGTCAACGACATGAACGCCCGCATCGCCCGCGTCGACCTCAGGGACTTCAAGACGAAGCAGATCATCGGTCCCGTGCCCAACGTGTCCGGCAACCACGGCTCGGCGTTCGTCACGCCGAACACCGAGTACTCGGTCATGGCCTCGCGCTTCTCGATCCCGATCCCCAAGGGGACTCCGGCCGGCGTGGACAAGTACGCGACCGAGTACAAGGGCGTCCTGACCGGGATCAAGATCGACTCCAAGAGCGGCGAGATGTCGATCGGCTGGCAGATCCTGATGCCGCCCTTCGACTACGATCTCGGGGACGCCGGCAAGCTCGTGTCGAACGGCTGGGTTTTCTTCACGGCCTACAACACCGAACGCGCGACCGGCAAGCTCGAGGTCACGGCCAGCCAACGCGATCGGGACTACATCGCGGCGGTGGACTGGAAGATGGCCGAGCAGCTCGCAGCGAAGGGCGAGGGCCAGATGATCGGCGGCGTGAAGGTGATCGACCCCGCGAAGAACCCCGGCCTGGTGTACTTCATGCCTTGCGGCAAGTCGCCCCACGGCGTCGACGTCTCGCCCGACGGCAAGTACGTGATCGGCTCGGGCAAGCTCGCGGGCATCACCACTGCCTTCAACTGGGAGAAGGTGCAGACGGCGATCCGCAACAAGGACTTCACGGGTGACGAGGACGGCATCCCGGTGCTGAAGTACGAATCGATCAAGGACGCCGAGGTGCCGGTGGGCCTGGGTCCGCTGCATACCCAATTCGGGCCGGACGGATTCGCTTACACCTCGCTGTTCGTGGACAGCGCCATCGCCAAGTGGAAGCTCGGAAGCTGGGAGGTCGTCGACAAGGTCCCGATGTCCTACTCGATCGGCCACCTGACGGCCGCCGAGGGCGACACGGTGAGCCCCGACGGCAAGTACCTCGTGGGCCTCAACAAGCTCTCCCATGGCCGCCACCTCAGCGTGGGACCCTCGCAGCCCGAGTCCTCCCAGCTCGTGGACATCAGCGAGGAGAAGATGAAGCTGCTCCTCGATTTCTTCACCGAGCCGGAGCCCCATTACGCGCAGATCATCAAGGCCGACAAGGTCAAGCCCATCGAGGTCTATCCGAAGGAGGAGAACAAGCACCCCCACGCGATCTGGGACGTGAAGGATGCGGGCGTGACCCGGACCGGCAACAAGGTGCTGGTGAAGATGATCTCGGTGCGCTCGACTTTGACCCCCACGGACTTCGAGGTCAAGGAGGGCGACGAGGTGATGATCGCCGTCACCAACATCGAGCAGACCACCGACGAGCTCCACGGCCTGGGGATCCTCGACTACAACATCAACATCGTGATCGACCCAGGGGAGACGAAGACCGTGACCTTCAAGGCGAAGAAGAAGGGCGTGTTCCCGTACTACTGCACGAACTTCTGCTCGGCGCTCCACCAGGAGATGCAGGGCTACCTGATCGTCCGCTAGGTGGCAGCCGGCGGCCGGGAGGCGCTCGCGGCGCACCTCCCGGCCGCGCCTTCCGCCAGACCGTCGCCGCCGAGGCCAGAAGCTCGTGCGCCAGCTGCTCGCCGGAGTGAATCGGTTCCTGGATGCGCCCCTCGACGTCGCGCCGAGGCTGCTCCTCGTGATCGCCTTCCTGTGCATGGCGCCGACGTACGTCACGCCGCTCTACAACATGACGATGTTCGCGCCCCAGTACCAGGACGGACTGCGCCTGGACATCTACAGCTACAAGCTCCAGGGCGGCAACGACAACCAGGACGTCAAGGAGATCAACGTCCTCAACCACTACATCGGCATGAAGGACCTCGTCACCGAGGACTTCACCGAGTTCAAGTGGCTGCCCTTCGTGATCGGGATCTTCGGGCTCCTGTTCCTGCGCTCGGCCGTGCTCGGCAAGGCGGCCCACCTCGTGGACGTCACGGTGCTCTACCTCTACTTCGGGCTGTTCGCGCTCTGGTCCTTCGGCTACAAGATGTACCAGTACGGCCACCAGCTCGACCCTAAGGCGGCGGTGCGCGTGGACCCGTTCATGCCGCCGATGTTCGGCTACAAGAAGCTGGCGAACTTCGAGGTCTACTCCTATCCGCAGCTCGGCTCCTACGCCCTCGCGGCCGCCGCCGCCATCCTCGTGGCGGCGCTGTTCATGACGTGGCGGCGCTGGCGCCGAGAGGCCGCTTAGGCCGGCCGGTGCCGGGACGCGCCCTCGCCCTCTTCCTGGCCCTTGCGCCTGCCGCTCTGGCGCAGGAGATGACCAAGATCGCGCCGGGCGCGCTCGAGGGCCGGCCCGTGGCGACCGATTCCTCTCCGCTCCAGGGGAGGCTCGACGCGGCTCCCCCCGGGGCGACGATCGAGGTGGAGCCCGGCGAGTACGCAGGCGACCTGATCATCGACAAGCCGCTGCGCCTGGTGGGGCGCGGCAGGCCGCTGCTCCGCGGCTCGGGCGCGGGCAGCGTGGTGCGCGTTCGCGCCGACGGCGTGACGATCGAGGGCTTCCGCATCGACGGCCGCCGCGGGGGGGACCTGGCGCTGGACTCGTCCGGGGTCCACAGCTCCGCCCATGAGACGACGCTGCGCGACCTCGAGATCCGGGAGGCCCTCTTCGGCGTCTACCTTCGCGAGGCGAGCGGCGCCGCGGTGGAGCGCTGCCGCATCCGGGGCATCCCCGGCAGGGACCCGGGCGAGAAGGGCTCGGGCATCCACGCCTACAACATGGAGGGCTTCCGCTTCGAGGACAACGAGGTCGTGGACGTGCGGGACGGTCTCTATCTGCAGAACGCTTCGAAGGGGACGCTGCGGGGCAACGTGGCGCGCGACGTTCGCTACGGGCTGCACTACATGTTCTCCGATGACAACGTCTTCGAGGACAACACTTTCGAGAACGGCGCGGCGGGCACCGCGATCATGTACTCGGAGCGCATCGTGTTCCGCCGCAACCGCTTCCTGCGCAACCGCGGCTTCGCCTCGGTCGGCCTGCTGTTCCAGAGCTGCGACGACGTGCTGGCCGAGGACAACCTGGTCGCGGACAACGCCCGCGGCGTGTTCATCGAGGGCTCCCACCGCGTCACGCTGCGCCGCAACGTGATCGCGGGCTCCGACGTCGCGGTCGTGCTCTACGATCCGTCCGGCGGCCATCGCTTCGAGAGCAACTCCTTCGTGGGCAACCGCTCGCCTCTCGAGCTGGTGGCGCGCCGGACCGACACCGTGTTCGAGGGCAACTACTGGTCCGGGAACGACGAGCCGGACCTCGACGGTGACGGACGCAGCGATCGTCCCTATCGCCTGACCAGCGTGTTCGACCACTTCCGCGGCAACCTGACGGCGGCCGACATCCTCGCCGACAGCCTCGCGGCGGCGGCGATCGGGGCCGCCGAGCGGGCCTTCCCGGTGCTGCGCCTGGTTCCAGTGGAGGACTCCGCTCCGCTCGCCCGCCCTCCCCGGCTCGACGCCGTCCCGCCGCCATCGGGCCGGGCGAGCGAGGCGAACCCGTTCGGGGTCGCCGCCTCCCTGGCGCTCGGCCTCGCGGGCGCCAGCCTGCTGTCCTCGAGCCGGCGACCGAAGGCCGGCCGGTGATCTCGTACCGCGCGTTCTCGAAGCACTTCGGTCCCACGAGGGCCGTCGAGTCGTTGTCCCTCGACGTGGCCCAGGGCGAGGTGGTCGCCCTCCTGGGTCCGAACGGCTCCGGAAAGACCACGACCCTGAAGGCGGCAGCCGGCCTGATCCTGCCCACCGCCGGCAGCGTCAGCCTGGGCGATCCACCGCGCCCCTCGAGCCTGCCGGAGGCCCGCAGCGTCCTCTCCTATCTGCCCCAGAAGGTTTCGTTCCCCGACGCCCTGACGGGCAAGGAGGTGGTCGAGTTCTACCGCGAGCTGCGCGGCGCGGCGGCCGAGCGCGTCCCGCAGGTGCTCCGCTTCGCCTCCCTCAACGGCGCGGGCGATCGCGCGGTGGCCACGTACTCCGGCGGCATGGTGCAACGGCTGGGTCTCGCGGTCGCGATGCTTCCGGAGGCGCCGGTCTTCCTGCTCGACGAGCCGACGGCCGCGCTCGACCCCGACGGCCTGTGCGCGTTCTATGGCCTCGTCGAGCGGGCGCGCGCCGACGGCCGTGCCGTGCTCTTCACCTCGCACCAGCTCGGGGACGTCGAGCGCCTCGCCGACCGCTTCGCGGTCCTCGTGGGCGGGCGGCTGGTCGCCGCCTTGAGCGCGACCGAGCTCAAGGACCGTCTCTCGGAACGCGGCGTGATGCGGTTGCGCCTCGGCTCGCGGCCTGACGGCCTGCTTTCCGCCGTGCGCGCGATCGCCCCGGCCGCCACCTGGGCCGGCGAGGAGCTGGTCGTGCCTGGCGAGGCCACGCTGCGGCCCCGGGTGCTCGACGCGGTCCGGGGGCTGGGCGTCGAGGTGCGCGGGCTCATCGCCGAGGAGGGCCGCCTGGACGCGCTGTACCGCGAGCTGGTCGCGGCAGTGCCCGACAAGGGGGTGGCGTCGTGAACCGCACTGCGGGCGCCGCGCTGTGGCTTGCGGCACTGGCCGTGCTGACCTGCGCCTCCGGGCCGCCGCAGCCCGCGCCACTGGACACTCGGAACGAGGCCTGCGCGTCGTGTCGCATGGCGGTTTCCGACGCGCGCTTCGCCGCGCAGCTCGTGGCCCCCGGCGAGCTGCCGCGCTTCTTCGACGACATCGGCTGCCTGTCCACATTCGTAAAGGCCGGCAAGGCGCCCGAGGGCGCCACAGCTTTCGTCGCAGACCACCGCAGCCGGGAATGGGTCCGTGCCGATCGGGCCGTCTACACCCGCGTCCCGGGCCTCGAGACGCCAATGGGGTCCGCGCTCGTGGCCCATTCGGACACCGCGTCGCGCGACCAGGACGCAACCGTGCGGACGGGCACGCCGGTCCCCGCCGCGGAGCTGTTCGCAGCCGGCGGCCCACCGGTCGAGGAAGCGCGATGAGGCACCTCGGCCTGTTCGCCCGCGAGGAGCGGGTCCTCGCGCTCCGCTCGCGCTGGACGCAGATCTTCGCGGTCGTGTTCGGCGTGCTCGCCTTCGGCGTGGCGGGAGCCGGCTACGTGCTCTCGGGCGGACATGGCGTCCAGGACTTCGCGCGCACGGCCGTCTCCCTGG
>DATFEN010000209.1:0-4538 GCA_035251085.1 Vicinamibacteria bacterium | reverse complement strand
CAATCGCGGTGGGCGTCGAGTATTCCGACCTGGCGACCTTCGCCGCGGAAGACAAGAAGATGCAGACCGATCCCGAGCTCTCGGCCTGGCTCAAGGGCCTGGACAAGCTTCGCAAGATCGTTTCGGACAGCGTGTACGATGAGCTGACGCCCTAGGCTTGTCCGCTGGCCACGGCCGGAGCCGTGGCCAGCAGCTTCTCGTAGGCCGCGAGGCGCGCCCGATAGAGGGGGAACCCCCCGCAGAAATTCTCGACCTCGCGGCGAACGGCCTGCAGCTCGCCCTCGTTCTCGATGTTCTTCAGGGCGCGAGAGAGCCAACGGCCGATCGTCTCCATCTCCTTCTCCCGCATCCCGCGCGTCGTGAGGGCCGGCGTTCCGATGCGGATGCCGGACGCCACCATCGGCGAGTTCGTGTCGAAGGGGATGGTGTTCTTGTTCACGGTGATCCCGGCGCGGTCGAGGGCCGCCTCGGCGACCTTGCCCGTGATGCCGCGCGCGAACACGTCCACGAGCATCAGGTGGTTGTCCGTTCCGCCCGAGACGAGGCGCCAGCCCTCGTCCCTCAGCGTCGCAGCCAGCGCCTGGGCGTTCTTCAGGATCTGGGCCTGGTAGGTCTTGAACTCGGGCAGCAGCGCTTCCTTGAGCGCGACGGCCTTGGCCGCGACCACGTGCATGAGCGGTCCGCCCTGCACTCCTGGGAACAGCAGCTTGTCGAGGTCTTTGGCCCACTTGGTCTGGCACAGGATCATGCCGCCCCGCGGTCCGCGCAGCGTCTTGTGGGTCGTGGTCGTCACGAACTCGGCGTGGGGCACCGGGGTGGGGTGCAAGCCCGTCGCCACCAGGCCGGCGATGTGGGCGATGTCGGCCATGACCACCGCACCAGCGGCGTCGGCCGCGCGGCGCACCGCTTCGAAGTCGATGGTGCGCGGATAGGCGGACGCACCGACGACCAGCAGCTTCGGCCGGTGCTCCTCAGCGAGCCGCTTCATCTCGTCGTAGTCGATTCGCTCGTCCTCCTTGCGCACGCCATAGGCGACGACCTTGAAGTAGCGCCCTGAGAAGTTGAGTGGATGGCCGTGGGTCAAATGCCCACCGTGGGACAGGTTCATGCCGAGGATCGTGTCCCCCGGCTTGATGGCCGTCATGTAGACGGCCATGTTGGCCTGCGCGCCCGAGTGCGGCTGCACGTTGGCGTGGTCGGCACCGAACAGCGCCTTCGCGCGCTCGATCGCGAGGCGCTCGGCCACGTCGACGAACTGGCAACCGCCGTAGTAGCGGCGGCCCGGATAGCCCTCGGCGTACTTGTTGGTGAGCACGGAGCCCAGCGCTTCGAGCACCGCCTCGGAGACGAAGTTCTCCGACGCGATCATCTCCAGGTGATCGCCCTCGCGTCGCGTCTCGTTCAGGACGGCTTCGGCGACCTCGGGGTCGGTTCGACGCAGGTTCTCCACGATCGCTTCCTCCCTAACCCTGGCCGTCGATCTTCTTGACGCGGCGCTGGTGGCGGCCGCCGGCGAAGGGCGTCTCGAGCCAGACGTCGAGGATCCGCTCCGCCGCCCCGGGCTCCAGCACGCGGCCGCCGAGGGCGAGCACGTTGGCGTCGTTGTGCTCGCGGGACAGCCGCGCGGTCTCCTCGTTCCACGGCACCGCGGCGCGGACCCCGTGGTAGCGGTTCGCGGCCATCGCCATGCCCTGCCCCGTGCCGCAGACGAGCATGCCGCGCTCCGCCTCCCCGCGCGAGACCGCCTCGGCGACGGTGCGTGCGTAGTCGGGATAGTCCACCGAGTCGGCCGTGTCGGTCCCGAGGTCCTCGAACGCGATGCCCTTGCGCTTCAGGGCGTCGGTCAGCTTCCGCTTGAGCTCGAAGCCGGCGTGATCCGACGCGATCAGGAGGGGGCGCGCCACGCCACGGAGTATAGAATCCGCCCGCCATGACCGTCGAGGGGCTCGTCCGCGTGACACGCAAGGGTGAGGGCCGGATCCTGCGCGGGCATCCCTGGGTCTTCCGTTCCGACGTGGCGCAGGCGAAGGACGCGGCGCCCGGCGGCGTCGTGCGCGTCGCGACCGAGCGTGGGAAGCCGCTGGGCTTCGCCCTGTTCTCGTCGCGCTCGGAGATCCGTCTGCGGATGATCGCGCGCGGCGACGAGCTGCCGCCCGACTGGCTCGGCCAGCGGCTCGAGGCCGCGATCGCCTGGCGCGAGCGCATCGCCGCGGGCGCCGAATCCTGCCGCCTCGTCCACGGTGAGGGCGACCTGCTGCCGTCCCTGGTCGTCGACCGCTACGGTGAGCATCTGGTGATCCAGACGCTCTCCCAGGGCATGGAGCAGCTGAAGGGTCGCATAGTGGAGATCCTGGTCGAGCGGCTGCGTCCGCGCGGGGTCCTGGAACGCAACGACCCCAAGGTGCGCGGCCTCGAGGGCCTCGAGGCCAAGGTGTCGCTGCTGCACGGCGAGGTGCCCGAGCGCGTGCCGGTCCGTGAAGGTGACGTGACCCTCGAGGCAGACCTCTGGCGCGGGCAGAAGACGGGCCTGTTCCTCGACCAGCGGGAGAACCACCTCATGGCGCGCGCATACGCGAGCGGGCGCGTGCTGGACGCGTTCAGCTACGCCGGCGGGTTCGCCCTGCAGCTCGCGGGCGTCGCGGAGTCGGTGCTGGCGGTCGATCTGTCGGCCGAGGCCCTCGAGCTCGTGAAGCGGGGCGCCGGCGCGAACGGTTTCGGCAACGTCGAGACGCGCGACGCCAACGTCTTCGACCTGCTCCGCGAGCTGGACGCCTCCCGAGAGCGCTTCGACACCGTCGTCCTCGACCCGCCCGCCTTCGCGAAGAGCAAGGCTGCGGTCGAGAACGCGCACCGCGGCTACAAGGAGATCAACCTACGGGCGCTCAAGCTGCTTCGCCCCGGAGGCTGCCTGATCACGTGTTCCTGCTCGTACCACGTTCACGAGCCGGAGTTCGAGCAGATCCTCGCCTCCGCCGCGGTGGACGCGGGCGCCGTGGTGACGGTCGTCGAGAAGCGCCGCCAGGCGCGCGATCACCCGGTGCTTCTGGGCGTGCCCGAGACGTACTACCTCAAGTGCTTCGTGCTGCGTCGAGTGGCCTAGAAAGGCACCTCGACGGTGTTCTCGATGGTGCCGCCGGCCTCCTTCTCGGCCACGAGGCCGGCGAGGTCACGCTCGAGGGCGGTGTGGACCTTCCCCTCCAGGACCAAGCGCTCGCCCACCTGGCGGACCTTCAAGCCGAACGGGCCCAGGTGCGGGTTCGCTGCGAGCGCTCGTTCCGCGATGACGGCGCGCGGTGCGCGCACTCCGGGCGCGGGAGTCGCCTCGGCGCGCAGGCGCATCGCGTCCACCACGTCGCCGACGTCCGGAATCTGGCGCGCGACGTCGAGGGCGACGTGTCGCTGCGCGGGCGCGTCGACCACGCCGGCCAGCGTGAGCTGGCCGCGGAAGGCCTGCACTTCGATGTCGGTGCCCTTGAGCTCGCGGTTCAGCGAGAAGGCGAGCCGGGCCTGGACCTCCGCAGTACGGTCGCGGAGCGCCTCCCCGAGGCTGCGCCCGTTGGCCCCGTTGCTCAGCAATGCCGGCGTGACGACGATGCCGTTCTGGACCCCGTGGACTCCGGGGACCGCGGCCGCCACGCGGCTGGCGCTGGTCTTGAGCTCCTCGCTCGCGACTTCGCCGCGCAACGCGACGGTGGCGTCCTTGGAATCGACCTCCAGCGAGTACGGCTTCAGGCTCCGATTGAGGGCCAGCGCCGTCTTGACCCCCGCAGAGATGCGCGCGTCGTCCAGGTCGCGGCGCAGGTCGTGGAGCGTGGTGCGCCCTTCGACGAACCACGGATGGCCGGTCAAGAACGCCGGCAGCGCTGGGGCCCAGTGGTAGAGCGCGACTCCCACCAGCCCGAGGAACACGACGAGCGCGAGTGCGCGTCGCATGGCGTCCCGCTCAGCGGGCCCAGACGGGCCTGAAGCCTGGATCCAGCTCGTAGGCCCTGGCGAAGAGCTGCGCGGCGCGCTGCTTGTCGGGATGGAAGGGCCGCTTGGGCTCCGCGATCTTGTAGACCGTGTACGCCAGATAGAATGTGGCGGCGGCGCTCTGGGGGTCGGTTTCGACCGCGGCCTGGAAATGCCTCTCCGCCTCTTGGAAGCGAAGCCGTCGGAACGCCGCGAGCCCCGCATCGATGTCGGCCTGTGCGACCGACGAGGACGCCTCGGACGCCTGAACGGCAACGGCGAGCACAGCCGGCCGCGTCGGGGCCACCAGCGTCGTTCCGGCGAGCAGAACCAAGGACAAGAGCATGGTCTCCTCCTTCCTTTCCTCCTTGCTAGGGGTTCATCCGCGGTGCGGACTCCAACCCGGGCCTTTTCCCGGCGTGGCATGCGGCTAGCTCCAGGAGCGCTGCGGCCACGGCGCGCGGATCGTGGCGGACCTTCCGGGTGTCCGCGAGGAGCTTCCGCTTCACCGGACGGCAGCCCAGGGCCGCGAGGTTGGCCTCGTCGCACGCCACCGGGAAGGCGCCACGGGCGGCGTAGCGCGCCAG
>DATFEN010000190.1:0-7695 GCA_035251085.1 Vicinamibacteria bacterium | reverse complement strand
CGGATCTCTCGCGCAGTCTGTTGCCTTCGCCGCGACATGACCGGCTCGGCCACTCCACCTTTCGGGTCCTTATCTCACGAGGCTGCAAAGTTCACGCTTTCGCATTGGGCCCGCAGCTTTGCTCCCGCTCTTGGGGCCGTACGACCCCGCGACGGCTTTCGACGCTCCGCTCGGACGCCGGATCTCGCCGGACGCCTGGAACCTGCTACGCGGCGCACCGGCGTGCTTACCGCGGCGGGACTCGCACCCCGCAGGTCTGATGCAGCAATCCGCCCCGTAACGAGCAGCGTGTTCAGGACGCACCATGCCGCGATCGTAGCAGTCTCCCTACCCGACGTCGACGGTGTGCCGCTCCAGGACGCAGCTGCGCCGGCGCCAGCCGTGACACGAGTCACAACGCGCCGCTATACTGGTATGTTTGCGTCGATGATCCTCGACTGGCAGAGACGACTCGGCAGCGGCACCCAGGCGGCGGCGAGGGCAGCCTTCGGGGCCGAGCTGCCGAGCGTCGCGTTTCAGTATCCGCCGAGGATCGAGCTGGGCGACCTCGCCCTCACGGCGCCGTTCGACCTCGCCCGGTCCCTCAAGCGCAAGCCCCGCGAGATCGCAGAGACGCTCGCCAAGGACCTGAACGGCCTGCCCGGCGTGAAGCGCGCCGAGGTGGCCGGCGGCGGCTACGTGAACCTCTTCCTCGACCGCGCCGTGTTCGCGCGCGAGCTGCAGCAGGCCTTCGCCGAGGGTCGGACCACGCCACGCCAGCCTGGCCGCGTGATCGTCGAGCACACGAGCATCAACCCCAACAAGGCCGCGCACATCGGCCATCTGCGCAACGCCACGATCGGCGACACCTTCGTGCGCCTGCTCAAGAGCCGCGGCCACGCGGTCGTGATCCAGAACTACATCGACGACACCGGGGTCCAGGTCGCGGACGTCGTGGTGGGCTTCCAGCACCTCGAGAAGAAGAGCCTCCAGGACGTGGCCACGATGGACGGGCGCTTCGACTACTACTGCTGGGATCTCTACGCTCGCGTCGGCGACTTCTACGCCGTCGACCCGACGAACAAGGCCCTGCAGGCCGAGACGCTCCACGCGATCGAGGAGGGGGACAACGAGACGGCGCGCCTGGCCGCGCACATCGCGGCTCGCATCGTGGATGCGCACCTCGCGACGATGGCGCGCCTCGGGATTCGCTACGACCTGCTCGCCCACGAGAGCGACATCTTGAGGCTTCACTTCTGGGACCGCGCCTTCGAGCTGCTCAAGGAATCGGGCGCGCTCCGCCTCGAGAGCGATGGCAAGAACGCCGGCTGTTGGGTGCTGGCGATGGAGGGCGAAGCGACCGAGGAGGGCCCCGCGAAGGCGACCTCCGCTCCGGCCGAGCGGGATTCACTCCCGCACGGCCGGAATTCGAAGAAAGCGTCGCCGAGCGGGGATCGGTCGTCGGCGCCCGAAGGGCGCCGCATCGACGAAGACAAGATCATCGTCCGCTCCAACGGAACGGTCACCTACACCGGAAAGGACATCGCCTATCAGCTCTGGAAGCTGGGCCGGCTCGATCGCGACTTCCGCTACCGCCGCCACGGCGAAGGGCTCTGGACGACCACCAGCAGCAACGGGGAGGACGGCGTGCCGGTCTTCGGCCACGCGACCGCGGTCTACAACGTGATCGACGTGGGCCAGTCGTACCCTCAGCGGGTCGTGAAGGCCGGCGTTGCCGCGCTGGGCCATGGCGAGGCCGCGGCGGCGAGCCACCACCTCGCGTACGAGAAGGTCGTGCTGTCGCCGGCCACCGCGCGCGCCCTGGGCTACGACGTGTCCGAGGACACGACGGTGGTGAAGGTCTCCGGCCGCAAGGGGCTCGGCGTGAAGGCCGATGACCTGATCGACGCGCTCGCTGCGAAAGCAGAGGCCGAGATCGCAGCGCGCGACCCCGAGCGTCCGGCAGAGGCGCGACGGCGCGACGCCACGGCCATCGCGGTCGGCGCTTTGCGTTACTTCCTGCTCAGGTTCACGCGCACCAAGGTCATCACTTTCGACATGGAAGAGGCACTCGCTTTCACCGGCGAGACCGGGCCGTACCTCCAGAACGCGCTGGTCCGCGCCCGCAACATCTTCGCGAAGCTGGAGGCGGCGGGACATCCCGTCTCCGTGCTGCTGGAGCGGGCCACAGCTCTCGACCTTGGGGCGCTCCTCACGGGAGAGGAGGGCGACGAGGCGTGGTCGCTGCTCCTGCTCATCGCCCGCACCGACGACGCGGTCGAGCAGGCGATCCGCGGCGAGGAGCCGGCGGTGGTCGCGAAGCACGCCTTTGCGGTCGCCCAGGCGTTCCACTCGTACTACCAGCAGCCGAAATACTCGGTGCTCCATGCCGAGAGCCACGATGCGCGCGCGTTCCGCACGCTGGTGGTCTCGGCTTTCGTCCGCCAGATGGAGACCCTGCTCGAGCTGTTGGGAATCCCCGTGCCGGATCGCATGTGAATCGCCCGGCGATCGGGATCACGATCGGGTACGACGAGGACCGGCCTGATCGCCACCTCTTGCGCGAGGACTACGTGAAGTCCGTGGTCGTCTCCGAGGGCCTCCCGTACGTCCTCGCTCCTGTCTTCGAGCGCGACGTCCCGGCCCTGCTCGACCGCCTGGACGGGCTCGTCTTGACCGGCGGCTCGGACGTCGACCCGGCGATCTACGGCGAGACGCCCCACCCACAGCTCGGCCCGGTGTTCCGCGAACGGGACGACTTCGAGATAGCCTTGAGCCGGGAGGCCTACCGTCGCGACCTGCCGATCCTCGCTATCTGTCGGGGCCATCAGGTGTTAAACGTTGCTACCGGTGGAACACTGATTCAGGACCTGCCGTCTCAGCACTCAGGGGGCGGCGTGGACCACGATCCCGACACCGAGCGTGCGGCGCGGGTCCACGACGTACGGATCCAGGACGGATGCCGGCTCCGTCGCCTCCTGGGCAAGGAGACCGTCGGAGTGAACAGCTTCCACCACCAGGCGATCCGGGACCTCGGGCCGGGCCTCGTGGCCACGGCATGGTCCCCCGATGGCGTCGTCGAGGCAGTGGAGGATCCCTCCCGCCGGTTCGTGGTGGGCGTGCAGTGGCACCCGGAGTCGTTCTGGCGCGAGGACCCCGGCTTCCGGCCGCTGTTCCGCGCGCTCGTCGAGGAGGCCGGGCGGTGATCGCACCGGCCCTGCTCGGCGTGGCGCTCGCCCTCGGCGGCGGCGCGCAACCGAGCGACATCGCCTGGGAGCGCGACTTTGGCTCGGCGATGAAGAAGGCGAAGGCCGCGGGCAAGCCTCTGCTCGTGGACTTCTGGGCGGCGTGGTGCGGCTGGTGCGACAAGCTGGACGCCACCACCTACCTCGATCCGAAGGTCGTGAAGCTGGCGGCCGGGTTCGTCCCTGTCAAGGTCAACACGGAGGGCACGCGCGCCGAGATGCAGACCGCCATGAAGTACGGCGTGTCCTCACTGCCCACCATCGCCTTCGTCTCGCCCAGCGGCCGGCCGCTCATCGTGATGCAGGGCTTCCAGGGACCGGCGCAGTTCACGTCGTCGCTGGAGAAGGGGCTCGAGGTCTCGGGCAAGGTGCTCGCCTGGGAATCGGCCCTCGAGAAGGACGACAAGGATGCGGCTGCGCTGCTCGGCCTCGCCCTCCACCTGCTCGACAACGACGACTACGACGGGGCGCGCGAGCTGCTGGGGAAGGCGCGCGAGGCCGACGCCGCGCGTCCGGTTCCCGACCGCAAGCAGGCGCGGCTGTTGCTCGGCACGCTCGAGTACTACGACTCGAAGTACGGCAAGGCGGAGCAGCTCCTGAAGGAGGGCCTCGCGCTCCGGCCCGAGAGCGAGTTCGAGCCGAAGATGATGTACGTCCTCGCGAAGGTCTACATCAAGTGGGGCCGCAAGGGCGAGGCGAGGACCGTGCTGCAGTCGGTCCTCGAAGGCTACTCCTCGACCCCGATCGCCCAGAAGGCGCGCGAGACGCTGGTCGCGCTCGACGGGCAGCGCTAGCGGCGCCGTAACCCCTCAACTTTTCCAACCCTCGATTCGGTTCGCCGAAGACCGTGCGATGCTTGAGCCCGCTCATGGCAACACAGGAGGCACGCCTTGAAGCATCGACTCTGCTTAGTGGCCATCGTCGCAGGCGTCCTGTCGCCGTCTGAAACCATGGCCGCTTCCTCGCATGCCGCGACGGGGGGCAGCAGCTACGAGGACCTGCTCGTCCTTTTTCGCGAATGGAGAGGATTCCAGCAGCCGCAAATGGCCGGCGGCGTGCCGGACTACACCGCCGCGGCGATGGAACGGCAGCGGCGCGAGCTCGTCGGTTTCCAGAAGCGTCTCGCCCCGATCGACACACGAAGCTGGCCGGTCGCGCAGCGCGTCGACTGGGAGCTCGTCCGCGCCGAGATGAACGGGCTCGAGTTCGACCATCGCGTGCTGCAGCCGTGGGCGAAGGACCCTGCTTTCTACCGCGTGATCCACCCCTCGGAGAGCGACATCCCGAGCGTCGTCGAGGGACCGCTCCTGGCCGGCTCGATCTTCCTGTGGCGCTACGTCCCACCGCTCTCCGCGTCGGACCTCACGGACCTCCGCACCCGGCTCCAGGCCATCCCGAAGCTGTTACAGCAGGCGAGGACCAACCTGTCGGGGGACGCGCGCGACCTGTGGCTCCTCGGCATCCGCGTCAAGAAGGACGAGGGCCAAACCCTCGAGGCCTTTGCGACGAAGGCGGCGCCGCATCACCCCGATCTCGCTGGCGACGTCGACCGGGCTCGCCAGGCCATCGACGCGTTCCGAGGCTGGCTCGAGCAGGAGCTGCCCAGGAAGAGGGGGCGCGTGGGCGTCGGCGTATCGGACTACGACTGGTATCTGAAGAACGTCCACCTCGTTCCCTACACCTGGCAGGACGAGCGGGCGCTCTTCGAAAGGGAGCTGGCTCGAGCGCGAGCGCAGCTGGCCCTGGCGCGCCAGCGGAACCGCGGCCTGCCCGAGCTCGAGCCCGCGGCGTCGGCCGAGGAGCACGCGCGTCGGTCCGGCGACGCGGTCACGGAGCTCGTCCGCTTCTTGAGCGAGAAGGACGTGATGAGCGTTCCGCCCTACGTCGATCCGGCCCTGCGCGAGCGCCTCTCGGGCTTCGTGCCGAGAGATCGGCCGCGCGACTTCTTCACTCAAGTCGATCTTCGCGAGCCGTTGCTCCTTCGCTGCCACGGCATCCATTGGTTCGACCTCGCCCGCATGGCGAGGGAGCCCCACCCGAGCCCGATCCGGCGCGAGCCCTCGCTCTACAACATTTGGGATGGACGCGCTGAAGGCCTCGCGACCGGCATGGAGGAGATGATGCTGAGCGCCGGTCTCTTCACGGGCCGGCCCCGGAGCGACGAGCTCGTCTACGTGATGATCGCGAACCGCGCCGCTCGCGGGCTCGCCGGCCTGAAGGTGCACGCCGGGCAGCTCACGCTGGAGGAGGCGCTGCGCTTCGCCGCCGACAACACGCCGTACGGCTGGCTGATCGCCGACGGCGAGACCAACTGGGGCGAGCAGCAGCTCTACCTCCAGCAGCCCGGCTACGGGACCAGCTACCTGACCGGCAAGGCGCAGATCGAGGGCCTGCTGGGCGACCGGGCGCGCGCGCTGGGCGAGCGCTTCACCCTGAAGGGCTTCTTCGACGGCTTCTTCGCGTCGGGCATGATCCCCGTGTCGCTGATCCGCTGGGAGATGACCGGCAACGAGGCGGAGGTCGCGCGGCTGCGCTGAGCCTGCGCACGTGCCGCGACAGGAGGAGTCGCACGCGGACCGCATCGGGGACGGCTACGCGCGCTACGCGCTGGCCGTCTTGGTGCTGGTCTACGTCTTCAACTTCCTCGACCGGCAGCTCCCCGCCATTCTCGCGGAGCGCATCAAGCCGGATCTGCAGGTCGGCGATGCGCAGCTCGGCTATCTGTACGGAACCGCCTTCGCGGTCTTCTATGCCCTCTTCGGCATTCCGCTGGGCCGTCTCGCCGACGCCTGGGATCGTCCTCGGCTCATTGCGATCGGCCTGGGCCTCTGGAGCCTGATGACCGCGGCCTCGGGGAGGGCCGGGTCGTTCGCCTGGCTCGCCCTCGCCCGCGTGGGCGTCGGCGTGGGCGAGGCGAGCGCGACGCCCGCTGCGTACTCGCTGCTCTCCGACTACTTCCCGGCCCGGCGCCGCGCCACGGTCCTCGCGATCTATTCCAGCGGCATTTATCTCGGATCGGGGCTCGGGATCGCCCTGGGCGGGCTGATCGTGGAGCGCTGGGGCTGGCGCGCCGCCTTCCTCGCCGCGGGCCTGCCCGGCCTGCTTCTCGCGGCGTGGGTCGGCACGCTGCGGGAGCCGCGCCGCGGCATGACCGGGATGCCGGGTGCTCCCGAGCCACGGCCCTGGTCAGCGTTCCTGGCCGAGCTGAGGTCCGTCGTCCCGCCCTTCACGCTCCTGCAGCTCCGATGGCTCGGCGCCAGCCGCCGGGCCCTTGCGGCCAACGTCGCGTTGGGCGCCCTCCTCGCCGTGGGCGCAGCCGTGCTCACGCTCGCCCTGGGCACGCCTGGGCAGTGGTGGTCGCTCGCCCTCGGGTTGTACGCGGCCGGCGCCTGGGGGCAAGCGCTCCGCTTGCGCGACCCCCCGAGCGCGGCTCTGATCTTCGACACGCCGTCGCTGCGCTCCGCGTGCCTCGGTTTCGCCTGGCTGTCATTCAGCGGCTACGGCTTGACGTTCTGGATCCCGACGTTCTTCGCGCGCTTCCACGAGATGCCCCTGGACCGCGTCGGGCTCGTGGTCGGCGGCGCGGCAGCGGCCGGCGGCTGGCTGGGGGTGACGCTGGGCGGGCTGCTCGCCGATCGCTGGCGGCGCACCTCGCCTTTCGGCCGGCTCCGCGTAGGGCTGCTCAACGCCGTCCTGCCCGTGCCGCTCGCTCTCGCGATGCTGTGGGTGGACGGCACGGCTCTCGCCCTCGCCCTCAGCGCGGCGCTCCATGCTGCGATGGCGTTGTGGCTGGGCCCCGGCGCTTCGACCGTCCAGGACCTCGTGCTCCCGCGGATGCGTGCGCTGGCTTCGGCCGCGTTCCTGATGGCGATCACGCTGGTGGGCCTGGCGCTCGGCCCATACGCGATGGGCCGGCTCAGCGAGGCCACGGACGATCTGCGCGTCGCGATGTCCTTCGGCCTGTTGGCGAACCTCGTCGCCGCGTCGTTCTTCGCGAGCGCCATGCGCACTCTGGAGCGTGACGAAGCCAGCGTTCTGGCCCGGGCTCGATCCGCCGGAGAGGTGCGCTCCTG
This sequence comes from Vicinamibacteria bacterium, assembly GCA_035251085.1. Classification (GTDB taxonomy): domain Bacteria; phylum Acidobacteriota; class Vicinamibacteria; order Fen-336; family Fen-336; genus DATFEN01. Next base: position 398 of record DATFEN010000190.1, on the reverse strand, counting down.
ACGCCTGGCGGCTCCGCTACCAGGCGCCTCCCACGACCGCGCTGTTGATCGTGGCGCCTTGCGAGTAGAGCGCCGTATCGACCAGCAGCGGATAGCTCGGCGGCGTGGTGCTCGTGTAGAGCGCCGCTCCGTTCCGCCGATAGCGGACGACTCCGCCCTCCACCGCCACGCGCAGCTTGTCGCCCGTGACGTAGCTCCCGAACGTCCCCCTCGAGACGCCCTTCTCGTACACGTACAGCGTGCCGCCCGCCGCCGGATAGATCGCGAAGTCGACGTCCGTGTAGTTCTGGTCCGTGTCGCCTTTGCTCAGCCCGAGCATCCGGAAGGTCGTCGTCTCGCTCGCGGTGAACTCCACGTACCCGTCTCCCGACGCCAGGCTCTGCGCCGACACCGCCCCG
>DATFEN010000168.1:0-13460 GCA_035251085.1 Vicinamibacteria bacterium | reverse complement strand
CGGAGTAAGAATCACCGAGGAGAGGGAGGGCGAATTGCCGGTCGCGGCCCGTTCGATTCCTGACACAGTCGCCGAGAGCGAGGCCTTCCAGGCCCTGCTGCTCCTGGCTGAGCGGCGTACCGGAGCCATCCCGCCGGACCTGCTCGTGCGCCATGTCCTCTCGGTCACCGCGCGGGCGGGCTGGCCGGTGCAACGCGCCGCGCTCGAAGCGGCGCTCCGCCGGCTCGCCGCTGCGAGGCAGGACGGCCTCATGGTCGCCACTGCAACGTCTTCCGGTCTGGGCGTTATCACCACGCGCCGCAAGCACGCCGCTGCGCGGCCGTACCGGATCCTTCTCGAGCAGCTCGAGCCGCTGCGGGCGACCTGCGACTGCCGGGACTTCGTCCGCAACTCGCTCGGCCTCTGCAAGCACGTGCTCACCGTCCTGGCGGAGCAATCGGCCATCCTCAAGAAACCCGGAATTGGTCGTGCGCGCTTGCGGCCGCGGCGCATGGCCAGGCTCGCGTGGGACCCCATCCGGCCGTTGGTCGGGCCCGGCGACTGGATGGAGCGGGTGCGGCTCGTGGAACCATCGGGCGGGGCGGGCACGCCTGCCACGGGGTCGGTCCCCCATGAATACTTCCGGCGAGAGCCGGACGGGACGTACGTGCTGAAGGCGCCGCGGGACGACGACGCGGTCTGTCGCTTGGGGATCGCTGAAACTCTGCTCCAGGCGGCCGAGCACGGCGACCTTTTCGTTGACCCCCCGCTCCTCGCCCTGCTGCGTCAGGAGAAGGAGCGGCGCGCTGCTGTCGTGCGCGACCGGCCGGACCGGGCCGAGATCGCCGGGGCACTGCGCACCCTCAAGCGCCGGCTCTATCCCTACCAGCGCGACGGGGTGCGCCGGTTCCTGGCGGCGGGCCGCCTCGTCTTGGCCGACGACATGGGGCTGGGCAAGACCGCTCAGGCCACAGCCGCCGCCCACGTCCTGTTCCGTACCGGCAAGGTGAAGCGAGGCCTGTTCATCGTTCCCGCGAGCCTGAAGGACCAGTGGCTGCGGGAGTGGATGCTGTTCAGCGACGCGCCGCTCAGCGTCGTCGACGGCAACCCCGAGGGTCGCGCTGGCGTGTACCGCTCCACGCAGCGGGGCTTCCTGGTCACGAACTACGAGCAGGTGCTGCGCGACCTGGAGCACATCCAGCGCTGGAAGCCCGACCTCGTCGTGCTCGACGAGGCGCAGCGGATCAAGAACTGGGCGACCAAGACCGCGACCTACGTGAAGACGCTGGAGCCCGTCTTTCGGCTGGTGCTGACCGGCACGCCGATGGAGAACCGACTGGACGAGCTTGCGTCGCTGCTCGACTGGGTCGACGACATGGCCCTCGAGCCGAAATGGCGCCTCCAGCCCTGGCACGCGGAGTATGCAGACGGGAAGCGGGAGGTCGTCGGAGCGCGGCACCTGGACACGCTCCGGGCGCGGCTGGCGGGCTGTCTGCTGCGCCGCGGGCGCAGCGAGGTGATCGCACAGCTCCCCTCGCGGACCGACACAGTGGTGCCGGTGGAGATCACCCAGGCCCAGACGGAGGCGCACGCGGAGCTGGACCTGCCGATCGCGAAGCTGGCCGGCATCGCGCGCCGGCGGCCGCTCACTCCCGGGGAGTTCCTGAGGTTGATGAGCCTGCTCACGACCCAGCGGATCATCGCCAACGGCATGGCTCAGCTCGAGTTCGAGGAGACCTGGCCGCCGCTCTCCTCCCTCACGCGCGTGGACGAGGCGGCGCTCCAGGAGCTGGCGACCCCGAAGCTCGGCCACCTCCGCGAGATCCTGACCCAGGTCGTGGTCCAGCAGAGCCGGAAGGCGATCGTCTTCAGCCAGTGGCGCCGGATGCTGACGCTCGCGCACTGGGCGGTCAAGGACGTGCTCGCGGGTGCGGGGCTGCGCGCTGCGTTCTTCACGGGCCAGGAGAAGAGCCGGCGGCGTACCCAGAACATCGTGGACTTCCACGACGATCCAGCCACCGCCGTCCTGTTCTCCACCGACGCGGGCGGCGTTGGGCTGAACCTCCAGCGGGCCGCGAGCTGCTGCATCAACGTCGACCTGCCCTGGAACCCTGCCGTGCTCGAGCAGCGCATCAGCAGGATCTACCGCCCGGGGCAGAAGCGCCCGATCAACGTCTACAACCTCGTGACCCAGTCGAGCATCGAAGCGAAGATCGCGGGCCTCGTCGCCGACAAGAAGGCGTTCTTCTCCGGGCTCTTCGACGGCGACACGAACGAAGTGCGGTTCGAGCGCGCCGCGTCCTTCCTCTCCCGTCTGGAAAGGATCATCGAACCCGCGCGGGTCCCGGAGCCGGTCGTGGACGAGGCCTCGCCCGAGGAGCAGGCCTCGGCCGAACGAGAGGCCGACGCTCTAGTCGCCGCGGCCGACGAGGGCGGGGGCGCCGACGGGCCGGGGCCCCCGCCGGCGGGCCCGGCAGCCGCGCGCCCGCTCCCTCCCGCGAGCGAGATCAGAGGCTGGCTGTCGCAACTGAGCATCCGGCGTCGTGACGACGGGGGGCTCGCCATCGAGGCGCCGCCCGAGGCCGCACGCGGACTCGCGGCGCTCTTCGAGGGGATGGGGAGGCTGCTGCGCGAAGCTGGCGGGGCGCAGGAGCAGCCGCCGGCATGCGACTCTATCGAGGCCTGAAAGGCCCGTACCGGGCCAAGGACGTTCCCGCCGGTCGCCTTCACTGGACCGATTTCACGGACTGCCCCTATACGGCTCTTGCATACGCGGCGTCCCGGCGCGGTGTCGTCCTCGTTCTCGACGTGCCGGCCGATGCGGGACTCCGCGTCACCGAGGAGACATGGCCCGGCCAGGAAACAAGGCGTCTCCTCGTCTGGGGCGGCTTCGACCGCTGGGTGGCGGCGGTGATCGCGGCGAAGGACCTACGCGCGGAGGTCCGCAGGAAGGGGGTCAGCCGCCTGCGTCCCGGGGACAAGGGCGTCGTCCTCGAACAGGCGATCGCGCGGCGACTCCAGTCACATGCCGGTGTGGTCTGACGCTCTCCCCGCGAGTTCACGGTATCATCGGCCTGCCTTTCTCCCCCACCAGGCAGGTCCGGCCCCAGCAAGATCGTGACGCCACGTCGGCTCGCCACCCAGGAGGGCGGACCTCCGCACGCTTCGAAGCGCCTGCAGCGCCGCGACCGGGCCGAGTACCTCGAGCGCCGCAACTGCTAGTGGCCGGTTTCCTGGCGGACAACAACGTCCGCCAAGCAGATGCGTCCGGGACGATAGAATAGGTCTCGAAAGCCATGCGCACCGTGGTGCTGGACGACGAACTGGCCGCGCTCATCGAAGCGGAACAGGATCTGGAGCACGCCACCCGCGAGACCCTGGTGATGGACCTGTTTCGGCGGGGGAAGGTCTCGAGCGGGAAGGCGGCGGAGCTCTTGAAGCTGTCCCGCGTGGACTTCCTGCACCGAGCCTCGGACCTGAAGATCCCCGTCATCTCCCTCTCGCCGGAAGAGTGGGAGGGCGGAGAAGGCCACCATGGACGCGTGGCTCAAGTCGTAGTCGACACGAGCCCGCTGATCGGACTGCACCAGGTCGGGCTCTTGTGGCTCTTCGAGAGCCTGTACGGAGGAATCCTTATCCCGCCGGCGGTGGCGAGCGAGGTCGCGCCGAGCCTGCCCACGCTCCCCGGCTTCGTGCGCGTGCAGGCGCTCACCAAGCCCGTGCCCCACGCGGCTTACGGCATCGTCCTGGGCGACGGTGAGGCGGAGGCGATCGCCCTGGCCCTCGAGCTCGGGTCGGACCAGGTGGTGCTGGACGAGCTACGGGGCCGCAGCGTGGCGACGCGCCTGGGACTCAGCGTCGTGGGCACGCTGGGCGTCTTGCGCGCGGCCAAGCTCAGCGGACGCATTCCCGAGGTGAAAGGCCCGCTCGCGGCACTGGTAGCCGCGCGCTTCTGGATCGAGCCGACTCTCGTGAAGGCGCTGCTGCTCGAGATGGGCGAGAGCGAGTAGCGATGCATGCGGCGCTGCGCGACGGCGACGCTCTTGGTGCTTTAGCCCGCGCCGGGCGCCCCTCCTGATTTCGGCATGGAGCGGCAGCGCGAAATGACCGATGGAGACGTGGCAGCGGCCGTCCGAGGCTATCGAGAGTCGGCCCGGCGCCTTCGCCTATCCCAATGAGTATCTGAAGCCCTACCGCTGAACATGGGGCCGTCGCGGCCGGGGAGGTTGTCCGCAACCGGAACGAGCGGCAGCTTGACGATGGCCGCTCTCGATCACGTCCATGAGCGAGAAGTCGCTCGAAAGCTCCAGCCGCTCGCGGGCTTGAAGGCGTGGTCGTTGGTGCGGGGCCCCCTTGTTGGACGGACGGCGTCGGATACTGTGGTCGTGGAGCGGGATCTCACGTCGGACGGGCGCCCACGCGACAATACGTCCGCATGAAACCCGCGGCAGGAGCCGACCGCACCTCCTCGCCCGATGCCTCGGGTCCCTCCTCGGTTGCGCACCGGGAGGCCCTCGCCGGACTCGTCGATCGCGTGACGTTCCACAGCCCTGATACGGGCTTCTGCGTGCTGCGCGTGAAGGTGCGGGGACGCCGTGAGCCCGTCACGGTCATAGGCTCGGCGGCGTCGATCCAGCCCGGCGAGCACGTCCAGGCCACTGGCCGCTGGGAGACGCACCGTGACCACGGGCCGCAGTTCCGCTCGGAGTCGCTCAGCTCCATGCCGCCCACGACCATCGAGGGCATCGAGCGTTACCTCGGCTCGGGGTTGATCAAGGGCATCGGCCCCGTGTTCGCGCGCAAGCTGGTGGCGGCGTTCGGCCAGGCGGTCTTCGACGTGATCGAGCAGCAGCCGGACCGGCTGCGGGAGGTCGGCGGCGTCGGTCCCGTACGCGCCGACCGGATCCGTGCCGGCTGGGCCGACCAGAAGGCCATCCGCGAGATCATGCTGTTCCTCCAGTCGCACGCCGTCGGCACCTCGCGGGCGGTCCGCATCTACAAGACCTATGGCGTCGATGCCATCCGCCTCGTCACCGAGAACCCGTACCGCCTGGCGCGCGACATCCGCGGGATCGGGTTCAAGACGGCCGACCAGATCGCCTCCCGGCTGGGGATCGAGCCCACGTCCATGCTGCGGGCGCGCGCAGGGCTGTCGTACGCGCTGCTGACCGCCGTGGACGAGGGCCACTGCGGCCTGCCCGAAGAGGATCTCCTCAAGCGCGCGGAGCCGCTCCTGGAGATCCCGCGCGGGATTCTCGCCGACGCTCTCGCCCAGGAGGTCGCGGGCGGGGACCTGCGTGTCGACACCATCGGCGAGAGCCGCTGCGTGTTCCTCGCCCACCTGTGGCACGCCGAGCGCGCGATCGCCGAGCGATTGCGCGCACTGGCGGCGGGGCGTCCACCGTGGCCCGCTATCGACACCGACAAGGCCATCGCCTGGGTCGAAGCGCGACGCGGCATCGTGTTGGCGGAGAGCCAACGCACGGCGGTGCGCACCGCGCTCGGCACCAAGCTCCTCGTCATTACGGGTGGTCCCGGGGTGGGCAAGACGACACTCGTCCGATCCCTGCTCGACATCCTGTTGGCCAAGCGCGTGAAGCCCGTGCTCGCCGCGCCGACAGGCCGTGCCGCGAAACGGTTGTCGGAGAGCACGGGCGTCGGAGCCAAGACCATCCACCGGCTGCTGGAGCTCGATCCCAAGCAAGGCGGCTTCCGGCGCGGAGACGAGCTGCCGCTGGAGGGAGACCTCGTCGTGATCGACGAGGTCTCCATGGTCGACGTGCCGCTCATGGCCTCGCTCGTCCGCGCGGTGCCCCCGCGTGCAGGGCTGGTGCTGGTGGGGGATGTCGACCAGCTTCCATCAGTCGGACCGGGGCAGGTGCTGCGCGACGTGATCGACTCGGCCGCCCTCCCGGTGGTGCGGCTGACGGAGGTCTTCCGCCAGGCGGCGGAGAGCCGGATCGTCCAGAGCGCTCACCGGGTCAACGCGGGCCGGATGCCGGAGCTGGCGCGCCCGGACTCGGGGCTCGTCGACTTCTACTTCGTCGATGCGGCCGAGCCCGAGCTGGCGGCGCAACGGATCGTCGAGCTGGTGCGGCAGCGGATCCCCGCCCGCTTCGGCCTCGACGCGCGCCACGACGTCCAGGTCCTCTGCCCGATGAACCGCGGAGCGGCGGGCGCGCGGGCGCTCAACGTCGCCCTGCAGGCGGCGCTCAATCCGCATTCACGCGACACGCCGGAGGTACAGCGCTTCGGGTCGAGCTTCCGCCCGGGCGACAAGGTCATGCAGGTCGAGAACGACTACGACAAGGAGGTCTTCAACGGCGACATCGGTTTCGTCCGGCAGGTGGACGCGGACGCCCAGGAGGTCGTCATCGAGTTCGACGGCCGCGACGTCGAGTACGCCTTCGGCGAGCTGGACGAAGTGATGCCGGCCTGGGCGGTGAGCGTCCACAAGAGCCAGGGCTCCGAGTACCCGGCCGTGGTCATCCCGGTGGTGACGCAGCACTACACGATGCTGGAACGCAACCTCCTCTACACCGGCATCACACGCGGCAAGCGCCTGGTGGTGCTTGTGGGGCAGCGCAAGGCGCTGGCCATCGCCGTGAAGAGCGACAAGCAGCGGCGCCGCTGGTCGAAGCTTCGCGAGTGGCTGTCCAGCGCCGAGCGGTGACTCAGGGCTCGCTCGCGGGCGCTGACGGGCCGGCATCGGCGACGAGCCGCAGGTGTTTCTTCCCCTTGATCGCGTCCAGCCAGCGCAGCGCCATTTCGTGGCGGTTGCGGGTCTGCACCACGAACTTGCCGTCCGAGCCGATGGTGACCGTCGTCTTCATCATGCGCCCCCGGACGTAGTCGGCGTCGAAGACGAGCTGGCCCCGCTCCAGGCGGAGGTGGCCGATGGTGTCCGCGATCGTCCACTCGTCCTGCTCGTGGAAGTCGATCTTCGAGGCGCCTCGGGGGCGAGCGTCGCCGAACGAGAGCGCGGCGAGGACGTAGATCAGGGGGATGGCCGCCCACGGGACATCCTCGCGGTCCAAGTGGCAGGTCACACGCTGCCATGAGCGGTCGGGGTGCTCTTCTCCTTCCACCTTCATCTTGCGGAAGTGCGCGATCGCCGCGTTCTGCGCCAGCTCGACCACCGTCTCCACGTCGTCCTTCATGGCCGCACCCTCGGATCCTCTGCCTCGCGGCCGCAGCACTTCTTGAACTTGCGGCCGCTGCCACACGGACAGGACTCGTTCCGGCCTACCTTCTTGCGCGTGACCTCGCCGGTCGCGGCGAGGATCTTCCGAGCCCGGTCGGGTAGCTCCGTGAGCCGTTCGAGGGGCAGCCCCTCCTCGCCGAAGTCGAAGGACACCTTGCCGGAGCCGGTCTCCGGATCGCGGGAAACGGTGACGCTCGGCTCCGCCGGCCGACCCTCCAGCTCCCTGAGGCGCCTTCGCGTTTCCGTGGCCTCGTCCTCGCGACCGGTATCTTCATAGAGGGCGACCAGCCGATCGAGGATGTCCGGGCGGTCGCGGCCGTCCGCCACGGCGAGACCGTCGTGGAGGATGGACTCCGCGCGCGCCGCGTCGCGCTCTTCACCGCGCACGAGGAGGTAGTACGTGTCAGCCCATCCGATCCAGCCCCATCCCCAGGCGGGATCGGCGGTGAGCCAGCGTCGATAGAGGTCGTCCGACACGGCGCGGCGGCCCAGCTTGGCGTGTGACTCCGCGATGACGCGCCTCTTGTTCTCGGTGAAGAGCGCGCTCTCGTTCGGGAAGAGCCGCAGGACCTCGTCCGCGATCCGGAGGGCATCCTCCCAGAAGCGGTGGTCGTCGAGGCCCGAGTTGTGGAAGACGTCGTCAAGGTCCTGGACCCAGTTGAAGACGTACTCCGTTCCGCGGAAAGCCTGATCGAACTCCTCGATCGTCGCGAAGCCTCTCTCGCGCGCGATGGCGGCCACCGCATCCCACGTCCGCATCCAGGCACGAGCCGCCGCTGCCTGGTCTCCACGCATCTGGGCCAGGTATCCGGCCCGCATCGATCCCTCGATCGCCTCGAACGTGGCTGGCTGAGGGCTTGGCGGCAATAAGCGCTCCCAGAGGACGGTCAGGTCGGCGCGCAGCTCGTCCAGCTCCGCCCCTCGGAGGCGAGGCCGGAGATCGGCATTGAGGGCGTGAGCGAACGCCTCGGCGGACGCGTGCGCATTGGCTGCCAAACGCAACCCGGCGGCGTCCATGGTGATGCCCAAGCGGTGCAGGTCTTCGAGCAGCGCTTCGTCGGACAGCGAGCGAGCCTTCTCGACGCGGCCGGTGCGGGCCAAGCGAGGGCTCTTCATGTCCTCCCGACAGGCAGCCGGCGCACCCGATACAGGCTCGCGTCGAGCTCCCAGTGACGCGACGGGTAAGCGTAGGGCGAGTTGAGGACCGGCTTCTCGAAGAAGCGAGTGACGGTCTCCGACGTGCTCGTGCCGTCGTCTTGGCTGGTCGTCATCCGAGCGCCCATCATAGGGCCTGGCGGCGGCACTTGCCGGGGGCAGAAGCGTCACGTAGCATCGCCGCGACTCCAGAAAGGCTCGGCGCGGAAGGCCCAAATGAGGGGCGGCATCGCACGACGCATCCTCGCGTCGATCGTGCAGGTCCGCGAAGGGGAGACGGGCATCGCGCTCATGATGTTCGCCTACTCCTTCCTGGCGATGACGGCCTACAACATCGTCAAGCCGGTCACTCGTTCGAAGTTCATCGCGGACCTGGGGGCCGACAACCTCCCCTACGTGCAGTTTGCTGCCGGAGCGCTGATCGGCGTCGCCATGCAGCTCTACGGCTGGGCCTTCAGCCGGCTGCCGCGGCTCTGGGCGCTGCCCATCATGCAGGCCGGCCTGGCGGCGTTGCTGGTCGCCTTCTGGCTGCTGCTCGACCTCAAGACGGTCTGGGACTCGGTCGCCTTCTACTTTCTCGGCCTGATCCTGGGCATCCTGCTGATCAGCCAGTTCTGGACGCTGGCCAACGAGGTGTTCGACGCGCGGCAGGCGAAGCGCCTGTTCGGCTTCATCGGAGGTGGGTCCAGCCTCGGGGGCGTGGTGGGCGCGGGGCTGACCACCCTGGCGGTGAAGGAGGTGGGGACGGAGAACCTGCTGCCGGTCAGCGCCGCAATTCTGCTCGTGTGCTCGGGCGTCGCGCTCGCGATCCTGCGCCGGCCGGCCCAGGCCGGTGCGCTTCTCGGCGAGGGCGAGGGCGTCGGCGGCAGCGAGGCGCTGCGCCTGCTTCGCGATTCCCGCCACCTGCAGCTGATCGCCCTCGTCATCGGCTTCGCGGCCATCGGTGCGGCGATCATCGAACAGCAGCTCAACATGGCCGCGGAGTCGTTCAAGGGCCGGACTGCCACCGACGAGATCACGGAGTTCCTCGCCCAGGTGACGTTCTATCTGTCCGCCGTCGGCTTCTTCGTGCAGGTGTTCCTCACCAGTCGCATCCATCGGCGCCTGGGGATCGGCTTCGCGCTGCTGGTGCTGCCCGCGAGCCTCGGCGCGACCGGGCTGATCATGCTGCTCAACGCCGCGCTGTGGGCGCCCGCCCTGGCACGGATCCTGGACTCGTCCCTGCGCTACACCGTCGACAAGACGACGCGCGAGATCCTGTTCCTTCCATTGCCGGCCGAGCTCAAGGAGCGTGCGAAGCCCTTCGTGGACGTGACCGTCGACCGCGTGGCGAAGGGGCTGGGCGCGTTGCTGGTCCTGGTCCTGATCAAGCCCTGGGGGCTCGGCCTCACCTGGCAGCAGGTCAGCTACGCGAGCCTGGCGATCACCGGCCTGTGGATGCTCGCGGCGACGCGCGCACGGCGCGAGTACCTCGCGGTGTTCCGGGCCAGCCTGGAGCGTCGCGAGCTGCGCGCCGAGGACGTACGCCTGAACCTGGCCGACCTGTCGACCGTCGAGACGCTGGTGGAGGAGCTCGCCGACCCGGACGAGGAGCGTGTCCTCAACGCGATCGACCTGCTCGAAGCGCTCGACAAGCGCAATCTCGTCTCGCCGCTGCTGCTCCGCCACGAGTCGCCCCAGGTGCGCGCCCGGGCGCTGCGCGCGCTGGAGTCGGCGCGCAGCGAGATCGCGCGGCGCCTGCTGCCCGTCATCGAGTCGATGCTCAAGGACGACAGCGTCGAGGTTCGCGGCGCCGCGATCCATGCGCTCCACGTCATCCTCCGCGGCGGAGCTGCCGAGCTGCTGCGCCCGCACCTGGCCGACCAGGACGCGCGCGTGGCGGTGGCCGCCGCGGTGGCGCTGGGCGATGGCCCCTCCGAGGACGACCGCACCGCCGCTGAGGCGACGCTGCGGCGGCTGGCTGCCGATCTGCGCGAATCGGCGTCGCCGGCGCGCCGCGAGGTGGCGCGCGGAATCGGCCAGCTGGGCAGCCCGCGGTTCGGCGACCTGCTGGTCCAGCTGATGGGCGATCCGTCCGTCGAAGTGGCCAGGGAAGCCATTCGCAGCGTCGAGCGGGTGGGAGCGGGCGACGCGGTCTTCGTCCCCGGCCTGGTCGCCCTGCTGCGGCGTCCCCTCAAGGCCGAGGCCCGAGACGTGCTCGTGGCGTACGGCGAGCCGATCGTCGGGGTGCTCGCGCATTTCCTCCAGGACCCCATGGAGGACACCTGGGTCCGCCGTCACATCCCCGGCACGCTGGCGCTCATTCCCTGTCAGGCTTCCATGGACGCCCTCGCCAGCGTCCTCGTGGACGCCGACGCCTTGCTGCGTGACAAGGCTGTGGATGCCATGGGGCGCCTACGCCGGGATCGCCCCGATCTCGTGGTGGATCCGCGAGGGCTCGAGGAGCTGGTCCTGGGCGAGGCGCGCCGCTGCCTGAGCTGGCTGAGCCTGCTGCACAACCTGACACGGGCGGGCGGCGTCGCCGCCGACTCCCTCGTCGTCCGCGCGCTGCGGGAAAGGCTGTCGCGAGGCCTCGACCGGATCTATCGCCTCCTGGCATTGATCTACCCGGCGACGGCCGTGGCCGCCGCGCGCGCCGGCATCGAGCGAGGGGACCCACGTGCCCGCGCGTCCGCGACCGAATACCTGGACAGCCTGCTCTCCGGTCCGCTGCGCCGTTGGCTCTTGCCGCTGATCGACGAGGCGCCGCCGGAAGAGCGCGCGCGCCATGCCAACGCGCTGCTACGGACGCACGTTCGCGACTTGGAGGACAGCCTGACGCAGCTCATCCACGACGACGACCCGATCGTGTCCGCGGCCTCCATCCTTCTCGCCGACCGGCTCGGCCGCTTTGGGCTTGGCGACGACTTGGAGTACGTCCTCGCCCATCGCCCAGCCGACGATTGGCAGGCGTTCGAAGCCGCGTCCTGGGCCCTCGCGGCTCACCGGCTCTCGCCGGACACACGACGAGCGCTCTGGACCGGCCCGCTGCCCGCCGTCGAGCTGGCCGACCGCCTGCGTGGCACGCCGCTGCTCGGCTGTGCCTCGGTGGACGAGCTCTTGCGCATCGCCGCCGCCGGCAGGCAGGTCCGGCTCGAGGCGGGCCGCGTGCTCTGCCGCAAGGGAGCGGTGCCGGCGGCGGTGCAGCTTCTGCTCGAGGGCAGCGTCGTCGAGGGCGACGGCGATGGAATCGAGCGGGTGCGCGAAGCTCCGTCGTCGCTCGCGCTGCTCGAGGCGCTCAGGGGATCGCCGGTGGCCGCGACTGTCGTCGCCCGCGAGAGCGCGTTCTGCCTCGTCCTCGAGGCCGCGCCTCTCCTCGCCATGCTCGCCGACAACATCGAGCTGGCGCAGGGCCTGTTCCGCACCGTGCTGGCCGAGGGTCGGCCGGGGGGCTCGGCCACGCTTCTGCGCGGCCGCACGGCGACGATGCCCGCCGCGGAGGCGCTGACCCCCCTCGAGAAGGTCCGTCGCCTGGGCGCGTGCCCGCTCTTCGCCCGCGTGAGCGCCGAGCAGCTTCTCGAGCTGGCACCCCTCGCGCGCGAGGTGCCGCTCGCAAGGGGCGCGGCGCTGTTCGAGGCCGGTGACGAGCCGGTCGTCTTCACCGTGCTGGAGGGAGCCGTCCGGTTGACGGGTGGAGCCCTCGACGAGGACCTCGAGGCGGGTCCCGGCGATACCGTCGGAGCGCTCGAGACGCTCGCGGGCGAGCGGGTCACGCGACGCGCGGTTGTGGCGGAGGCCGGGAGAGCCCTGCGTCTCGCGCGCGAGGACCTGCTCGATCTGCTGGAGGGGCGAGTCGACCTGATCCAGGGGCTGTTCGCCGCGCTGCTCTCGGAGCACGGAACGGCTGGCGTGGCCCCGGCGCCGGGTGTAGGCTTCGAGTTCCTCATCCGACGAGAGGGGACACGATGAAGAGCATCGCCTTCGCGCTGTCGAGCATCGCACTCTGCGCAGCTCCCGCGGCGGCGCAGGAGGCGCAGCAGCAACCCGCCGCGTCTGCGCCGGCTGCGGTCGCGTACGGCCTGCCGCTCCGCGGCCAGGAGGCGGAGGAGTTCCTGAGGGTCGGCCAGGTCATCAAGAGGAAGTCGATCGGGACCGGCATCACGAACCCGCATCAGCTCACGCTCACCGACGGCACGCGGACCTTGAAGGCGGCCTGGAAGACGATCGACAAGTCCAAGTTCGGGGTCACCCAGTTCGATCGTGGCGGCTTCGAGGTGAACTTCCGCGACACCTACAAGTTCGAGATCGCGGCCTACGAGCTGGACAAGATGCTGGGCTACGAGCTCGTCCCTCCAACCGTCGAGCGCCAGATCGACGGCGAGAAGGGCTCGATCCAGCTCTGGGTGGAAGGCGTCATGACGGAATGGGACCGCAAGGCCAAGAAGGTGAACCCGCCCGACCTCGAAGCCTGGAACCAGCAGATCTACCTGATCAGACTGGTACACCAGCTGACGTACAACACCGACTACAACAACATCCGGAACGTGCTGGTCGATCCCTCCTTCAAGGTCTACGCGATCGACTTTTCGCGTGCCTTCCGGACCCACGACAAGCTGCTTTCCGAGAAGGACCTGGCCCGCTTCTCGCGCTCCGCATTGGAGCGCCTCCGGAGCCTGGACAGGGCCGCGGTCGTGCAGCACCTCGGTCCCTGGCTCACCACGCTCGAGATCGACGGCCTGCTCAAACGGCGCGACCGGATCCTCGCGCTCGCCGAGCGACGTGCGACCCAGGAGGGGGAACGCGCCTTCTTCCCGTGATCTCGTCAGTGACCTCCTGATGCGTGGTCTTCGGGCCCGCGCGTTCGTCGGGCTGGCCCTGGCTGCCGCATGCGCGGCGCCGGTCCTGGCGGGGGACACCGCCTGTGACATCAGCGGCGTCTCTCGTGTCGTCGCCGTAGGCGACGTTCATGGCGCCTACGACAACCTCGTCGCGGTGCTTCGCATGGCCGGGCTGATCGACGCCGAGGATCACTGGTCGGGCGGTCGCGCGCGCCTGGTGCAGACCGGAGACGTGCTCGACCGCGGGCCCGACTCGCGCAAGGCCCTCGAGCTGCTGATGCGCCTCGAGAAGGAGGCGGACAAGG
>DATFEN010000154.1:0-12319 GCA_035251085.1 Vicinamibacteria bacterium | reverse complement strand
CATCGTACACGCTGTCCGAAACGATCTTGCGAAGCTTGTCCAGGCCCTTGAGCCAGGCCGAGAGCTCGGGATCGGTCTGCATCTTCTTGTCTTCCGCGGCGAAGGTCGCCAGGTCGGAATACTCGACGCCCACCGCGATTGCGCCCGCGTCTTGACCCGCGAAGCGCGCGCGCCAGACGCGGATCTGCCCGGTCATCCCGGCCTTCTTCATCAGCGCCTTCCCGCGCTCGAGCTCCTTCACGTAGGCGGCGGCGTCGCTCGTCTCGACGACAACGACGCGCAGCACGGTCGCTTCCGCCGTCACCGCGGCGAGTGAAACGAGCAGCGAGGCAGCGGTCAGCAGCAATACTCGGGATCGCATGGGTCCTCCTAAGAGTCTATGTGTTAGGGAACGGGCCGCGAGTCTACGTCCAGCGTTTTCGACGCGTCAATTGGTCTCGGATCAACGATCGACGGGCTCGTTGAGCGTCCGGCGTCGCCGCGGAGGTGTTGCGCCCTCGCGCTGCTATCATCGTCGCCCGGATCGGAGGGGCAGGATGCCGGCCATCGAGTTCACCGACAACTTCGAGGATCTTTCGACCGACCACGGCTTCCAGTTCAAGTTCCGCTGCGAGCGCTGCGGGGACGGGTTCATGTCCTCGTTTCAGACGAATACGATCGGCGTGGCGGGCAGCCTCCTGCGCGGTGCGGGCAGCATACTCGGGGGGATCTTCGGCCAGGCGGCGGCCGGCGCCTACGAGGTGCAGCGCGCGGTCGGGGGGCCGCAGCACGATGCCGCGCTGCGCGCCGCGGTCGACGAGGTGAAGCCGCTGTTCCGCAAGTGCCGGCGCTGCGGCGACTGGCTGTGCGAGCGCACGTGCTGGAATCGCACGGCAGAGATGTGCAAGCGCTGTGCCCCGATCGCCGAGGAGGAAGAGTCCTCGATCCGGGCCGAACACGTGCGGACGCAGACGGCGAACGACCTCTTCCTCGAGGAGAGCCGTCGCATGAGCGAAAAGGGGAAGCAGGCGGCGGCGAAGTGCGCTGACTGCGGGGCCCCCACCCTCGGCAAGAAGTTCTGTCCCGGCTGCGGGAAGAAGCTGTCCGGCGCCGCGGCCTTCTGTGGCGAGTGCGGCGCGAAGCTCAGCCCTGGCGCGAGCTTCTGCGGCGACTGCGGGGCGAAGCAAACCGAGGTGTAGACCCGGCGGCCTTCGATGTGTTGAAGGCAGTACTATGTCCGTGTCCTCCCATGCGCACCTGCGGCTCGTGCGGTTTCGAGAACAAAGAGGAGAGCAAGGCCTATCCGCGGGGCGGCGCGCGAGCGCGGCGGTCCATGCCACTCTGGACGCGGAGCTCGAGACGCTGGATCTCCCGCAAGGGGGCGAGCTGACCTCGCCCGCCGAGTTCTTCGACCGGGGTGGGCCGCTCTCCCGGGCGCTGGACGGATACGAAGAGCGCCCGGCGCAGGCCGAGCTGTCGGAGGCGGTCGGGGAGACGCTGCGCGGCGGCGGCGTCCTGCTCGCCGAAGCGGGGACCGGCACCGGCAAGACGCTGGCGTACCTGCTGCCGGCAGTGGAGCTGGGACGGCGCGTGGTGGTCTCCACCGGCACGAAGAACCTTCAGGAGCAGCTGATCACCAAGGACCTCCCGCTCCTGGCGCGCGCCCTGGGCCGGGACCTGTCCGTGGCGGTCATGAAGGGCCGTGGCAACTACCTCTGCCTTCTCCGCTTCCGGTCATTCCAGGAGGCGGGGAGTTTCCGGCGCTTCGAGGAGCTGCCGGTGTTCCGCGCTGTCGAGGCGTGGGCGCCGACGACGGCCACCGGGGACCGCGCCGAAGTCGACGACATGCCCGACTCGGTCGACTTCTGGCGCGAGATCTCAGCGACGAGCGAGAACTGCATCGGCCAGGTCTGCGCCGACTTCGAGGTCTGCTGGGTCACGAAGATGCGGCAGCGGGCGCTCGAGGCGGACGTCGTGATCGTGAACCACCATCTGCTCTGCGCCGATCTCGCGGTCAAGGACGTCGGCTTCGGCGAAGTGATCCCGGCCTACGACAGCCTGATCCTCGACGAGGCACACCTCGTCGAGGACGTGGCGACGCAGTACTTCGGCATCAGCGTGTCCTCGCTTCGCGTCGAGGAGATCGCGCGGGACGTCGAGCGCGAGCTGAAGGCCGGGCGTCTCGACGCACGCGACGTCCGGTCCGAGGTGGACAGCGTCCGCCACCGCAGCGAGCGCTTCTTCAAGACCCTGGCGCGAGGCTCGGGGCGCCGCCTCGCGCCGGGCTGGATGACCGACCTGGTTCGCGAGGAGGCGCAGGCGTTGCTGCTGCGCCTCGATGGGCTGCGCACGGCGATCCTCGCCGTGCCGGAGCGCCCCGAGTCGCTCACCGCGCTGGCTGGCCGCGCCCAGGAGCTGCGCCAGCAGATGCAGTTCGTCTTCGGGGCGGACGACGACAGCCACGTGTTCTTCGTCGAGGTGCGGGGCAGGGCCGTGTTCCTGAAGGCGACGCCCATCGACGTCTCGTCGCGTCTCCGTGAGGCTCTCTTCGACAACGTGAGGGCGGCAGTGCTGACCTCGGCCACCCTCGCGGTGGATGGCCGCTTCGACTACCTGAAGGCGCGCCTGGGGCTGCGCGAGACCACGGACATCCTGCTCCCCTCCCCGTTCAAGTACGAGGAGCAGGCCGTCCTCTACGTGCCGCGCCGGATGCCGGAACCGCGCGATCCCGCGTTCGTGGAGCGTGCTGCTCACGAGGTACGCGCCATTCTCGAGCACAGCCGCGGGCGCGCCTTCGTGCTGTTCACCAGCTACGCGAACATGAACGCCGTCGCGGAGCGACTGGCGGGCGAGCTGGATTACCCGATCCTCATGCAGGGCGAGGCGCCCAAGCCGGCGCTGCTCGAGCAGTTCCGCAACACGCCCCATGCCGTGCTGCTGGCCACCGCGTCGTTCTGGCAGGGCGTGGACGTTGTCGGCGACCAGCTCTCTTGCGTGATCATCGACAAGCTGCCCTTCGCGTCCCCATCGGATCCGGTCGTTTCGGCGCGCATCGACCACCTGCGCAGCCTGGGCGAGAACCCGTTCGCGGACTACCAGGTTCCTGTCGCGATCCTGATGCTCAAGCAGGGGCTCGGGCGGCTCATCCGCTCGCGGGGCGATCGCGGCATCCTCGCGGTCCTCGACAGCCGGCTGGTCGAGAAGCCCTACGGGCGGCGCTTCCTCCAGAGCCTGCCACCCGCGCGCCTCGTCCACGACCTCGAGGCAGTGGCGGCGTTCCTGTAGCGAGGCCTTCCCGTGAGGATCTGCACCGCTCACGAGCGCCGCCGGCGGCGCCACGCTGCCCGGATCTCGTCTCCGGCATCCTCCGCGGCGCGGGCATCGGCTTCGCTCGGTTCCGCGGGCCCGTACCGGGCGGCCATGAACAGCTCGGTCACGGAGCGTATCGGGCGACCGGGCTCGCGCAGGCGTTGCGCGAACTCCCGCGGCGTCTCCGGCGGGTGGCGGCGCGCCACAGTGCGCGCCGCGTCGGCGAGGAAGCGCAGGTAGGCGCGCAGGATCCGACCGCGCGACCCGGCGTGCGGGACGAGCGGCCGCTCCGGCTCCGGCGGCAGAGGCTCGTCGCCGAGGGGCAAGAGCTCCAGCATCTCGACCGAGGGAGCCTCAGCCTTCCCCTCGCGCCGGAGGATCCGCACCGCGGCCAGGATCCCGATGCCGCCGAGAAGGAGCGACAAAATCAGGAAGCGGTGCGCCGCGCCGATCGGCTCCGGACGAACGCCGCGGGTTGCGGCCACGAGCAGTGATTCGGCCGGACGCGGGGGCAGCACCAGAAAGAACGCCGCGGTCCCGAACGCCACGGGCAGAGCCAGGCCGAGCGCCTGGCGCAACACGACGCCGAACGCCGGGACGCGCACCCGTGGATGGGCCGCCAGCGTTCGTGCCCAGTGGTCGAACGCGAGAAAGAGGGGCAACACGAACAGAAAGCACGTCACCGCCGACGCGGCGGGCAGCCCGCCGTGGAGCGCCGTCAGCGTGGCGAGGAGCGCGGCGTTCATCAACGCCGCGAGCACGCCGGTCTCCGATGCGGCGAGCATCAGCGTCGGCACCTGGAGCCACGCGAACAGGAGCGCAGCCCGCGGCACCAGGGCGGGAGCGGCGCCCACAGCTAGCGGCGTCGTCACCACCAGGGCGCCATGGACAAGCTTCAGGAGGATGCGGGCGCGCCCCCGGCCCACTGCGTCGAGGCCCACGTACGCCCAGGATCCCAGCCACGTGGCGGCGCTCAGGGCGAGCGCAAACAGCAGCCCCAGCAACCCGACCACCGGCGGCGCGGCCGCTTGCCAGGCGAGCAGGGCATGGGCCGCCATGAGCACGGCCAGCGACCACAGGGCGAGATCTCGGCCGGCGAGGATCATTCCGGCTCCGCGAAGAGGTCGGCTCGAGCCAGCTCCGTGGCGAGGTCGTGCTCGGCGCTCAGGATCGCCCCGGGGACGCCGTGCTCGCGCAGCAGCGCGCGCAGCGCGTCCTGGGTCCGCAGCAGGCGCTCACGCGGCAGCGGCCACTTGTCGACGGGGGCGAACGAATCGCCGTTCACGAAAACGAGGAGCGGGCGCGCCCCGCGCTCGCGCAGGGCCTGAAGGCACGCCGCGACGCGGCCGACGTCCACGCGGATCGTGGCGAACAGGACCGCGACGCTGCTGCCGAGGGCGAGGGCGGGGCGATGGCGTTCGACGAGGTCGAGCACGTCCTCGCCGCCGTCCATCCCGACCCGGATCAGCTCGTCGAGAGCGTGGGCCAGGTGCGCTTCGCCGCGTCCCGGCGGGACCAGGACAGGGCTCCGGGACGCGCCGTGAATCGCGACGCTTTGGCCGCGCTGCGTAGCCGTCCAGAGCAGCGAGGCCGCTGTGCGGACCACGTACTCGAGCGCCGACTTGCGGCCCGTGCCCGCACGATGCCGCCGCTCCAGGTCCAGGAACAGCACGAACTGGGGCTCGAGGTCCACCTCGAACTCCTTCACCGCCAGCGAGCCGAGGCGCGCGCTCGCCGGCCAGTGGATGCGCCTGAGTCCGTCCTCGGGCCGCCACTCGCGGACGCCCATGTAGGCCGAGCTCTGCCCGGGTCGCGCGACCGTTGCGTCGCGCGGAGCGAGCGTCGGCCGCGCCCCGACCCGCTCGATGCCCGCCACCTCGTGGACGCGGGGGAAGACGGAGAAGCCCGCGATGGCGCCCAGCGGCACGCTCAGCGGGAACAGGCCCGCCGCGTCGCTGCCCGTGAGCGTGAGCGGGCCAAGGGAATGGTGCCCCCAGTCGCGCGAGCATGCCGTCCGGTAGCGGAGCCGACGCCGCCGGCGCCCCGGCAATGGTCCTGGCTCGAGGAGGCTTTGGCGATCCGCGTGGCCCGGTCCGAACGAATCGCCGACCTCGACGAGGAGCGCCGCCCGCGTCGAGCGGTTCTCGAGGACGACGTCGACGCTGACCTCATCGCCCTCGAAGGCGTTCGGATAGACCTCACGGCGCGCCGCGAGCCCGCCGAGCGCCCGCCGTGAACGCAGCCGCGCGACCAGGAGCAGGAGCGACCAGCCGAGCGCGAGGCCCCAGAGCGCGTCGGCTCGGAGCAGCAAGGCCAGGAGCAGGATCCACGGCGGCCCGGCGAACGCGAAGCTTCGAAGGCGAACCGTTCCCCGGAGCACCGGCGGCCTCAGGCCGGCTCGAATGCCACGGGCACCGGCGCGCGCCCCACGACGTCCTCCACGATCCGGGCGCCGTCGATGCCCTGGACGCGCGAGCGAGGCTTCACCACGATGCGATGGGCGAGCACGGGCGCCGCGAGCCGCTTGACGTGATCGGGCGCCACGAAGCCCTCGCCGCGGACCGTGGCCAGGGCCTGTGCTGCACGCATCAGGCCGATCGCACCCCTCGGGCTGGCTCCGAAGGCCGTGTGGGGATGCCGTCGCGTCTCGGCGGCGAGACGCTGGATGTAGCCGATCACGGCGTCGTGGACGAAGATGCGGCCCACGCCCTGCTGCGCCGCCCGCAGCTCGGCAGCGTCCAGGACGGGGGCGAGCGCCTCGATGGGATGCGCCTCGCGCTGCGCGCCCATCACCCGCACCTCGGTCCGATCGTCGGGATAGCCGAGCGACACGCGGATCAGGAAGCGGTCGAGCTGCGCCTCGGGGAGCGGAAACGTGCCGGCCATCTCGATCGGGTTCTGCGTCGCGATCAGGAAGAAGGGATCGGGCAGCGCGTGCGTCGCGCCATCGATCGTGACCTGGCGTTCCTCCATCGCCTCGAGGAAGGCCGACTGCGTGCGCGGCGTCGCGCGGTTGATCTCGTCGGCGAGCAGCACGCCGGCGAAGACCGGCCCGGGACGGAACTCGAAGCGCAGCTCCTTCGGGTTGTAGATCGAGACGCCGGTCACGTCGCTGGGCAGCAGGTCGGGCGTGCACTGGACGCGCCGGAACTCCGCACGCAGGGAGCGCGCGATGGCGCGGGCGAGCATGGTCTTTCCGACGCCCGGCACGTCCTCGACCAGCACGTGGCCGCGCGCCAGGAGCGCCGCCACCAGCGTCTCGACGGCGTCGCGCTTGCCGAGGATCACGCGCTCGACGTTTTCGATGAGGCGCGCGTACGCCGTGGCGGCGGCCATGACGGCCGATTCTATGTCCGCAGGATGATGATGCCGGCGGCGCACACGAGCAGCGCGCCCGCGACGCTCCAGGCGTCCGGCCACAGGCCCAGCACGACGCCGTCGAGGAGTGCGGCGAAGGGGACGCACGCGTAGATGAACGGGCCGATCTGGGCCGCGGGCGCCTGGCCATAGGCCCGTGTGAGGAAGAGCTGCGCGATGGTCGCCGCCATCCCCATCGTCACGAGCAGCAGCCACTCGTCGCCCTCGGGCGCCTGCCAGGACCAGGCGAGCGGGACCGCCGAGACGGCAGTGGCGATCACAGAGAAGTAGAGCACGATGCGCGTCGCGGGCTCGGTCTCCGTGAGGCGTCGGACCCCGACCTGTGCCAGCGCCGTGAATACCGCCGAAGCCACCCCGAACAAGGCCACCGGCTCGAAGACTCCCTGGCCGGGCTTCAAGACGAGGCCGATGCCGGCGAGACCCAGCAGGATGCCGCGCCACAGACCGCGCGGCACGCGCTCGCCCAGCCACAGGAACGCGATCATCGGCGTGAAGAGGGGCAGCGAGTAGCTGAGGAGCACCGCATCGGCGAGGCGCATGTGCGCGATCGCGTGAAAGAAGCAGTACATCCCCGCAAGGCCGGCGCCGGATCGCACCAGATGCTCCGTGAGGTGGCGAGTGCGTAGCCCGCCTTCGACGCGAACCGCCAACGGCAGCAGGGCCAGCAGCCCGAATGCGTTGCGGGCGAACACGATCATGGGGTTGCCGAGGCCGCGCGACGCGAGCTTCACGCACAGGCCCATGAGGGCGAAGAACGACGCTCCGAGCACCATGTAGAGCGCGCCCCGGCGCAGGCCTCCTTGGGTCGGCACCATTCTGTGTAAGATCATGTCAGACCCATGCCGACCATCGCCTACCGCCGGCCAGCCGGAGCAGCTGTGTGACCAGGGAGGCTCGGGCCAGGAAGGGCGGCCGGCGCGTGCTGATCGCCGACGACAGCCGGATCAACCAGAAGGTCGTCGGAGCGATGCTCGAGCGGATGGGGATCGCGTGCGACATCGTGGGAACCGGGGGGGCGGCGATCGAGGCGTGCGCGCGGACGCGTTACGCAGCGATCCTCATGGATTGCCAGATGCCGGGGGTGGACGGCTACGCTGCGACCGCCCGGATCCGCGAGCGCGAAGGAGCGGATGTCCGCACGCCGATCGTCGCGATGACGGCGAACTCCTCGCCCAGCGACCGGGAACGCTGCCTCGCCGCTGGCATGGACGACTGCCTCTCGAAGCCCTTCACGGCCGATGACCTCGGGCGCATGCTGTCGCGCTGGACGGGGGTGCCCGTGAAGACGCTTCCCGTGAACGCCCGGGCCAACCCGTCGACCGACGGCAGCCCGCTCGAAGCCAGCGTGGTTGCGGACCTGCGCGCGCTGGGAACCGCCTTCGCCCGCGATTCGCTGCGCATGTTCCTGGGCGGAACGCCGGGCCGCATCGAGGCACTCGCCGGCGCCCTCGAACGCGGAGACCGGGAGAGCGTCAAGGAGAAAGCCCACGTCCTGCGCGGTAGCTGCGGGATGATCGGAGCGCGGCGGTTGACTGAGCTGTGCGCCCAGATCGAGGCCGGCGCGACCGAGACTCCCGACGGCCACGAAACGCTCCTCGCCGCGGTGCGCGGTGAATACCGGCGCGTCGCCGCAGCCATCGAGGCCGAGATCGCCAGCCTGGGCTGATACGGTCCCTCGCGGCCGGCTTCGTCGGCGCCGGCTCCGCTACCAGGACGGGAATATCGACTAGACTGAAAGGCTGGAGGGGGCGTGCAGGCCCCCGTTTGGAGGGTCACGGACGATGAAGCGCTTCCTCTTCGCGGCGAGCCTCGTGGTCGCGTTCCTCGCGGCGCCCGTCGCCTTCGCGCAGACCGGCACCGCGCGCGGCAAGGTGCTGGACGAGCAAGGCCAGCCCTTGATCGAAGCCAAGGTCGAGATCGACTACCAGGGCGGCGTCACCCGTCACATCGAGACGAAGACCAACAAGAAGGGTGAGTTCATCCAGGTCGGCCTTTCACCAGGCGTGTATCGCTTCACGGCCTCCAAGGAGGGCTACCAGTCGGGCTACGTGGAGCAAAAGGTGAGCCTCGGCGAGGCCACCACTCTTCCCGAGATGAAGCTCAAGACGCTGGAGGCCGCGCGCAAGGAGGCCACCGGCGGTCCCGACACTGCGCAGCTCCAGGCGGACTTCAAGGCAGGTGCGACGCTGCTGCAAGAGGGCAAGCTCGACGAGGCCGAGGCCGCTTTCAAGGCGCTCGCCGCGAAAGCACCATCGATCCCCGAGGTCCACTTCAACCTGGGCCTGATCGCGTCGCGCAAGAAGGACTACCCGACGGCAGAGTCGTCCTTCAAGCGCGCGATCGAGCTGCGTCCTGCCTTCGGCGAGGCCTACTCGCAGCTCGCCGACGTCTACACCAAGATGGGCCAGCCCGAGAAGGCGAACGAGATCCTGCAACAGGCCTCGGAGGGAGGCGACCCGAACGTGCTCTTCAGCCAGGCCGCCATGCTCCTCAACGCCGGGAAGCTGGACGAGGCCGCGGCGGCTTTCAAGAAGGTGGAGGCCGCGGACCCGAGCAATGCCGAAGTCCACTATCACCTGGCCACGATCGCCCTCAACCAGGGCAAGACCGACGAGTGCGTGGCGCGCCTCGAGAAGTACGTCGCGGCCAACCCGAAGAACGCGGCGAACCTCCAGACGGCCCAGGGCCTCCTGACGGCGCTCAAGAAGAAGTGATCGGGGACCGGGCGGCCGCGGTCCGGGAACGCATCGCCCGAGCCGCGGCGCGCGCCGGACGCTCGGCGGACGAGATCACGCTGGTCGCCGTCTGCAAGACCTTCCCGGCGGAGGCGGTGCGCGAGGCCTTCGAAGCGGGCCTGCGCGACTTCGGCGAGAACAAGGTGCAGGAGGCCGAGAGGAAGCTCGGCGGCCTGCAAGCGCTCCGCGGCGAGGGCGCCCGCTTCCACCTCGTCGGTCACCTCCAGGGCAACAAGGCACGCAAGGCCCTCGGGCTCTTCGACGTGATCCAATCCGTCGACTCGATCGAGCTGGGACACAGGCTCGAGCGCCTCGGGGCGGAGCTGGGCCGGACCGTCGACGTCCTGGTGCAGGTCGACCTGGCGGGGGATCAGTCCAAGTTCGGCCTGGACGAGGCACACCTGTTCCCGGCCCTGCACGCGCTCCGCGGCCTGAAGCAGGTGCGGACGCGCGGCCTGATGATCCTGCCGCCGCTCGAAGAGCCCGAGGCGTCGCGACCGTTCTTCCGCCGACTGCGCGAGCTCGGCCAACGCGCCCAACGCGAGGGCCTGCTCTACGCCTGTGAGCTGTCGATGGGAATGAGTGGGGACTTCGAGGTTGCGATCGAGGAGGGCGCCACGATCGTTCGGGTCGGCACCGCCATCTTCGGCGAGCGGGCGCGCTAGGCCGGATCGTTCACTGGATCGTGCGCTAGTGCAGCCAGCGCGGCGGTTCCTCGTCGTCCCGCTCGACAGGACGCAGGTGCGACGCCCTGCGCTGTGGGGACCATCGGACGCTGCGCGCTTTCAGGCGGAGCCACAGCAGTCGAGGCGAGTAGCCGCGAAGGTAGGCGTACATCAGACCCTGAGCGGCGAAATGCGGGATCACGACCACGAATGAGACCAGCAGGCCGAACAGCAGGGTGGCGGCGACGGTCAGGATGAGCAGCTGCCGTCCCGCGACGGGGATGATCAGCGAGAACAGGATCGTCCGCGACGGGAAGAGCATCGCGTAGGCGACGATCAGCGCTTCGCCCAGCGGCCAGGCCGAGGCGTACGCACTGCCCATGACCCTGGGCCAGAGGAACGCGACCAGGCAGGTGACGACGGCGGCGCCGACCACGATGCCGAGACATACCCGCAGGAACCGCGTGGGTCCCCAATGATGAACGAGCTCCCGCCCGAAGAAGAGAAAGGCGAAGCAGGCGAAGATCAGGCCCAGCGGAGACATCTCGAAGAACGTCCACGTCAGGAGGCGCCAGACTTGGCCGCCGATCACCAGCGCGGGGATCATCACGCCGACCGCCAGGAAGGCTTCGACGTTGGCAGCGAGGATCGTCGAGACCAGCGTCGCGGTGACCAGCGCAACAGTGACGATCGGAAAGAGGGCGCCGAGGATCATCACCTGGCTGCGGAGCCCGCGCATCGCCCCACTATACTCGACGCCGCGCAGTATCCACTTGACAGCGCACCTGCCTCGCGTAACATTCGAATGGCATGACGTTCCGACCCGCCGTGCGACCGCAGGCCCGCGTCCGACGCCCGTGTGTCCGGCGGGTGGTCATGGTCTAGTTCGTCCGCACAATCGAACGGACCACGTTGGCCCGCTGGAGGCGAGACGCCACCAGCGGGTTTTTCTTTTGGCAATTGCGCGGGAGCAAGCGTTGCAGCAACGCGTCGGGTTGTTCGGGGCGACTGGGTACACGGGCCGCGAGCTCTTGCGGCTGCTGCGGCGGCATCCGCGCCTCGAGGTGGCGTTCACGACCGGCTCCGATCCGGGGCACATCGCCCACGACGCCGGCGTGGAGATCGCTGCCGACGCGTACCTCCTGGCGCTCCCCCACGGCCTCTCGGCGCCCTTCGCGGCGCGGCTGCGACGTGAGCACCCGCGAGCTGCCATCATCGACCTGTCCGGCGATCTGAGGCTGCCCAGCCACGACGCCTATCGATCCTGGTATGGGCAGGAGCACCCGGAGCCGCAGCTGATCGGCGAGGCCCCCTACGGCCTCACGGAGCTGAACCGCGAACGCCTGCGCGGAGCGCGCCTCGTCGCGAACCCCGGCTGCTACGCGACGTCCGTGCTGCTGCCGCTCGTGCCACTCCTCCGAGCCCGGAGCGTGGACGCGAACGACGTGATCGTGGACGCGAAGAGCGGCGCCAGCGGCGCGGGCCGCTCGCCGCGCGAGGACCTGCTCTTCTGCGAGCTGGCGGACGACTTCTCCGCGTACGCGCCCGGGCGTGCGCATCGACACGTCGGCGAGATCGAATCCGTGCTGCAGGCTGCGGCGGGCGTCTCGGTCACGTTGACCTTCTGCCCGCACCTGCTGTCGGTGAAGCGCGGGATCCTCTCGGCGCTCTACGTCCGGAGCGGCGCCAGCGCACCCGAGGCCGCGGCGGTGCTGCGCCGCGCCTACGAGGGCGAAGCCTTCGTCCGCGTCGTCGACGCGTCGCCGAAGCTGTCCGACGTGGTGGGGACCAACGAGTGCTGGATCTCGGTCCATGCCGCCGCGCCCGGCCGGCTCGTCGTGTTCTCGGCCCTGGACAACCTCCTGAAGGGAGCCGCCGGCCAGGCGATCCAGAACTTGAACCTGGCTCTCGGCTTCGAGGAGACGGCGGGTCTGCCCGTCACCAAGCCCGTCGCGGCGGAGGCCGTCTCGTGACCGCGCGCGTCTACAAGGTCGGCGGCCCCGCGCTCGAGGATCCCGACCTCCTCGCTCCGCTCGCGGCCGAGGTGAGGCGCGCCGGAGGCGCCGTCGTCCTGATCCACGGCGGCGGCCGCCAGGTCGAGCGAGCGCTGCAGGCGCAAGGGACGGAGCCACGCTTCGTGGATGGCCGACGCGTCACGACGCCCGAGGCCATGCGCGTCGTGGAGATGGTGCTGTCCGGGGCCATCAACAAGGACCTGGCCGCGAGCCTCACGGCCGCCGGCGTCCCGGCGGT
>DATFEN010000120.1:0-19438 GCA_035251085.1 Vicinamibacteria bacterium | reverse complement strand
ATCCGCCAGCGGACGTCTTTCTTGTCGGCGTTGGCCTTGAACGCGGCCTCGAACAGGTTCAGCGTCTCGCGGTTGGCTCGGTCGCCGATCGCGTGGACGCAGAGCTGGTACCCGTTGGCCATCGCGAGCTTCGCCGTCTCCTTCACGGTCGCCACGGGGGTCGTCTCCAGGCCGGTGCTCGTCGGTAGATCCGAGTACGGTTCGAGAAGCCACGCGCCCCGCGAGCCGAGCGCTCCATCGAGGGTGTGCTTGATCGCCCGAACGGTCAGGTGCTTGTCGTAGGCGTCGACCGCCCGATACGGCGCGAGCTTCGTGGCCATGCGCTCGTTGGTGTCGCGGATCATCACCCAGAGCCGGACCCCGAGCTTCCCCTCGGCCGCGACCTTCTTGAAGACGTCGATGGTCTCGAAGCTCGAGCCCGCATCCTGGAAGCTGGTGATGCCCTTCGACAGCACCTCCTCGTCCGCGAGCTGGACCTGGCGGCGCACCTCGGCCTGCCGCTCCTCGAGCTTCATCCCCTGGCGCGCCTTGGCATAGGCAGCCTCGAGCAGGTCCGAGCCGGTCTCGCGGAACAGCCCCGTTGCCGCGCCGCTCTTGTCCCTGAGGATCTCGCCCCCGGCGGGATTTGGGGTGTCCCGGGTCACGCCCGCGAGCTCCATGGCCTTGGCGTTCGCGAAGGTGGCATGGCCGCTCGCGTGTTCGAGCATGACGGGGTTGTTGGGCGAGGCCTGGCTGAGCGACGTGTGAACCGGAAAGGCCTCGACCGCCGGCTCGGGCCGGCGGTCCCATTTGTCCTGGTGCCAGCCGCGGCCGAGGATCCATCGTCCGGGCGGCGCCTTTGCTGCGGCATCCTTGACCATCCCCACGATCTCGTCCCAGTTCCTGACGTTCATGAGGTTGAGGATGATCCGTGCCTGGCCCACGCCGGTGAAATGGCCGTGGCCCTCGATGAAGCCGGGGATCGCGAGGCGGCCGCGGAGGTCGATCACGCGCGTGCCAGTCCCGATAAAGGGCGCGATCTCCTCGTTCGTGCCCACGGCGACGATGGTGTCGCCGCGCGCCGCGAGGGCCTGGGCCTCCGGCTTCTTGTCGTCCACGGTGACGACCTTGCCCTTGTGGAGCACGAGGGTCGCCGGCTCGACGGCCGAGGCACCCCGGCCCAAAAGCAGCAGAGCCGCGAATGAAACCAGGGCCGCCGAGCCCCGCGATGACGTGTTCCGCATCGATCCTCCTTGGTCGCTTAGAACGTTCCCGACTTCAGCTTGAAGACTTCCTCCAGCTCCGGCTGTCGGTCCTTCCCCAGAACGCGCGCTGCGGCGTACTCGCCGACGATCGGGCCGTGCTTGTAGCCGTGACCGGAGCCGCCGCCGACGATCCACGCGTTGTCGAGCTCCGGGTGCTTCTGGATGATGAAGTGCTCGTCGACGCTCATCTCGAGCTGGCAGACGCGGGTCTCGACGAGAGGCTGGTCCTTGAGCGCGGGGAAGCGAAGCGCAAGGTAGTCGCGCGCCCGTTTCACCTGGTACGGCGAGACCACGCGCTCGTCGGTGTCGGGGTCGAATGCGGTGAGCTCACCCACCGGACAGACCTTGAAGCCGCGCCCGTCGATGCTGGGGAAGCCGTAGTAGCCCTGCGAGGCGTCCTCGGAGTAGTTGGGGAAGTTCGGGTAGCTGAAGCGGTCGTCGCCTGCCGGCGTGCCGAAGAAGAAGACGTCGCGCCGCGGAATGAACAGCTTCTTCTTCATCAGGTCCGGGAACACCTTGGCCAGCCAGGGGCCGCAGGCGAACACGAATATCGAGCCCGAGAGCGAGGAGCCGTCCGAGAGCGCCACGTCGACGAGGCGTCCGCCGGCTCGCTTCCCGGGCCGCGCCTGCGCGATGCGAAAGCGGCCGCCCTGCTTCTGGAAGGCTTCGGCGACCGCGATGCAGCCTTCGCGAGCCTTGAGGACGCCGGTCGTCGGCTCGAGCAACGCCACGCCCACTCCTTCTGGGTTCATCTGCGGATACCGGCGCACGAGCTCGTCGTGCGAGAGCACCTCGTTGGGCACGCGCGACTGATCGAGGACCGTCTTCGTCACCTTCAGGCTCTCGGTCCACTCGGGCGCGAGAAGCAGCCGACCGGTCTCGTAGAGGAGCTTCCGGCCCCATTCCTGCTCGCGGGTCCGCCAGCGTTCGAAAGCGGAGAGCACCCAACGCGTGTAGAGCTCGCGGTCCTCGTAGC
Source organism: Vicinamibacteria bacterium (assembly GCA_035251085.1). Classification (GTDB taxonomy): domain Bacteria; phylum Acidobacteriota; class Vicinamibacteria; order Fen-336; family Fen-336; genus DATFEN01. Next base: position 17,218 of record DATFEN010000120.1, on the reverse strand, counting down.
CGGCGCGGATCTGGCGCGTCTCGCCGCCGGAGCTGGCGCGGGAGTTTCCGGGTCCGTAGGCGTCGAGCAGGTTCACCGAGGCCCCCAGCTCGCGCAACGAGAGCGCGGTCCAGCCGCCGAACGCGCCCGCGCCGATCACCACGACCTCGGGGCTCGCCTGGGCGGAGACCCGGGACGATGCGGCGACGGCGCCGGCTCCGGCGATCTTCAGAAACGTGCGACGGCCGAGGCGGCGCATGGCTCAGGCTCCCTCCGCCTTCTGGACCTCTTCGGCGACGCGCACGCCGGACTCGAGCGCGCCGTTCATGGACGCGCGATGCTCCGAGGTGTGCTCCCCTGCGAAGTGGACGCGTCCCTCCGCCGTGCGCGCGATCTCCAGGAAGTCCCGGGCCTGGCCGACGCCCTCAAAGGAATAGCTCGCGCGGATCCAGGGGTCCTCGTTCCAATACTTGACCGCGGCGCCCTCCCAGTGTCGGGACGCCTCGGGCCAGATGCGGGTGGTCTCCCCCAGGGCGACGCGCAGCCGCTCCGCTTCCGGCATCCGGCCCAGCCTCTCCGCATCCGCTCCGGACGTGAAGCTCATGAGGATGCCGCGAGGCCCGGGCTGGTCGATCGAGAAGTGGTAGACGCGGCGCAGCAGGGTGTCGGTGAACACGCGCTGCCCGAGGCTTCCCGGCTCGTCCCAGAAGCGCCGGCCGTACTGCATCGCGATCTTCATCGCGTGTCCGTACGACAGCGTCTCGATGCAGCGCATCTTGGCGAAGGAGAAGGAGGGCGTGACCTCGAGATCGCGGAGCACCTTGAACGGAATCGCCACCACCAGCCGCGGCGTGCGCAGCGAGCGGATGGCGCCGCCCTCGTCGAAGAAGACCTCGGCGCCATCCGGGCCGTGCGCGATCCGGCGCACCGGGCGGTCGTAGAGGATCTGGCCCGAGAGGGCGCGGGCGAGGGCCTTCGGGAGCTGATCGTTTCCGCCCAGGATGCGCCCCTCGTCGGTGTCCTCGCTGAAGCTGCGCCGGTGGCTGCGCACCATGGCCAGCGCCGACATCTGATGCGGCCTCGCGGTCGACTCGGTGGCCTGCGTGTAGGTGAAGAGGGCGGCGATGTCCTCGGGCGCGCCCTCGCGCATCAGCAACTCCACGACCGACAGGTTGTCGAGCTTCAGGATCTCGGGCGGCAGCCGCTCCGGATCCGGGATGAGATCGAGAAGGCGCTTGAGGTAGCGCCCCTCCTGGCCGAAGAGCCGGCCCGGCTCCGTGCCGGCATAGGGGAGCGGCTCCCGGTTCTGCTTGAAAGAAGCCATCCCGAGCTTCTTGCCGCGGACGAAGATCGCGTCGTAGAGCTTGGCCGTCATCACCTTGAGGCCGAACTCCTTGCAGTAGCGATGGTCGAACTCGTCGGTCGCGTCCACGTACTCGGCGCCCATCTCGGCGTACAGGCCGTCGGCGAAGGGATCGCGGTACGTGAGCACGCGGCCCCCCGGCCGCGAGCGCGCCTCCAGCACCGTGACCGCGTACCCGGCCTTCTTCAATTCGTACGCGGCGGCGAGCCCGGCGAGGCCGGCCCCGAGCACGAGCACCTGATGAGAGGGCTCCGCGCCAAACGCGCTCCGGGCTCGCGACGCGATCGTCGCGGTCAGGCCCAGCGCGAGGGTCCTTCCGGACGCGGAGAGGAAGCGCCGTCTCCTCACCTGGCCGCTCCGAGCGAAGGCGCCGCGTACGCCACCTGGCCGGCCACGATCGTCGCCAGGATCCTCCCGCCGAGGAGCTTGCCGGGATCGGTTGCGCCGAGGCGAAGAGGGTCGACGTCCATGACCGTGAGATCCGCCCAGCGCCCGGGAGCCAGCACGCCGGACTCCTTCTCCCAGAAGGCCGCGTACGCGTTCCAGCCGGTGTAGCCGCGCACGGCCTCTTCGGGCGTCAGGCGCTCCTCGGGATGCCAGCCGCCGGCGGGCTCGAGCTTCTTGTCGCGCCGCGTGATGGCGGCGTGCAGGCCGTAGAAGATGTCGTGATCCGAGCCGATGAGGTCGGAGTTCAAGGCGAGGCGCGCGCCGCCCTTGCGCAGCGTGCGCCAGGCATAAGCTCCCTTGACCCGCGCGGGGCCGAGCCGATCCTCGGCCCAGGTCTTGTCCTCGACGCAGTGCGGAGGCTCCATCGAGGCGATGACCCCGAGCCGCGCGAAGCGTGGGACGTCGTCCGGATGCAGGACCTGGGCATGCTCGATGCGGTGACGGCGGTCGCGCACGCCAGGGTGCTCACGCTCGACCGACTCGATGAAGTCGAGGGTCTCGCGGTTGCCGGCGTCGCCGATCGCGTGGATGGCGATCTGAAAGCCAGCCTGCATCAGCTCGGCGACGAGCTTCTGGTCGAACCCGTACTGGCCGCCGCTCACGCCGCGATGTCCGGGCCGGTCCGAATAGTCCTCGATCAGCCTCGCGCCGCGAGAGCCGAGGGCGCCGTCGTAGAAAGCCTTCACCGAGCGCGTGACGAGCCGCCGGCTGTCGTCCTTGTCCGGACCGCGTGCGAGCCACTCGCGAGCCAGCGCTTCGTCGCGCACCGACAGCATCGCGTAGACGCGCACCGGGAGCTTGCCCTCGGCTTCGAGGTCCTGGAACGCCTTCATCAAGGCGCGCTCGGCGCCGGCTTCGTGGACGGCCACGTAGCCGTCACGGGCCATCCGCTCGAGGCCCGCGAGCACGTAGGACTTGAACCGCTCAGCGGTCGGAGGCGGCACCGACGAAGCGAGCAAGGGCACGGCTCGGTTGAGCAGGATGCCGCTTGGATCCCCGTTCCCGTCCTTCAGGATCTCGCCGCCCTCGGGCGAGGGGGTGTTCCGGTCGATCCCGGCACGCTCGAAGGCGAGGCGGTTGCCCCAGCCTGCAAAGGTGTGGAGGCTCGCGAGGTAGACGGGATGATCGGGGACCCTCTGGCTGAGGAGCCTCAGGCTCGGATAGCGGTTCGCCCATGCTCCCTCGTCCCAGCCGCGGCCCAGGATCCACTCGCCCTTCGGCACGCTGCGCGCGCGCTCGGCGACGAGCGCGACCGCTTCCTCCTCCGTCTTCACCGCGGTCAGGTCCACCTGGCTGGCCGCTTCGCCCAGCCCGGCCACGTGTGTATGGGAATCGACCAGTCCCGGCAGGATCGTGGCGCCCGCGACGTCGAGGATCCGCGTCCTCGATCCGCGATAGGCCTGAGCCTGGCGCGTGTTGCCGACGAACACGATCCGGCCGCCGCGAATCGCGATCGCTTCGGCATCCGGCCGGAGGCCTTCTGCGGCGATCGGCGCGGAGCCGGCCGCCCGGCCGTCCGGCGCGGGATCGTCCCAGGCCAGCGTGTAGACGCGTCCGTTCAGCAGGACGAGGTCCGCGGGCTCAGTTCCGCCCGTCGCTGCGAGGAGCAGCAGGCCCAGCGACGCCGCGAGCAGAAACATGCAACCTCCGAGGGGTGCGCCATTCTACTCGCGCTAGACTGCCGTCACTCCCATGACGGCCCAACTCGGCGGCGCGATCGTTCCGCTCGTCACGCCCTTCGCCCCCGACGAGTCGCTCGACCTGGCCGCCCTTTCGCGTCTCGTCGAGCACGCGATCGACAACGGAGCCGAGGGCCTTATGCCGACCGCACTCTCCGGCGAAGGCCCGTTGCTCGACGAGGGCGAGACGCTCGCCGTGTGGGACACCGTGTTTGCTCGGGCGGCGGGCCGCGTGCCGATCGTGCCCGCGATCGTCGCCACGACCACGCGCCGGGCCGTGAGCCTCGCACGGGCAGCCGAGCAGCGCGGCGCCGCCGCGCTCATGGCTGCACCGATCCTTCCCGAGCTCTACTCGGGCCGCTCGCCGGAGGACGCCTGCTCGTTCTACGCTGACGTCGCGGGCGCCTCGGCGCTGCCCCTCGTCCTCTTCAACTACCCGTCCCTCACGGGTGTCGACCTCGTGCCGCCCATCGTGGCCCGTCTCGCCTGCCTCGACCGCGTCCGCTACATCAAGGAGAGCACCGGCGACGCCTCCCGGGTTCACGACATCCAGCGCCTCGTCGGCGATCGGGTGGAGGTGATCTGCGGAGCGCCCCACACCGCGCTCGAGTCGCTCGCGTTGGGCTGCCGGGCCTGGATCACGGGGCTGCTCAACGTGGTGCCCCGATCGGGCCGGCAGCTCATGCGGGCGGTGCTTCAGAAGAACGACGTCGCCCTGGCCCGCCGCATCTACGGCCGTCAGATCCTTCCGGTCTACGACGTGCTGCGCGACAGTTCGAACCCGACGGGCACCCTGAAGGCGGGCCTGTGCCTTCAGGGGATCGACGTCGGGTCGCCGCGACGCCCGGGCCGCGCCCTCGACGGGGACGCGCTCCGAGCGCTGGAGGGGCACTTGCGCCAGGTGCCGGCGTTGGAGAGCGGCACGGAAATCGAGCTCGGGAAGACGTGAGGATCACGGGCGTCGGCGACTGCGGCGTCGATCGCTACGTGAACCGGGGCTTCGACCGGCCGGGCGGCATCACGCTGAACTTCGCGGTCAACGCGAAGCGGCTGTTTCCCGCGAGCGACCAGGTTGGCGTGGTCACGGCGCTCGGCACTGATCCCGAGGCGCGTCTCGTCCGAAGGGCTCTCGAAGCCTTCGCTCTCGACTCGTGCATCTCCACGATCGAGGGCGCGACATCCATCCAATACATCGATCGGCAGGCTTCGGGCGAGAAGCTCTTCCTCCGTTACGAAGAGGGCGTTCTGGGCGAGTATCGGGTCGGCGCGCGCGAGCGCGAGGTGATCGCCGCCAGCGACGTGCTCATGGCGGTGGTTTACTCCCAGGTCGAGGGCTTCTTCCATTCCGTCATGGAGTCACCTTCGCCCGGCCTGCGGGCCGTCGACTTCACTGACCTCGCTGGCGTCACGGGCGGGGTCGATATCGTCGAGCGCTATCTCGAATGCTTCCACGTCGGCTTCTTCGGATTGAGCTCGGCTGACGCTTCGCTGATCGATCACCTCGAGCGACTTGCTCGGATGAGCGGTCGAATCCTCGTCGTGACCCTGGGCGCCGACGGGAGCATGGCCCTCGGAGGGCGGGAACGGATCGAGTGCGCGGCCGTGCCCGTGCCCCGCGTCGTCGACACCACGGGAGCGGGCGATGCGTTTGCTGCGGGCTTTCTCCGCGAGTACTGCGAATCGCGGCGCATCTCGAAGAGCCTTGCCGCGGGTGCGCGAGAAGCCGCCGTTGTCGTCCAGCGTGTCGGAGCTTTCCCGTGGGAGGACGGTTGAGCGAGTGCGACTGAGCTAAGGGACCTCCAGGATCTCGCCCGTATCCAGCGGGCGTTGGAGGGCCCGAATCGAACGCCGGCCGACCACCTTGCTGAAGCCGCCGAACGACGACGGCAGGCCCTCCACGTCGAACTCGGTGCCCGAGATCAGCTCGTTGTGGACGTGCACCATGTACGCGTAGTTGCCCATGAGGCTCTTCGGATTGCGCTTGATCTCCTCGGGATCGACGACGTCGACCCCCATGTCGTGGTCCGGAACGTCGCGCTTGACCTCAACCGCCTGGCCCCCACCGGGCGCGCGCAGCGTCGCTCCGCAGGCGAGCGAAGCGGTCGGGCCAGCGCTCGAGCAGCGCCGGGTCCGGGTCCAGGCGCACGCTGGGACCAGCGATTGAGTCGGATGCGGTGACGGGCAGGACGAGGGTCATTCCGAGGAACACGAGCGTCCTCCTGCGAGGCCGGAACGTGGTCGCCGGCTCGGGAGTTCCAGAAGTTCAGCTCTGCTAGACTCGCCGCGGCTTGCCATCTCGGCTTCCGGAGAGCGAGGCGGTCCGCCGCCTGCATGCCCAGTACGCCACGACCCGCGCGCTGGCGGAGTCCGCGTCGCTGCGGGAGGCTGCTCCCAAGGTCCTGCAAGCGATCTGCGAAACGCTGGGATGGGAGCACGGAGCGCTCTGGCGCGTCGACGCCGCGGCCAAGGTGCTGCGCTGCGTCGAAACGTGGACACCACCGTCGGCCCGCTTTCCGGAGTTCGAGGAGATCAGCCGAAACACGACCTTTCCTCCCGGCATCGGACTTCCAGGCCGGGTCTGGTCGAGCGGCCAGCCCGCCTGGATCCGTGACGTGGTCCGAGACTCGAACTTCCCGCGCGCGCCCATCGCCGCCCGCGAGGGGTTGCACGGGGCGTTCGGGTTCCCGGTCGCGGTGGGGAAGCAGGTGATCGGCGTGCTGGAGTTCTTCAGCCGCGAGATCCGGCGGCCGAACGAGGAGCTGCTCGCGTTGCTGGCTACCGTCGGAAGCCAGATCGGCCAGTTCGCCGAGCGTCGGCGCGCCGAGGCGGAGCTCGAGAGCCTCTTCGAGACCTCGCGCGACCTGCTCTGTGTCACGGGATACGACGGCTACTTCCGGCGGCTGAATCCCGCCTGGGAGACCACGCTGGGCCTCGATCGCAAGGTTCTCCTGGCGAAGCCCTTCATCGAGTTCATCCATCCCGACGATCGCAAGGCGACGTTCGCCGAAGCGAACCGGGTCATGGCGGGGGACAGCGCGGTCCTCTTCGAGAACCGCTACCGCTGCAAGGACGGATCGTATCGTTGGCTGTCCTGGAACGTGACCCCGCTGCCGGGGGAGGGGCTCATCTTCGGCACCGCTCGAGACGTCACCGAGCAGAAGCGCGTGGCCGAGGAGCTGCGCACGGCCCGCGAGGCGGCGGACTCGGCGAACCGCGCCAAGAGCGACTTCCTCGCCAACATGAGCCACGAGATCCGCACTCCGATGAACGCCGTGATCGGCATGGCCGAGTTGCTGCTCGACACGCGCCTCCGCCCCGAGCAGCGCGAGTACGTCGTCGCGCTCAAGGACTCTTCGGAGTCGCTGCTCGGCCTCATCGACGACATCCTGGACTTCTCGAAGATCGAGGCGGGCAAGCTCGAGCTCCATCCCGCGGAGTTCGACCCGCGCGAGACCCTCGGAGATACGCTGCGGACTCTGGGATTGCGGGCCGACCAGAAGGGCCTGGAGCTGGCCGGCCACGTCGCGCCGGACGTGCCGCCGCGGCTGGTGGGCGACGCTCCGCGGCTGCGCCAGGTGATCGTCAATCTCGTGGGCAACGCCATCAAGTTCACCGAGCGCGGCGAGGTGGTGGTGGAGGTCGTGAAGAAGTCCGAGCTCGCGGGCGAGGTCGCGCTGGGCTTCGTCGTGGCGGACACCGGCATCGGCATCCCGATCCACAAGCAGCGGCTCATCTTCGAGGCGTTCGCCCAGGCCGACAGCTCGACCACCCGTCGCTTCGGCGGAACCGGCCTCGGCCTGTCGATCGCCTCCCAGCTCGTCAGGATGATGGGCGGCTCGCTCGCGGTCGAGAGCAATCCGGGCCAGGGCAGCCGCTTCCTCTTCACGGCTCGCTTCGGCCTGCCGGGAACGCGACCCGAGGCTCGGCGTCCAGCCCGGCTGCGCGGGCTACGCGTCCTGGTGGTCGACGACAATGCGACGAACCGGCGCATCCTTCACGAGATGTTGACCCACTGGCGGATGCGGCCGACGAGCGTCAGCGGCGGGCGGGAGGCGCTCGACGAGCTGGAGGGCGCGGCGCGACGGGGGAAGCCCTACCCCCTGGTGCTGCTCGACGGCCAGATGCCCGAGATGGACGGCTTCGCCCTCGCCGAGCAGATCCAGCGCCGGCCGCAGCTCGCCGGCGCCTCGATCATGATGCTCACGTCCGGCCCGCGCCCGGGCGACCGGACGCGCTGCGTCTCGCTCGGCGTGTCGGCGTACCTGACCAAGCCGATCAAGCAGTCGGACCTCCTGGACACGATCATGGGCGTGCTCGGCGGCGAGCCCACGAGTCAGCCGGAGAAGGCGCATGGCGTCCGCGCGCGTGCGGCGAGGACGCTTCGCGTGCTGGTCGCGGAGGACAACGCCGTGAACCAGATGGTGGCGGTGGGGCTGCTCGAGCGCGCAGGCCATCGGGCCGTGGTTGCGAAGAACGGGCGGGAGGCGCTCGCGTTGCTGGAGCGCGAGACCTTCGACCTGGTCCTGATGGACGTGCAGATGCCCGAGCTCGACGGCCTCGAGACGACGGCGGCGATCCGCGAGCGCGAGAAGGCCACGGGTGCCCATCTTCCGATCGTGGCGGTCACCGCCCACGCCATGAAAGGCGACGCGGAGCGCTGCCTGGCCGCCGGGATGGATGCGTATCTGGCAAAGCCTCTCGACGCGCGCGAGCTGAAAGCGACGCTGGCGAGCCTCGCCTCGCTGCCTGGAGTCGAGGCGGCGCCCTCGACTCCATCAGAATCGTCCGTGGTCGCGCAGGACGTCATCGACGAGCCAGCGCTTCTCGATCGCGTCGGCGGAGACCGCCGCGCGCTCGGCCGGCTGATTCGCCTCTTCCTGGTCGATTCCCGGAAGCTCGCGGCGCGAATCCGCCGGGCCGTCGCGGCGCAGGACGCCGTGGAGCTCCGCTCGGCCGCTCACGCCCTCAAGGGCTCGGTCTCGAACTTCATGACTCCGGCTGCGACCGCCGCTGCCGACCGCTTGCAGCACATCGGGGAGGCTGGCGACCTCTCGGAAGCCTCGAGCACCGCAGCCGACTTGGAGCAGAAGCTGGCACGCGTCTGCCAGCGGCTCTTGGAGTTGGCGCCCGAGGCGCGGCCGCGCCGCGCCGGTCGCTGACGGCGGCTCAGTCGAGGTACTTCACGAACACGACCTCGTTGTGGGCCTCGTTGTAGAGCAGCTCGTCCACCGTCTGCCGCGTCATCAGGAGGCCGAACCCGCCCGGACGCAGGCCCTTTCGTTCTCGCTCGACGAAGTGCTCCATCGGCTGGTCGGGCGGGTTGCTGAGCGCCGAGTGCTTCAGGCTCTCGAAGCTGAAGCCCTTCCCGGGATCCGCGATCCGGTAGAGGAGCATGCGCCGCGCCCGGAGAAACGAAATGCGCACGTTCTGGGTCGGGTCGAGCTTGCCGCCCCACTCGATCGCGTTCATCAGCAGCTCACGAAAGGCCTGACCTACGCTCGACCGCACGTCCTCGGGCAGATCGGTGTCGAGGCGCGCCATGAACTCCTGGATCCGCTCCGCGGCCTCGCGATCGCAGGGCACGAGCAGCTCCACCCACTCGGGCCGCGCCGAGACCACCTCGATCGGCCGCAGCGCCTTCGAGGCCAGCGCGCTGCGAACCAGCTCGACGAGCTGCTTCGGCTCGACCGGCTTGGTCACGTAGTTGAAGGCGTTCTCGCGGATGGCCTTGAGCAGCGTCTCCGGGGTGTCGTCGGCGGTCATCACGACGACCTTGGGTTGAGACGGCTCCTCGCGCAGGCGTGACAGGACGGCGAGGCCATCCAGGCCGGGCATCCACACGTCGAGCAGCACCAGGTCGAAGTTCTTCTTGCGGACGCGCGCGAGGGCCGCCGCGCCGTCCTTCGCGGTCTCCACGGTGTGGCCGGCCGCCCGGAGCTGCATGCGTAGGATCTCGCGGGTCGTACGGTCGTCGTCCACGACGAGGATTCGTCCCACGAGCTTCTCGACGTCGATCGTATTTCTCGGGCACGAGCGCCGTCAAGGACGGCGCGCGTCAGGCGACGGCGACTTCCAGGAACTCCAGCTTGTCCGAGGCCTCGGCCAGCGAGTGGCGCACGCCGGCCGGAACCACGAACGCATCACCCGGGCCCAGCCGATGCGCGCCGTGGCCGTCGCATTCGAGCGTGGCGGTCCCAGCGAGCACGAACCTGAGCTGCAGCTCCGCCTCGTGGCTTGAGGGCTCTGCGCTCGCAGCGCCGTGCCGCCGCACGATGTGGGCCGTGGCCATGCCGCCCGTCGCGGCCGCGATGCCGAGGTCCCGCGCCTCGAAGCCGGGATGCCGCCAGGCCAGCCACGACGCGGACGCGGCCTCGTGACGCACGAAGCGCTGCCCGCCAAAATCCCGATCCGGCCGAAGCGTCGGCGTCGGCAGCTCCAGGTCGTGATCCGCGAGCGTCGCATGATGGGCGGGGCTGCTGATCTCGATCACCTCGAGCCCGGCGCTGCTCTCGAGGACGCGATGGCGGATCGTGGGCGGCTGGAGGACACAGTCGCCCGCGTTCAGCGTGAATGGTGGCCCCTGGTCTTCGTACACGACGCGAGCCGATCCCTTGTAGCAGTAGATCATCTGGAAGCGGACCTCGTGATAGTGCACGTAGTCCGGCACCGGTCCTTGCTCGGTGATGCGGATGTGCGACGCGATGAAGCGGCCGCCCTGCCGATCCGGGATCAGGTCGCGGTACTGCATCGCCGCACGCCCCAGCTTCCAATGGGCGCCGTCGCCGAGGCGCGTGAGCACGAAGGACGGGCGAAGCGGCGGCAGTGCGATCGGCGATTCCCAGTCGGTGAGCTCGATCCGCGTTCCGTTGGGAGCGGTCAACTCCCCGACGCCGCCGGCGATGGCGCCGGGATCGTCGCAGAGCAGACGGAGCACGCCCGGCGGTCCCGGCCAGCCACGCTGCAGGCGAACGCGAAGGCCGTGGCCCGAGAGGACCGCTGTCGAGGGATCGTCGGCTGGGAAGATCGCGGTGACGCGGAAGCCGAGCCTCTCGATGAAGAACGCAAGCGTTTCCTCCAGCTCGGTACACGGGAGCACGGCCTCGGCCGCTCGGATTCCTGCTTCGCTCTTCAACGCGCCCGCGCCTCTCTTAGCTCTGGCAGCGAAGGGTCGGCGTTTCGCCAGTTCGCCAGCAGGCGTTTGTAGGCCCGCCCGGCGGAATCCCGATCGCCGAGCGCCGCCGAGGAGCGAGCCAGCCCGAGCAGCGAAAGGGATCGGTTCGGCCAGCGCGCGAGTGCGCGCTCGAACTCGGCCGCTGCTTCGCGTGGCCGCTTCAGCTCGAGCAGGATCTCGCCGAAGAGCTCGGCCGCCGGCTTGATCGGTCGCGGCGGACCCAGCGGCGGCGGCAGCTCCCGCTCCAGGGCCGTCGCTTCCTGCATCCGCGCGACCGCTTCGGAAGCGCGGCCCGCTGCGAGCTCGACGAGTGCCGCCAGCTCCTTCTCCATCACCGCAGCGTCGCTCCGGAAGCTGCCCGCCTCCTTCGACCCGGCGCGCCGCTTCAGCTCGCCCAGCGCCATCTCGGCCACGGCCGGGTCGCTGCGACTCGCGCCGCTCATGCCGATCGCGAACAGCTCGCTCGTCGTGCCGAAGTCCCGCACGCCCGCCAGCTCCTGGAACGAGCGCGTCTCCACCACGTAACGGGCGCGCATGTCGGAGAGCAGGGCCTTGTGCCGCGCGGCCCCGGTCTCGGCGACGGCGGGCCGGATCAGCTCGAGCGTCTCTCTGGCGCGCTGGTAGCGGCCCTGCTGGAGCGATTCGTAGAGGAGCCACGAGAGGCTGTGGTAGTCGCGCATGCCGATGCCCAGGCCCTTGCGCTTGATCCACGCGTCCGATGCGCGAAAGGACGCCTCGTCGGAGGCGGCCGCCTCGTCCCACATCCCGAGCTGCACGAAGATGTGCGCGGGCATGTGCAGGGCGTGGCTCGATTCGGGCGCGACCTTGGCGTAGGCGCGGGCGGCGTCGAGAGCGAGCCGCGCGTGGTCCGGGTCGTCGTAGTCGTGGATCAGGTAGTGGAGCGCGCCCGGGTGCTCGGGATTCCGGGCCAGCACCTTCTCGAGGATGGCCGCCGCGCGCTTCTGGGACTCGCTGCCGACGAGTGCGTGCTGGTGCTGGTCGTCTCCGCCTTGGCGAAACAGGGCCGGACTACGCGCCGTCGTGCCCATGATCGCCAGCGCGAAGAACGTCATCACCTCGGGATCCTCGGGATGGGCCTGCGCGAGCCGCTCCATGGCCTGGACGTAGGCTTTGTCGCGCGCGTCCTTGTCGCCGCTGCCGAAGAGTGCCTCGACGGCTCGCAGAAGGCCCTTCTCGCGCTGGCCCCCCGCCTTGGCGACCCGCGCCTCGGGAGTCGGCCCGAGACGGAGCAGGATCTGCCGCGCCATGTCGGCATCCTGGTTGAGCCACAGCGTCTGGTTGTAGGCCATGGCCTCGCCCCAATAGGCCATGGCGAAGTCGCGGTCGATGCCCTGTGCCTCGCGAAAAGCCTCGACCGCGTCCTCGTACTGGAAGTTGTGGAGCGCCGTCACGCCACGCAGGAACGCGGGCTGTGCCTCGGGCGAGCCGGAGCTGGGAAAGTGGATTGGCGACAGGAAGACGAGATGTACCAGTACGACCGCGGTCACCGGCTCGCTGTCCCCAGGAACACGTCCAGGCCGCGGGACGCGGCCTGGGCGTAGACGGGCTCGACCGCCTCGATCAGCGACGCCGCCCCCCGCCAGAACGGGAACCGGCCGAGTTGACGGACCAGCGCAGCCATTGTGACCGGGATTGCGACGTCGCCGAAGGGATCAGAGGGAAGTTCTCCGCCCGCCCAGAAGGCCGCCGTCTCGGAGCGCAACGGCTCGGGTAGCACCGTCGCCTCGGCCTCTCCATCGTGCGTCGACCCGGCCCCGCCGGGCTCGCCCTGCGCCGGCGCCGCGCTCAGCAGGCCGACCAGCTCCTCGCGCGCCATGCCCCGCAGCTCGAAGATCAGGAAAGGGTCACGGTCGAACTCCTCGCCCAGGAGGTAATAGACCGCGGCGATGTGCTTGCACGGGTTCGACCAGTCCGGACACGAGCATTCGGTCGTGAGGTCCTTCCGCCTCTCCGGGAAGAGCGAGAGCCCCGCGTTCTCGAACGCCTGCTCGACATCGTCGGGCATCTCGGAGGCCAGGAGCTTGGCGGCGAACCGCGCCTCTCGGTTGAGCGCCGCGGCGGCCCGCCTCCACTGCGGGCCGGAGAGCGTCGTGACCTTGATCGAGACTTTGTACGGCGCGGGTCGCGAGCCCTGGACCCGCGCCTCGACGCGCCCGCGCTCGGTCGCGATGTCGAGGACCTGGCCCCTCCGCGCGTACGAGCGGCCCCGGCCCAGCCGCGCCCCCAGGTCGAAGCCTTCCAGCACGGAGACCCAGCGCCGCGCCCACCAGTTCTCGCCGAACGCGCCGCGTTTCGAATGAGCACGGATCCCTCCCTTGGCCTCCCTTGGCCGGGAGCGCGGAAAGAAGCCGTAGTCGTTCCAGCGCGGGGCCATGACTTCTCAGAACGGGATGTCGTCCTCCCAGGGCTTCAGGGACGGCGGCCCGACGGACGTTGTTCGATCGAAGAGCAGGGCGCATCTCGCCGGCTCCAGCGACCGGGGGTCGAAGACGAAATCCTCGCGCTGCCGCAGGAAGAGCGCCGCGCCGCAGCCAGGGACGAGGCATTCCGGCTTGCCCTTCGGGCACGTTCCGAAGTGGCAGAGCCGGCCCAGGTAGCGGTCGCTCCGCGGTTCAAACAGGTAGACGTCCACCTGATGGTGGGCGACGCCGATCTCCGCGAAGGCGAAGAGGTCGTTCAAGGCGTTCCCCCGGGCCTTCTGCAGCTTCTTGAGTTCGCTCACGTCGCTCAGCCAGACCGCGAGGTCGACGTCATTGCACTCGTGCCAGAGAGCAACACCCGCCCGGCGGAACCTCCTGAAGCGCGGAATCTCCCTGCGCAGGGGCTGCGTCACAGAGCCGAAGAGGACGACCCGCTCGACGAACGGCAGCCGCGCGAGGGCTACCGTGACGAAGTCGGCGGCGGCGCGGAGCTCCTCCTGCCGCCGGAACAGCAGGCGGTCCTGCTCTGCGATCTCCTCGTCCCATGTCAGCTCGGGCTCGGCTGAGGATTCGTCGTCGCCGGCCGTCTCCTCGAACACGTCTTCGTCGAGTTCCTCCCGCGGCGAAGGGGAGGACAGGCGCTCCAAGAGCGGAGCACGCTGGCGCTTGCTATATATCTCGCGCACCCACTCGCCGACGGGCGCCTTCCAGCGCTGGCTCGGGCTCGGAATGTTCTTGATCAGCTTGCGCGGGTTCAGGCCCATCTCCCGCGCCATCCGCAGCTCCTCCGCGGAGAGCCGGCAGAGTCGCTTGGCCTCGGCCCAGTCGCCGTCGCGGTTCCGATTCCGCCCCACGCTATTCCGCCACCGCCTCGGGCCGGAGGCTCATGAGGTCCACCAGCTCGGCGGTCGTCAGCTCCGTCAACCAACCCTCGCCGGTGCCGACGACCCTCTCGGCCACGTCCTTCTTGCCCTCCATCATTGCATCGATCTTCTCCTCGAGCGTGCCCGCACAGAGGAACTTGTGGACCTGGACGCGGCGGAGTTGCCCGATGCGGAACGCGCGGTCGGTGGCCTGGTTCTCCACCGCGGGATTCCACCATCGGTCGAAGTGGAAGACGTGGTTGGCGCGAGTCAGGTTGAGCCCGGTCCCGCCGGCCTTCAGGGAGAGAACGAACACGAGCGGGCCGCCGGCCTCCTGGAAGCGCTCGATCATGCGGTCGCGCTGGCCTTTGGGGACGCCGCCGTGGAGGAAGAGGGCCTCGCGGCCGAAGGTCTCCTGGAGGTGGTGCTGCAGCAGGCCGCCCATCTCCGAGAACTGCGTGAAGACGAGGGCGCGATCGCCAACCTCGAGTATCTCTTCCAGCATCTCCGTAAGCCGCGCCAGCTTCCCCGAGCGCCCGGGGAGCGCCGAGTTGTCCTTCAGGAACTGGGCGGGATGGTTGCATACCTGCTTCAGCTTCGAGAGCGTGGCCAGGACGATACCCTTGCGCTCGATCCCCTCGGAGGTCTCGATGTCCTCGGCGGCCTCCGTCACGACGGCGGCGTAGAGCGACGCCTGCTCGCGCGTGAGAGTGCAGTACACCTTCATCTCCATCTTCTCCGGCAGGTCCGCGATGATGGCCTTGTCGGTCTTGAGCCGCCTCAGGACGAAAGGTCCAGTGACGCGCCGGAGGCGCGCCGCGGCCTCGGGGTCGTGCCCCGCCTGGATGGGGACGAAGAACGTCCTCTTGAACTCGGCCTGGGTGCCGAGGAAGCCGGGGTTCAGGAACTCCATCAGCGACCACAGGTCGCCCACGTGGTTCTCGACCGGCGTCCCGGTGAGGACGATGCGATAGCCGGCGGGGAGCGTCCGGGCCGCCCGCGCCTGCTTCGTCTCGGGGTTCTTGATGTTCTGGGCCTCATCGAGGATCACGCCGGACCAACCCACGTCCTTGAGCGCCTCGAAGTCCCGGTGGAGCAGCGCGTAGCTCGAGATCACGAGAGCGTGCCGGGCCGCGTCCCTTCCGAGGTCGCCGCCCTTCGCGCGACCGAGACCGTGGTGCACCAGCACAGGCAGGTCCGGCGTGAAGCGCGCCGCCTCCTTCTCCCAGTTGCCGACGACCGATGTGGGGCAGATCAGGAGCGTGGGGCGCTTGCCGTTCGACCCCCACTCCCGCTGGACGAGAGCCAGCGTCTGCACCGTCTTCCCCAGCCCCATGTCGTCGGCCAGGCATGCCCCCAGCCCGCACTCCTTGAGGAACGCGAGCCACGAGAAGCCGCGGAGCTGGTACGGACGGAGCGTCCCTTGGAAGCCCGCCGGTGCGGGCAGCTCCGTGAAGGCGGCGTGACCCTGAAGCCGCGCGAGGAGGTCGCCGACCCAGCCGGTCGCCCGTACACCTTCGAAGGCGAGGCCGCCGGGTGTCTTCGCGGCGCCGACCGACATGCGGACGACGTCGCGCAGGCTCGCCGCGTCCTGTCCCTTCTTCCTCCAGAACTCGAGCGCGGCCGCGATCTCCTCGGCGCTGACCTGCACCCACTGGCCGCGGACGCGAACCAGCGGGAGCTTGAGCCGCGCGAGGGCGCGCAGCTCCGCGAGGGTGAGTGGCACGCCGCCCACGGCGACCTGCCACTCGAAGTGGACGAGGGCGTCGAGGCCGAGGCCGCTCCCGGCCTGGAGTTTGGGGCTCTTGACTGCGGCCGTGAGCGTCAGGCGTGCCGTCGTCCCCTTGCGGGTCCACCAGGCCGGGAGCAGGACCCCGAAGCCGGCCTGTTCGAGGGCCATCGAACGCTGACTGAGGAAGTCGAAGGCTCCCGCGGCGTCGAGGGCGTATCCGGAAGGGGCCGAGGCGCGCAGGCTCGCCTCGACGCGGGCGTCGATCCCCGAGGCCTGGCCGAGGCCGGCGAGCAGGTGCTCCCGCGCGTCGAAGCCCGCGCGCCGTAGCGGTGTCGGCGCGGCTCGGCCGTCCCGAAACGCCTCCTCGGCGGGGATGAGCAGGCTCGGGTCGTGGGCGGCCTGGAGCAGATAGCGGACGAACCAGGTCGCGTCTTTGGCCGCCGCCGGCGGCGGCTCCTCGAGCCTGAAGGTCAGCCGAAAGGGCGCTGCCGCGCGGACGACGACGGGGCGCTGCCAGCCGCGGACCTGATCGGCGAAGCGCCTCAGTGCGGACGACGAGCCGGCGATTACGCCGTCCCGCGAGCGAAGGGCGTGGAGCCAGGCCTCGTGCGGACTGTCGAAGGACGACGCCGCCTCCCGCCGGGCGGCCCGCGGCGCCGACGGCGCTGCGCTGCGCACGAGGCAGTCCACGAACGCCGCCACGCATGCGATCAGCAGCGGCAACGCCGCCGTCTGCGGCGGAGCATCGGCCTTGCGCTGCAGCGCGCGGCAAGCGTCCGGCATGGCGTGCGCGAGCTTATTCAGACGCTCCGCGTCGAGACCGGCGATGACTGGTCTCCACACGCCGCGGTGGACGCCGTCCACGAACTCGACAGCCGGAAGGTACTGTTGCCGCGCCACGAGCGCCCCGGCGAAGCGCAGCGCCGTGGCGGCGTAGGCGAGGTCGCGTCCGA
The DNA here is from genome assembly GCA_035251085.1 of Vicinamibacteria bacterium. Classification (GTDB taxonomy): domain Bacteria; phylum Acidobacteriota; class Vicinamibacteria; order Fen-336; family Fen-336; genus DATFEN01. The sequence continues at coordinate 590 of DATFEN010000120.1, read as the reverse complement.
CGACGACGCCCGGCGCGAGCGTCTCGTTCCCGACCGAAGTGCAGAGCAGGTCCAACGACTCCGCCAGGGACAGGCGCAGCGCGGTCACCGCCCACGGCGCGACCGTGACGGGCGCGGATTTCTCGGGGAGGGGAGCGATGAGGGGACTCGACGCCACGGGGGTACCAGCCGAGGTGGGCAGCCACGCCACGAAGGCTTCCGCGGTGCGGCCTCGGCGACCGGTGACCCTCGCCTGCCCCGGCCCTCTCTGCGCTCCCTGGACCGCCATGAGAGCGGCATCGAGATCCCGGGCCGCCGCAGCGAGGGGGTGCGGTTCCGGCCGCGGAAGCCTGGGCTTCCGTCCAGGGCGCTTCGCGGGACGCTCCGCCTCGTCCGCAGGCCGCTCGCCCCAGAGGAGGAGCCCGCCGGCTTCGAGGCCGGCGTGGAGGACGATCATGGAGCCGAGATCCTCACCTTCTCCGGGCGTCGGCGACGGCGTGCGCGATCTCTGCGGCTGGCAGGGCGTGGTGCGCCGTCGCCTTCCTATCCTCGAGCGTCCAGAAGCAGCCCTCTCTCACCTCGAACGTCGCCTCCCAGGCGATCGCATACCG
>DATFEN010000094.1:0-13734 GCA_035251085.1 Vicinamibacteria bacterium | reverse complement strand
GGATCTGCGAGTTGGACGGGGCCGATCAGGCCATCCGAGGCCGCCATGCTCCGCCAAGCGTGCAATTTCGGGGCAGCGCCATCGAGTCAGAAGGCCTGGGTCGTCTTGACGATGTAGCGCGTGGTCTCGCGGCTAGCGCATTGGATTCCGAACCGACCGCCCCTTGTCCCTGATGAGCATGCGCTCGATATGCCCCCGCCCCCACGCCCGCACGCTCTCGACGAGCGGAAGCAGCGTGCGGCCATAGTCGGTGAGCTGATACATCACCGGCGCGGGCACCGACCCAAGAGGGACGCGCCTGACGACGTCGTCCGCTTCGAGCTCGCGCAGCTGCTCGGTCAAGACCTTGTGGGAGATGGATGTCATCCGACGCCGCAGGCCGCCGAAATGAACGTCCTCCTGCGAGAGCCAGTAGACGATGATCATCTTCCACTTCCCTCCCACCGCGGCGAACGCGGCCGTCAGGGGGCAGTCCGTCACGGCGTTGCGGCGAGCCGGGCGGCGATACGCACCTTGACGTGCGTTCTTGTGGGCTGCCATCAGGACCGCTAGTTTACGCGTCCGGCGAGCCCGCCCGCGTCGCCCGAGGAGGGAATGAAGTGACACGGTCCCCCGGCGGTCGCCTTCGAACGCGTCTGCTGTCATGCGGCCTGGTCGTCGCCTTGGCATCGCTGCGCGGCTTCGCACAGCAGGCGCCGCGGGATGGGCAGCACGACTTCGATTTCGAGATTGGCACCTGGAAGACCCGCTTGTCACGCCTGCTGCGTCCGTTAACGGGCTCGAGGACCTGGGTCGAGTACGAGGGCATGACCGTCGTCCGCAAGGTCTGGAACGGCCGCGCCAACCTGGTGGAGCTCGAGGCCGATGGCCCGGCGGGGCACTTCGAAGGCCTGAGCCTTCGACTCTACAACCCGGAGTCACGCCAGTGGAGCCTCAATTTCTCCAACATCAAGAGCGGCACGATGAGCCCACCCACGATCGGCGAGTTCAAGAATGGACGCGGTGAGTTCTACGGCCAGGAGACGCTCGATGGCCGATCGATCTACGTCAGGTTCGTGATCTCGGACATCACGCACGATTCATGCCGTTTCGAACAGGCGTTCTCGGATGACGGCGGCAAGACGTGGGAAGTCAACTGGATCGCGACGGACACGCGAGTGAAGGATCAACCGGGCGACGCGCGTTAGCTGGTGCTGTTCCGCACCCTTCGCGTGGCGATCACGTGTTGCCCGCGGTGAGGGTGGGTGGACGAGCATCCCTGAGCTCCACCGCATCGGCTCTCGACACCTGGAACGCAGCCTCACCCGCGAGAGTTCGAGTTTGCCGAGCACGAGGTATCGGCTGGGCGATTGACACGGCCCAGCGGCGGCACTACGGTCCGCGGAATCCCGGAGGGACCATGGCCCTGCGCTCCGCGCGCATTACACTCCTCGCCGCACTTCCGCTGACCGCCGCCGCCCAGGCCCCCGACACGGCGGAGCCCGGGTCCATCGAGGCCATCAAAGCCGCCACCACCGAGGCGCGCTTCCTCTCGCTCTGGGTTTCGTACGTACCGCAGGTGTCAGGCGTGCCCTCGCCGACGGAGCACCTCGGGCACATCATTGGTGCGCCCGGCGAGCTGTCCGACACCACGAAGATCTACGCGTACTACCGCAAGCTGGCCGCGGCGACGCGGCGCGTCCGCGTCGAGGTGATCGGAAGGTCCGAGGAGGGACGCGAGATCCTGCTGGTCCTGGTCGGCGACGAAAAGGCCTTGGACGACGTGGAAAGACACCGCGCGGCGATGGCGCAGCTCGCCGACCCGCGCCGCGCCGACGAGGGACGCGTAGAGGAGCTGATCGCGGGCGTGAAGCCGTTCTACATGCTTCACGGCGGCCTTCACTCCGGCGAGACCGGCTCCCCCGAGATGCTGATGGAGCTGGCGCATCGCCTGGCGGTGTCCGAGCAGCCGATGATCCGGCAGATCCGCGAGCGCATCATCGTGCTCGTCAACCCGGTGGCCGAGCCCGACGGCCGGGATCGCATGGTGGACTGGTTCTACCGGCACCTGAAGGGCAAGACCGACTGGGAGAACCTGCCGCCGCTGTCGCCGCCGTACTGGGGCAAGTACGTGCGCCACGACAACAACCGCGACGGAGTGCAGCGCAAGCTGGCGCTGACCCGCGCCACGCAGGACGCGTTCCTCAAATGGCTGCCGATCGTGGTCCACGACCTGCACGAATCGGTGCCGCTGCTCTCGATCTGGACCGGGACCGGGCCGTACAACGTCAACCTCGACCCCAGCGTCTTCAGCGAGTGGCACACGATCGCGTTCCAGGAGGTCGCGACCATGACCGCCCTGGGGCTGCCCGGCGTCTGGACCTACGGCTTCGGCGAGGGCTGGGCGCACCTCTATCAGGACTCGGTGGCGACGAATCACAACGCCATCGGGCGCGGCTACGAGACGTTCGGCAACGCCACGGCAGAGACCGTCGAGCGGCGCCTCGACCCGGAGCGCAACAAGTTCACCGGACGGGCGGTCACGGAGAAGGACTGGTACCGGATGGTGCCGCCGCCCAAGAAGTTCAAGTGGTCGCTCCGCAACAACACGAACTACATGCAGACCGGCGTGCTGGCGGCCCTCGATTACACGGCCCGCAACGCTCCCGAGATGCTGCGGAACTTCTGGCGACGCGGCGCGAACGGGGTGCGCCTGGGGACGACGGAGAAACCCTACGCGATCGCGATCCCCGAGAAGCAGGACGACCGCCGGCGCCTGGCCCACCTCGTGAACCTGCTGCGCGAGCACGGAATCGAAGTGTCGCGGGCCAAGGAGGCGTTCAAGGTGAAGGAGGGCGAGTTCCCCGCGGGCACCTACGTGGTGCGCATGGACCAGCCGTACCGCGGATACGCCCTCGACCTGCTGACGCCGCAGAAGTACCCTGCCGACAAGGCGCCCTACGACGCGTACGACGACGTGGCCTGGGCGCTCAACGTGAGCCTCGGCATCGAGGTGAAGCCGATCGAGGACGAGGCCGTGCGCCAGGTCCCGGTCGAGCCCATGAGCCAGGCCGTCGCGTACAAGGGCCAGACCGCGCGCGGTGCGGTTTATGTCGTTCGCGACTCCGGCCAGGAGGCGCTCCTGGCGGCGCGCGTGCGCCTCGCGGGCTACAAGGTCGAGGCGGCCGCGACGAAGTTCAGCGCCGATGGACGCGACTACCCCGCCGGCTCGTGGATCGTCGGCGCGCAAGTCGGGCTGGAATCGGCCCTGGAGTCGGCCGCGGCAGAGCTGGCCATCGACGTGGACGCGGTCGCGGCCATGCCCGACGTGAAGCGCCACGTCGTCGACCTGCCTCGCCTCGCGCTGCTCCAGGCCTGGAGCGACACGCAGTCGGCGGGCTGGGTGAGGATGATCTTCGACGACCAGAAGATCCCGTATGCGCTCGTCATGGACGAGGACGTCCGCAAGGGAGGGCTGCGCCAGCGCTTCGACGTGATCCTCTACCCCGATACCGGGCGCAGCCTCAAGGACATCGTGAACGGCATCGACCCCCGCCACGCGCCCCTGGCCTTCACGAAGAGCGCACAGTTCCCGACCCACGGCACGCCGACTTCGTCCGCGGACGTCACAGGAGGCTTCACCTGGGCGGGCATCCAGCGGCTCGAGGAGTTCGTCCGACAGGGTGGCGTGCTCATCACGCTGGGCGGTGCATCGACCCTGCCCCTCGACGGCGGCATCGCCCGCGACGTGCGCCGCGCCACGGTGAAGGACCTCGTGAATCCAGGCAGCGAGCTGCGCGCGCGCTTCCGGAGGCCAGACCATCCCATCGCCTACGGCTATCCCGAGACGACGTCGGTGTTCCGCGAAGGCCAGCCCGTCTACGAGGTGCGCCGCGTCGACGAGGGACGGATCGTGCTGCAGTGGGGCACCAAGCTGAAGACCGACGACGAGGACGCAGCGAAGCCTGCCGAGGCTGAGGCCGCCAAGGACGAGACGAAGGAGCCGCCCCTCGTGGTGAGCGGCGGCATCAAGGGCGGCGACGGCCTGGTCGGGAAGCCGGCCATCCTCGACATCCCGACGGGCAAGGGCCGCGTGATCGCCTTCGACTTCGACCCGATACACCGCTACCAGACCGAATCGGATTTCCGGCTGGTCTGGAACGCCATCCTCTACTGGAACGACCTGCCCGTTCCCTGACCGTCAGCGGGCGAGCAGGATCCCCAGGAGTGCGCCCCCAGCGACGAGCCAGCTCGAGTTGATCCGGAAGCGCACCAGCAGCACGCCGCTCGCCAGCGCGAGAACGGCTGCGGGCGCGTCGCGGATCGCGTCCCCGGCGAGCTGCACCGTGACCGCCGCCATGAGCGCCAGGGACGCCACGTTCACACCGTCGAGGAAGGCTCCCGCCGCCGCGGACCGCCGCAGCCAGGGCACCACGGGGCCGCTGACCGCGACGAAGAAGAAAGCCGGGAGGAAGATGCCGAGCGTGGCGGCCAGCGCGCCGGCGTGGCCCCCGAGCACGTAGCCGACGAAGGTGGCCGTCGTGAACAGCGGGCCGGGCGTCATCTGTCCGATCGCGACCGCGTCCAGAAGTTGGGCCTCGCTCAGCCACCCGAGGCGCACGACCAGCTCGGCCCGGAGGAAGGCGAGCAGCACGTAGCCGCTCCCGAACAAGACCGACCCCACCTTCAAGAAGGCGAGGAACAACGAAGGGACATGGAAGGGCTGCGCCGCTGCGACCGTCGCCAGCACCAACGGCGGCGGCAAAGCCGCGACGAAAGGGCGGCCCGCCGCGGCGAGCCGCCGCACCAACACGATCGCCGTCCCGACCCCGAAAAGGACGATCAGCTCGTTCACGCCCGCCAGCGCCAGACCGAGAGCCGCCAGGCCCGCGACGACGAGACCGCGGTTCTTGAGGGCGGTACGGCCCAGAACCCACAGGGCCTCCACGACGACCGCGAGCACCACGGGCTTGACGCCGTAGAGCAAACCCTCGGATGCCGGAATATCACCATAGCGGACATAGGCCCACGCCAGAGCCCACACCATCAGCGTGGCCGGCAGGATGAAGCAGGCGCCCGAGACGACGAGACCGGTCCATCCAGCGCGACGCCGGCCGATGTGGATGGCCAGCTCCGTCGAGTTCGGGCCGGGGATCAGGTTGGTTGCGCCGAGCAGGTCGAGGAACTCCCCGCGCTTCATCCAGCCCCGCCGTCGCACGATCTCGTCCTCCATGATGGCGACGTGCGCGGCCGGTCCCCCGAAAGCCGTGGCGCCCAGGCGGAGGAAGAGCAGCGCCACCTCGGCGAGGGACGAGCTTGCCTTCATGTCCGCTCATTATTGAGGCGCCACCGCGCATCCGCCGAGTAGCATGTCCCTATGTGCGGCCGGGCGAGCCTGACGACGCCGCCCGAGGAGCTGGAGGAGGAATTTGGGCTCTCGGCGGTCCCTGCCCTCGCTCCGCGCTACAACATCGCCCCGAGCGAGCCGATCCTTGCCGTCCGCGCCACGGACTCCGGCGATCGCGAGGCGGTGTTCCTGCGCTGGGGGCTCGTACGGCCGGGCTCCGAGGACGCCAAGGCTCCGATCAACCTGCGGATGGAGAGCGTGGCCAGGGGGGCGATGAAGGCGACCGTCCGTGAGCGGCGCTGCATCGTTCCGTTGAGCGGCTTCTACGAATGGCAGCGGGCTGGAAAGGCGCGCCAGCCCTACAACGTGAGGCGCAAGGACGGGAGGCCGTTCGGCGTCGCGGCGTTGTGGGAGCGCCTGGAGAGCGGCGACCTGGACCCGCTCGAGTCGTGCCTCGTGCTCACGACCGCGGCGAACCGCGTGGTCGCACCGATCCACGACCGGATGCCCGTGATCCTGGATCCGGCTGCCTATGGAGCGTGGCTGGATGCTTCGGCTCAGGAGGGCAAGGAGCTCGTCGGCCGGTTGCACCTCCTCGCCGAGGAGGCCCTGGAGGGATACACGGTCTCCCCTCTGGTGAATCGGCCCGGAGTCGAGGACCCTCGCTGCCTGGAGCCGGCCAAGCCCATGACGCTCTGGTAGCCCAACAAGACGCTTGCCCTCGCAGCGCGTCGCGTTATATGGTGGTGCTACATATGGCAGCCACGAGTAGCCTGGACCGTGGGCTGAAGAAGGGGAGCACGGAGCTGCTCGCACTGTCGCTGGTGGAGGACCGCGCGCGCCACGGCTACGAGATCGGGAAGCTGATCGAGCAGCGCTCCTTCGGCGTGGTCACCTTTCACGTCGCCTCGCTGTACCCGCTCCTGTACCGCCTCGAGAGCCGCGGCTGGATCCAGGGGCGCTGGGTCGAGCGCGCCGGCGAGCGCCGACGCCGCTACTATCGCATCACGGCCGCGGGAAGGAAGGTGCTGGCGGCGCAGCGCAGCACCTGGCAGGAGTTCGTGGCGGCGATCAATCGCGTCGCGGGCATCAAGCCGGCATGAGGCTCGGAGCTCCGCGCTCGGAAGCGTGACGCATGCGTGAATGGACGCTCGCTGTCCGGGGCTCGCTGGCGCCGCTAAAGCTCGATCCGTGCCGCGAAGCGGAGATCATCGAGGAGCTCGCCCAGGACCTCGAACAGCGCTTTGCGGACGCTCTCGCGCGCGGGGCGACCGAATCCCAGGCCGAGGCCGAGGCGCTGGCCGAGCTGCAGAGCAGCGGCCGGCTCGCGCGCGAGATCGAGCGGAGCGCGCGCGCGACGCGCTCCGGCCAGGCGCGAGGCAGGGCTGCGCTCGACGACGCACTGGTTCCGGGACGGGAAGGAGGCCACGTGTTCAAGGATGCCTGGCAAGACCTGCGCTACGCCGCGCGTTTGCTGCGCAAGAGCCCCGGCTTCACCCTGGCGGCGCTCCTCTCGCTGGGGCTGGGCATCGGCGCCAACACCACGATCTTCACCGTGATGAAGGCGCTCTTTCTGAAGCCGCTTCCGGTGGAGGACGTGGACTCGCTCGTCGCCATGTTCACGACGGATGAGCGGAACAAGGGCCAGGGCTTCGATCTGATGCCGATCTCCAGGCCGAACTACCAGGACCTGCGCGATCGAACGAACGTCTTCTCCGCCGTCGCCGGTTTCAGCTTCACGCCCCTGAGCGTCTCCAGCGGCAAGGGACCGCCTGAGCAGCTGCAGGGCTTCGTGGTCTCCGGCAACTACTTCGACGTCCTCGGCGTGAAGGCGGCCCACGGCCGAACGTTCGCTCCCGAGGAGGACGGCGTGCCGGGAGCGCATCCGGTCGCGGTGATCAGCCACCGGCTGTGGCAGAACCGCTTCGGCGGCGAGCTCTCGCTCGTCGGCGGGACCATCAAGCTCAACAACCTGGACTTCAACGTCATCGGCATCGCCCCCGAGGGCTTTCGAGGCGTCTCCACGCTCTTCGGCGCCGACATCTGGGTGCCGCAGGCCATGTACCAGCAGGTGGTCAGCGGTTTCGTGCGCGAGAACTGGGACGACCGCCGGGCCGTGATCTTTTTCAGCTTCGCGCGGCTGAAGCCCGGGCACGGCGTTCACGAGGCCAGGGCCGCTCTGAACACGGTCGGCGTGCAGCTCGCGAAGGCCTTCCCGAGCGAGAACGACCAGCGCAACTTCACCGCGACGCCCCTCGCCGAGGCCGCGCTCAATCCAAACCAGCAGGATGCCTTCGTCGCCGCCGGCACGGCGATGATGGGCGTCGTGACGCTGGTGCTGTTGATCGCCTGCGGCAACGTGGCGAACCTGCTTCTCGCGCGGGCGGCCGGTCGCGAGCGCGAGCTCGCGGTGCGCGTCTCGCTGGGCGCCAGCCGCTGGCGGCTGGCCCGGCAACTGCTCATCGAGAGCACCCTGCTGGCGCTCCTGGCCGGTTGTTTCGGCGTGCTCCTCGCCCATTGGGGCCGCCAGGCGCTATGGGCCATGCGCCCGGCCTTCATGGAGCAGGCCGTCCTCGACCTCTCGCTCGATCTCCGCGTGCTGGTGTTCACGCTCGGCGTCTCGTTGCTGACCGGGATGATCTTCGGCCTGGCGCCGGCGCTGCAGGCCTCCCGGCCGAGCTTGACGCTGGCGCTGAAAGACCGCACCAGCATTCGCAGCGACGCGAACCGCTGGTTCAGCCTGCGCAACGCACTGGTGTTGGGCCAGGTGGCGCTCTCGCTGGTGGCGCTGGTCGGCGCGGGCCTCTTCCTGCGCAGCCTGCAGCAGGCGCTGCGGATCGATCCCGGCTTCGAGCCGCGGAGAATGCTGCTGCTCTCCTTCGACGTCGCGGGCGAAGGCATGGACGCCGCGCGCGGGCAGGAGTTCTATCGGCAGGTCGTGGAGCGTGTGCGGGAGCTGCCGATGGTCAGCGGCGCATCGATCGCCGCGACCCCGCTCATGGGCGGCTTCTTCGCGCGCACGGTCTTCCCCGAAGGCGTCGACAACAAGGACGCGCGGAGCGGCAAGCTCACCAACCTGAACCAGGTCGATCCGGGTTTCTTCGAAGCGACGGGGATCCCGATGCTGCGCGGCCGTTCCTTCACCGAGTCGGACCGCGAGGGCGCGCCCATGGTGGCGATCGTCAATCAGACGATGGGTGAGCGCGTCTGGCCGGGACAGGAGGCCGTAGGCAAGCGCTTCCGCGTGTTCGGAGAGACCTGGATCATCGAAGTGGTCGGACTTGCCCGAGACGCGAAGTACGGAACGCTGGGCGAGCCGCCCGCCGCTCACTTCTATCTGCCGATGCGGCAGCATTTCGCGCCCAGCGCGACGCTGCACGTGCGGACCGGTGGCGACCCGGAGCCGGTCCTCGGAGCGGTGCGCCAGCAGGTGCAGGCGCTGGCGCCGAGCATGCCGCTCGTCGGCGTCCAGACGATCGGCGGCTTGCTCGATCAGGTGCTGTGGGCGCCGCGCATGGCCGCCGGCCTGCTCGGCGTGTTCGGGGCGCTGGCTCTGCTGCTGGCCGCGCTGGGCATCCACGGCGTGGTGTCGTACTCGGTGACGCAGCGAACGCCCGAGGTCGGCATTCGTATGGCGCTCGGCGCCAGGGCCGGCGACGTGCTCCGCCTCGTGATGGTGCAGGCGCTCGCGGTCATCGGCAGCGGCGCCGTGGTCGGGGCGTTCGGCGCGTACTTCGCGACCCGCGGGCTCGCCTCGCTGCTCTTCGGAGTCGGCACGGCGGACCCCCTGGCATTCGGCGCCACGGTCGCGATCCTGCTGCTGACGGGCGCCTTGGCGAGCTACCTGCCCGCGCGCCGCGCCACACGAGTGGATCCTCTCGCGACGCTGCGCTACGAATGACGCAGCCCGAAGCTCACTTGAAGCACTGCACGAGGAAGGCGCGGCCCAGACCCGACCTGTTCCCGGGGGTGCAGGCCTCTCCCGTCGGCGAACAGCACCAGCAGGCCTCCATGACCTCCGCCAGCCCGCCGCTGGGCACTGTGGACTCGGTGATGGGGCCGGCGTCGGGCTTCCCACACTCCTCGCCCACCGCGGGAGCGCTTCGCAACACCACCCGGTCGCCGGTCATGTTCACGTAGGTGGGCGTCGAGGCGCTTCCCGGAAAGGCGAGCGCCGTCACCCTCTTCTCGTTGCTCGCGAGCTGGCGATAGATGACGATCATCGGCGCTCCCGGCTTGAAGCGGGCCGCTTCAGCGATCACATCGGCCTTGAACTGCCAGGCGAAGCGCTCGCCGGCGTCCGACGTCATGACCACGCGGTTGCCGGCCTTGTCGACGCTCTGCAGCTTGCCGTAGACGCTCTTGAATGGGCCGGCCCGAGCTTGAGCGGCCGGCTGCGGCTCCTGCGCATCGACGCTGAGAGCGAAGAGGACAGCCGCTCCAGTACCCACGCCCGACCGAAACCAGCCCATCGGCCCCTCCCGTGAGCGCAATGGTGTCGCCGCCGACCGATCGGCGCAAGGGACCGTGTCGCGGGAGTCCGCACGAAGCGGATTCAACGGAACTCGGGATCGGCTAACGACCCGGCCTCAGCTCCGCGACCAAGTCGATCTCCACGCAGGATCCGAACGGGATCTGCGCGACGCCGAAGGCGCAGCGCGCGTGGGCTCCCGCCGGGCCGAAGAGCTCCCCGTACAGCTCCGAGGCGCCGTTCGCGACCAGGTGCTGCTCGGTGATGCCCGGGGCGCTGTTGACCAGCACCATCAGCTTGACGATGCGCTGGACGCGGTCGAGGTCGCTCGTCGCGGCCTCCAGCGTTGCGAGCAAGTCGAGGGCCACGCCGCGCGCCGCCTGCTTCCCCTGCTCGGTGTCGAGCTGGGCGCCGAGCTGCCCGACCCAGGGCTTCCCTTCCCTCCTGGCGATGTGGCCGGACACGAAGACGAGGTCGCCGGCCCGGACGAAAGGCACGAAGGCCGCCGCGGGCGGCGCGACCGGCGGCAGCAGGACGCCCAGCGCCTTCAACGTGTCGTAGACCGACATCCGACCCCCTTACAAGAACGATTGGAATGCGCGCTTGATCTCGGCGATGCGCTGCTCTTCGCGCCTGTAGAACGTCCACTGCTTGATGCGCCGGGCGCGCAGCAGCCCCGCCCGGGCGAGGATCTTGAGGTGCTCGCTGGCCGTGGGCTGGCTCACGCCCAGCTTGCGGGCGATGTACACGCCGCATACGCCGTCGCGGATCAGGTCGCCGTCGACCTGGGGCGGGAAGTGCGCGCGAGGCCGGCGCAGCCAGCTCAGGATCTGAAGGCGGCGATCGCTGGCGAGCGCCTTGATCACCTCGGTCGGGATGGCATCGCCCCTGGGCATATTTGCTAGTTTGCCATTTGCCTAAGTGTGCGTCAAGATCCGGCCCTGGGGGGACGCAGCATGCCGAGGGCGATCGAGGCCGGCCGGATCCGGGCCATCCACGAGGTGATCCGGCCGCACATCCGGGCCACCCCGGTCGTCGAGCTGGACGGCGGCGAGCTCGGGCTGCCGGCGTTCCGGTTGACCTTGAAGCTCGAGCAGCTGCAGCACTCCGGATCCTTCAAGGCTCGCGGCGCCTTCGCGAACCTGCTGACCCGCGAGCTTCCCGCCCCCGGCGTGGTCGCGGCCTCCGGTGGGAATCACGGCGCCGCGGTGGGTTTCGCCGCGATGCGGCTCGGCGTGTCAGCCAGGATCTTCGTGCCCTCGGTGTCGTCACCCGCCAAGGTCGAGCGCATCCGGTCCTATGGCGCGGAGCTGAGCATCGTGGGCGAGCGCTACGCGGAGGCGCTGGCGGCGAGCTTGGACTGCGCGGCGACCACTGGCGCGCTGCCGGTCCACGCGTTCGACCAGGAGGAGACGCTCCTGGGGCAGGGCACGCTCGGCCTCGAGCTGAGCTGTCAAGCCCCCGACCTTGACACGCTCCTCGTCGCCGTGGGCGGCGGCGGCCTGATCGGCGGGATCGCCGCGTGGTACGCCGGCAGCGTGCGCGTGATCGGCGTCGAGCCCCAGGACGCACCGACCCTGACCGAGGCGCTCCGGGCGGGCCGCCCCGTGAATGCGCCGACCGGCAGCGTCGCGGCGGACTCCCTGGCGCCTCGCTGCGTCGGCGAGCTGATGTTCCCGATCGCCCAGGCCCACGTCGATCGCGTCCTGCTGGTGAGCGACGCGATGATCCTGCGCGCGCAGCGGGCGCTGTGGGACGGGCTCCGCATCGTGGCGGAGCCGGGCGGCGCAACGGCGTTCGCGGCGCTGATCGGGGGCGTGTACGGGCCGACGCCCGGCGAGCGGGTCGGTGTCGTCGTGAGCGGCGGCAACACGCTGGCGAGCGGTTTCGGCGCGGCGACCACCGCCTGAGCGCTTCCCCACTCGGGCCTTGACGGACTGCCCTCGCGCTCCTATATTACCTATCGGTTATGCAACTGAGCGGTTATGGGCCTGCTGCGCATCGGCTCGATGCCACCTTTGCGGCGCTCGCCGATCCCACGCGCCGGGCGATCCTGGCGCGCCTCGCGTCCGGCGCGGCGTCGGTGACCGAGCTGGCCGAGCCGTTCGCGATGACCCAGCCCGCGATCTCGAAGCACCTCAAGGTGCTGGAGCGCGCCGGGCTCATCTCCCGCGGCGTCGACGCGCAGCGCCGGCCGCGCCGCCTCGAGGCCACGCCGCTCGCGGAAGCGAGCGAGTGGCTGGAGGGCTACCGCCGGTTCTGGGAGGGCAGCTTCGGGCGTCTCGACGCGTTGCTCGACGAGCTGAAGGGCGGGCGAAGGAGACGCAGGCGCAGCGAGCGATAGAGGAGGTTGCCGATGAAGAACGCCGAGACCCTGGAGATCACCACCCCCACGGAGCGCGAGATCGTGATGACGCGTGTCTTCGATGCTCCACGTCAGCTGGTCTTCGACGCCTGGACCAAGCCGGAGCTCGTCAAGCGCTGGCTGTTGGGACCGGACGGCTGGACGATGCCGGTCTGCGAGATCGACCTGCGCGTCGGCGGCAAGTACCGGTGGGTCTGGCGGCGTGACAAGGACGGCACGCAGATGGGGATCGGCGGCATCTACCGCGAGGTCGCGGCGCCGGAGCGGCTCGTTGCCACAGAGAGGTTCGACGAGGCGTGGTACCCGGGCGAGGCGGTGAACACAGTCTCCCTCGTCGAGCAGGGCGGCAGGACGACGATGACGCAGACCACTCTCTACGAGTCTCGGGACGCCCGGGACAAAGCGCTCCAATCCGGCATGGCGGACGGCGTGAGGGCGAGCTACGACAGGCTCGAGGCGCTCCTCGCAGAGGGACGCTGAGACCCGATGAACAAGGACGAGATCCTGAAGTGGCTCGAGCGCAAGGGATCGAAGCGCAACGTCGAGGGGCTGGCGCGTTACGGCATCGCCGCCCCTCGCGCGTACGGCGTGACGGTCGGGGCGCTGCTCCAGCTCGCGAAGCGCCTGGGCAAGGACCACCTCCTTGCCGGGGAATTGTGGAAGAGCGGCTGGTATGAGGCGCGCATGCTGGCCGCGATGGTCGACGACCCGCAGCAGGTGACGCGCCGCCAGATGACCGCCTGGGCCGGCGAGTTCGACAACTGGGGCCTCTGCGACACCGTGTGTTGGCATCTGTTCGACTACACCCCGTTCGCGTGGGAGAAGGTGCACCAGTGGTCCAGCTCGCCACGCGAGTTCGTCAAGCGGGCCGCGTTCGCGATGATGGCCGGCCAGGCCGGGCACGACAAGACCGCGACGGATGCGCAGTTCCTGGCCCTGATGCCCTTGATCGAGAAGGGCGCTCACGACGAGCGCAACTTCGTGAAGAAGGCCGTGAACTGGGCGCTGCGCCGGATCGGCCGGCGCAATCTCGCGCTCAACTCCGCCGCCATGGCCGTGGCCCGGCGCCTCGCGGCCTCGGAGCACGCGTCGTGCCGTTGGGTCGGCAAGGACGCGCTGCGCGAGCTATCGAGCCCGAGGGTGAAAGCGCAGCTGTCCAGCCGAGGCCGAAGGCATAAAGGAGCTTAGCTTCGCGCCACGTTTACGATGTCGTCCTTGACGGGCCGGGCTCTCTCGCCTATATTCAACCTGTAGGTTGATTATATGGCCCCTGCGCTGGACCTCGCGTTCTCGGCCTTGTCGGACCCGACGCGCCGGGAGATCGTCTCCCGTCTGGCGAAGGGCGCGGCGCGAGTAACGGACCTCGCCGAGCCCTTCGACATGTCGCTCAACGCGGTCTCGAAGCACCTCAAGGTGCTCGAGCGCGCCGGGCTCGTGCGCCGCACGCGGGCGGGCCGCGAGCACCACATCGCCCTCGATCCGGAGCCGATCCGGCACATCGCGGGTTGGGCCTCTCGCTACGAACGCTTCTGGAACCAGCGCCTCGACAAGCTCGAAGCATTCCTCCGTACA
>DATFEN010000091.1:0-2343 GCA_035251085.1 Vicinamibacteria bacterium | reverse complement strand
GTCGAGAGCCAGGAGCGGCTCTCTCGCCTCACGCCCCGGCGACACCGACCGTCTCCCCCAGGTACGCCTTGACGACCTCCGGATCGTTCTGGACCTGCTGCGGCGTGCCCTCGGCGATCTTGCGCCCGAAGTTCAGCACGGTGATGGTGTCGCTGACGTTCATCACCAGCCCCATGTCGTGCTCGACGAGAAGCACGGTGAGCGCGAACCGCTCGCGGATACGCCGGAGCGTCTCGCCCAGCGCCTGGGTCTCGGACGTGTTCAGCCCCGAGGCCGGCTCGTCGAGCAGCAGCAGTTTCGGCTCCAGGGCCAGCGCGCGGGCCATCTCCAGCCGCTTCTGAGAGCCGAGGGGCAGGCTGGCCGCCGGCTGGCGCTGCAGATCGGCGAGGTCGAGGAAATCGAGGAGCGCGTAGGCCCTCTCGCGGACCGCCCGTTCCTGCGCGCGCACGAACGGCAAGCCGAGGCCCTCGGCCAGGACGCCCGTGCGCATGTGGCTATGCTTGGCGACCAGGACGTTGTCGAGCACGCTCAGGCTCGGGAAGAGCTGCACGTTCTGGAAGGTGCGCGCGATCCCTAGCCGGGCCACCTGATCGGGGCGGAGGTACGTGATGTCGTCCTCGAGGAAGTGGATGCGTCCGGCGGTCGGCCGATAGAAGCCGGTGACGCAGTTGAAGATGGTGGTCTTGCCGGCGCCGTTGGGCCCGATCAGCCCGTGGATGGCCCCCGTCTCGATCGCGAAGCTCACGCGGTCGACGGCGCGCAGCCCTCCGAAGCTGAGGGCGAGGTCGTGGACGGACAGGCAGGCGCTCAACGTCGCGCCGGACGGACCGGACAGCAGCGTCGCGGCATAGGGCCCTACTTCTCTCGGCGCGGAGCGCCGAGCGCTCGATCGGGCCGGAAAGGGCACACCCTCCGGGCCAGGCCAGCGCCCAGCCGCGGAGTGGGGCCGATGCTACAAGGGGCCCCTCAGGGGGTCAAGGGCCTCAGGTCGCGGGTGGCGGCCGCTGGAGGTAGACCACCGCCCCCCGGAGGCCATCGGGATACTGCTCGACGATCGCATCGACCGCGTCGGCGATGGCCCGGAACTCGCTCCCGCTGAAGCTGGCCGGGACCACGATGATCCCTGCATACTCGGTGTTGGCTGCGATCGCCTGCGTCGAGAGCATGAGGAAGTCGACCACGTCGCGCGTGACGACCGCTCGGCCTTCGGCGGTTGCGAGCTCGAGCTGGGTGCGGTCGGCGACCTGATGCCGGCGGACCTCGTGGGCGCTGACCGCATCGACGCCCCTGTCCCGCAGCTGGCGCGCGATCTCTGGTGACAGATTCTCGTCGAGATAGACTTTCACCCCACGGTGACGAAGCGCACGAGCCCTGGGAACTCCCTTTCGATGACCTCCGGCGTCAGCCGAGCGTTGGCCTCGACCTGACGCTGGATCTCGTCGGGATAGCGCCGGTAGTACATCAACGCCGCCGCCAGCTGGGCCTGAGAGAGATGCGAGAACGTCTGCCGGAGAGCCTCGAAGTCGTTGTCTCGACAGAAGTCGCTCAAGACCTCCCAAACGCCAAGCCCCGTACCGCTCAGCTTCGCGGTGCGCCCGCTGGGCTCGTCGGCAAAATAGATCCCAGGGCAGAGCCGCATCCGGATGCCTTCCTCCAGGAGCTCCTGCGCCACATCGGCGACCGACCGGCGGCTGCGCTCGGCTGCCGCGACGAGCTCGTCCCGGAGTGAACGTCGCAAACGCATGGTCGTCAACACCTTGGGCTCTCCCCGGCGCCTGGGTGCTCCGCTCCGCACCGTCTTCGCACCCCCCGCCCGGCGACTGGATCGGCTCATGCCCGCATCCTACGCTGCACTCGATCTGAACACAATGGAATACAAGTGGATACGCAATCCACGGGGCCGGGGTCTGGAACTCGTGGCCCGCCGGCACGCGCCGCTGCGGAAAGCCGGGATATCATCCGACCGTGCCACCCGTGCGGTCCGTGCTCGTCGATCGCTTCAAGCGCCTGCCGCGCCGGTCGAGCGACGTCTGGCAGGGCGGCGTCGTCCGGGCGCGCGCCTGGGTCGACGAGCCGGACGGCAGCGCGCGCCGGCCGTGGGCGGCGGTGTGGGTCAGCCTGGCGACGGGCATGATGAACGTCGAGCTCGCGGAAGCCGAGGGCAGGGCCGACCCGAGCCTCGCGCTCCAGGCGCTGATCGGGCTCGGCCTGAAGTTCGTGCGATCGCGGCCCGCCCGCCTGGAGGTGGCCGACGCCACGCTGGGCGCCCAGCTCGCGGAGGCGCTGGCGGATCCCGAGCTCACGGTGAGCGTGCGAGCGGACCTTCCGGACGTGGACCGTGTG
>DATFEN010000088.1:0-11981 GCA_035251085.1 Vicinamibacteria bacterium | reverse complement strand
CGATGGACTTCGGCGCCCTGTGGGTCTATTTCCTGGCGCCGCCGCTCGGCATGCTGGCCGCCGCCGAAATCCACGCCTGGCTGAAGCGGCCGCGTGGCTGCGCGAAGTACGACCACCAGAACCGCGAGCGCTGCATCTTCTTCAGGAAGGCGGCCGGATAGACACGAGGCGCGACCGGGAATAGGCCGACGGGCGGCCGCGATCCCCGGTCAAACCGCCCTTCGTAGAGGGCCGGGAGGTGGGGCGTGGCGACGAACGGGCGTTACGACGTGATCATCATCGGGACTGGTGCCGGGGGCGGCACGCTGCTGCACCGGCTGGCCCCGACCGGGAAGAAGATCCTGGTCCTCGAGCGCGGGGACTTCGTCCCGCGTGAGCGCGACAACTGGGACTCGCGCGCCGTCAACGTCCAGGCCAAGTACAACACCAAGGAGACGTGGTACGACAAGGACGGCAAGGCGCTCCACCCCCACACGAACTACTACGTCGGCGGCAACACCAAGTTCTACGGCGCCGCGCTCTTCCGCCTGCGCAAGGAGGACTTCGGCGAGCTGCGCCACCACGGCGGTATCTCGCCGGCCTGGCCGATCTCCTACGACGAGCTCGAGCCCTACTACACCCAGGCGGAGGCGATGTACCACGTGCACGGCCAGGCGGGGGAGGACCCGACCGAGCCCTGGCGCAGCGCGGCCTACCCGTTTCCGGCGGTCAGCCACGAGCCCCGGATCCAGGCGCTCAACGACGACTTCGCGCGCCTGGGCCTGAAGCCGTTCCACGTGCCGCTCGGCATCCAGCTCCGCGAGAGGGATCGCCAGAGCCCTTGCATCCGCTGCGCGACCTGCGACGGCTATCCGTGTCTGGTCAACGCCAAGGCCGACGCCCACGTGTGCGCGGTCGAGCCAGCCCTGGCGCACCCCAACGTCACGCTCCTCACGAACGCGCTGGTCTCCAAGCTCGAGACGAGCGCAAGCGGGCGCGAGGTGACGGGCGTGCGTGTGAAACGGAACGGCGCGGAGGAGGTCTACGCCGCCGGCGTCGTCGTGGTCTCGGCAGGCGCCATCAACTCGGCGGCGCTCCTGCTGCGCTCCGCGAACGACAAGCATCCGAGGGGGCTCGCGAACTCCTCGGACACGGTCGGGCGCCACTACATGGGCCATGTCAACTCGGTGTTGCTCGCGGTGTCCCTGTGCCCGAATCCGACGACCTTCCAGAAGACGCTCGCGGTGAACGATTTCTACTTCGCCTCGAAGGACTGGGAGTACCCGATGGGCCATATCTCCTTCGTCGGGAAGCTCGACGGAATTGCGCTCTCGGCCGGCGCGCCGCCCCTCACGCCGGGCTTCACGCTCGACCTGATGGGCAAGCACTCCCTCGATTTCTGGATGACCTCCGAGGACCTGCCCGATCCCGAGAACCGCGTCACGCTCGACAAGCAGGGCAACATCGTCCTCAAGTACAAGCCCAACAACGAAGAGGGCCACAAGCGCCTGCGCAAGAAGCTCGAGAGCCTGCTGCAGCAGCAGTCGAAGTGCGGGATGCATGGCGAGAGCTGCCACAAGGGCCTCTTCGGGCGCAGCCTGTTCGTCGGCGAGAAGATCCCGCTCGCGGGCGTCGCGCACCAGAACGGCACCATCCGCTTCGGCAGCGACGCGAAGGCTTCGGCCCTCGACACGAACTGCAGGGCTTGGGACGTCGACAACCTCTACGTGGTGGACGGCAGCTTCTTCGTCTCGAGCGCGGCGGTCAACCCGGCGCTCACGATCATGGCGAACGCGCTGCGCGTCGGCGACCATCTCAAAGAGCGCCTGCAGTGATCCGTCGGCTGCAGATCGCGCTGGTCGCGATCCTCCTCCTGCTCTGGGCGGCTCAGGTCCTCACCACGCCGCTCCTTGCGGCGGAGGCGCCGCTGGTGCGCGCGGTGGACGCGGTTGCCGTCACGGTTTCCGACATGGACCGCTCAGTGGAGTTCTTCACGAAAGTACTGAGCTTCGAGAAGGTCTCCGACATCGAAGTCGCTGGGAGCGACTACGAGCACCTGCAGGGCGTCTTCGGCGCGCGGATCCGGGTGGTGCGGCTGCGGCTGGGCCAGGAGCAGATCGAGCTGCACGAGTACCTGGCCCCGAAGGGCCGGCCGATCCCTCCGGACGCCCGCAGTAACGACAAGGCCTTCCAGCACGTGGCGATCATCGTGAGCGACATGGCCACGGCGTATGCGCGGCTGCGCGAGTTCAAGGTGACCCATGCCTCGACGGGGCCGCAGCGGCTGCCCGAGTACATCAAGGCCGCCGCCGGCATCGAAGCCTTCTACTTCAAGGACCCCGACGGCCACGCCCTCGAGGTGCTGGCCTTCCCGCGGGACAAGGGCGAGGCGCGCTGGCACTCGAAGAATAGGCTGTTCCTCGGGATCGATCACACGGCCATCGTGGTGAGCGACACGGAACGAAGCCTGCGGTTCTACCGCGACCTGCTCGGCCTGCGGGTCGCAGGAGAGAGCGAGAACTACGGGCCCGAGCAAGAGCACCTGAACAACGTGTTCGGGGCGCGGCTCCGCATCAGCGGCCTGCGCGCCGAGCGCGGCCCGGGGATCGAGTTCCTCGAGTACCTCGCGCCGCGCGACGGCCGGCCCGCGCCGGCGGACATCAAGGCCAACGACCTGTTCCATTGGCAGACGGTGCTCGCGGCCCGCGAGGCGGGGCCGTCCTTCGCGGCCGTGAGGGAGGCCGGGGCGCTGTTCGTGTCGCCCGGAGCTGTGACGCTGAAGGAGCGCGCCCTCGGTTTCGGCCGCGGCGCGCTGCTGCGGGACCCCGACGGCCACGGCGTGGTTCTGATCGAGAATTAGGTCAGGCTTTGTGTCCGACCCGCCGCAACAGGTCCAGGAAGCGCGGATCGCTGCGCAGCGGCTGGAAGAGCGGCTCCACGGCGAGAAACAGCATCCAGGGCGAGCGGTCTTCGTAGGCCCGCTCGAGCAACCCGATCGCGCGTTCGTGGTCGCCCAGGCCGACGGCCACCATCGCCGGATAGACCGGCGAGACGTAGCGTGACGCTCCGGCCGTCTCGAGGTCGAGCTGGGCGCGGCGTGCGGCGACCCCATCCCCGGAGGCCGCCAGCGCGTACCCGCGCCAGCCCAGCACCCAGGCGTTCCCGCCCGACTCCTGGACCGCACGCTCGGACTCGGCCAGCGCTCGCTTCCGCTCGCCCTGCTCCCAATCGCACTGCGCCTGGCCCTGGATTGCGGGGAACGAGCGCGGATCCAGCTCCAGCGTGCGCCGGAACTGGAGCCGGGCGCGGTCGTACTGCTTCGCGTAATAGAGGCGGAAGCCGAGGGTCTGTCCAGCGACCACCGAAAGCGGGTCCAGCTCCTGAGCGCGCTTGGCCTCGGCGACGGCCTCTTCGAAGCGACCGAGTCCGGTGAGGAGCGCCGAGAAGCTCACCCGGGCGTCGGCGAAGCTCGGGTTCAGCTCGACCGCCTTGCGGAAAAGCTCCTCGCCCTTCGCGTAGTCCCAATCGAAATCCGCGGCCACCTCGGCGAGCGTGGCGTACGGCCCGGCCAACGACGGATCCAGCTCCATGGCCTTGGACGCCGCTTCACGCGCCTTCGGCGCGACCTCGGCCGGCCGGCTCTCCTCGTAGCCGGAAGTCCCCATGATCCAGTAGGTCTCGGCGAGCGCGGCCCAGGCCGGCGCGTACGCGGGGTCGATCGCGATCGCTTCCTTCAGCGAGGCGACGCTGCGCTCGAAGCCGGACGACGTCATGCGCTCCCAGAAGAAGAGCCCGCGGAGGTAGGCCTCGTACGCCTTCGGATCGATGCTCGCGGCGGAGCGCAGTCGGCGCTCCTCCTGGGGAGTGACGGTGACCTCGACTCCCAAGGCGATGGAGCGCGCCACGTCTCGCTGGAGCGAGAGGATGTCGCCCATGTCCCGCTCGTAGGTGTCCGCCCACAACGGCCGATCGCTCGACGCCTCGACGAGCTGGGCGGTGACGCGGATGCGGTCGCCCGAGCGAAGCACCGAGCCTTCGACCACGGCGCCGACGCCGAGCTCCCGAGCCACCTCGGGCAGGCGCTTCGTCGAGCCCTTGAAGGACATCGCCGAGGTCCGCGAGATCACGCGCAGCGCGCGGATCCGGGCGAGGTCCGAGATCAGCGCATCCGTGAGGCCTTCCGCCAGGTACTCCTGGCCCGCCTCGCCGCTGACATTGCGGAACGGCAGGACCGCGAGGCGCGTGGGACCCTCCGGACGGATCGGTCTCCGCGCGCTCAGCAGGAGCACGAGTAACGCGAGGCTGCCGACGAGCCCGATCGTCGCGAGCAGCAGCGACGAGGCCCGCCTCGGAACGGCCGCGGCGGCCTCCACAGAAGGCTCAGGCTCTTCGACCGCAGCGATGGGCGCGATGAACCGGTATCCCTTCCGCGGGATCGTCTCGATGAAGCGGGGGTTGTCGGCTGCGTCACCGAGCGCCTCTCGGAGCCGGTTCACGGCCGTGTTCACGCCGTGATCGAAATCGACGAACGTGTCGGCGGACCAGAGCCGCTCTTTCAGCTCCTCGCGGCTGACCACCTGGCCGGGGCGCTCGAGCAGCAAGGCCAGGATGTCGAACGGCTTTCCGCGGACGCGCACCTTCATGCCCTGCTTCAGCAGGTCACCGGTCTCCAGGTCGGCCTGGAAGACGCCGAAGCGGACCATTCGAGGCACGGTGGGGCAGTCTAGCACCCGCGTGTCGAATGAGATGTACCTGCAAGCCAGCGTGGCTCAGTGAATTGCCGTGAGAGGCAGGTTCGAGCCTCGTTGCATTGATGCGGGATGCGCCCCTGCCTACCTTGGCAGCATGGATGGCCTCGCACAGGCAAGGGCAGGGACGGAACGAACGGAGCGCTGGACGTCTCGCGACCGCTTCGAGGACCTCGTTCGTCGTTACGGACCGCGCCTGCTGGCGAGGGCGCGCCGCATCCTGCGGAACGAGGACGAGGCCCGCGATGCCCTCCAGGACGGCTTTCTCCTGGCTTTCAAGGCCTTCGATGCCTTTCGCGGCGAATCGGCCGTCCAGACGTGGCTGCACCGGATCGTCGTCAATGCCTGCCTCATGCGCCTGCGCTCGCGCCGCCGCCATCCGGAGGAGTCGATCGACGATCTCTTGCCCCAGTTCCAGGAGGACGGACACCACGCCCGGCACCCGCACGAGTGGCGGGCCGAGCCCGAGGTGCTGCTCGAGGCCCGTGAGAATCGCGAGCTGGTCCGCGCCGCCCTGGATCGGCTGCCTGAAACCTACCGGACCGTGATCCTGCTGCGCGACATCGAGGAGCTGACCACCGACGAGACCGCGGCAGCGCTCGGGATCAGCGGCGCCGCTTGCAAGGTGCGGCTCCACCGCGCCCGGATGGCCCTGCGCGGGCTGCTGGCGCCGCACTTCGAGACGCGGCCGTCGTAAAGGCCCCCGCCGCTGATGTAACCTCGCGGTCAGCCCGGCATCGAACGAGCTAGATGCAGAACACGGAGTCGAGTTGCGCCCTGTGCGGCATCCCGCAGCCGCACGAGCTCTTGGCGGAGGCGGCGCTCGTCTCCGACGAGGTTCGCCAAGGGCTGCGAAAGCACAAGGAAGGCTGGGAAAGGAAGGACGGCGCCTGTCCCGCTTGCGTCCAGGAAGTGCTTCTGACGACGCTGCTCGAGAAGGGCGAGGCCGCCCTTCACGAGAGTGTCCAGGCGGCTTGGCCGTTGGATGCGGAGGCGGCGTTCGGGGCGCTGCCCACGCCTCTCCGGCTGCACGCCGACCCGCGCTTCACGGCGAGCGGCGTGACGATCGCGCTCGTCGACTCGGCCTTCCATCCACACCCCGACCTGACCCAGCCGCGCAACCGGATCCGCGCCTGGGTGGATGCCGGCCGCGAGCCCGTTGTGGTTCGGCGCTTTCGGGCCAACGCAGTGCCCAAGTGGCCCGGCTGGGATGCCGGCGACGGTGCCCAGTGGCACGGGCTGATGACCAGCAGCGTGGCAGCCGGAAACGGCCATCGCAGTCACGGCCTCTATCGCGGCCTCGCGCCCGAGGCGGAGCTGGTGCTGATCCAGGTCCGCGACGCCTCCGGCCGCATCGCCAATGCCGCCATCGCGCGGGCGCTCGATTGGCTGCGCTGGGAGGGGCCGGGCCTCGGCGTCCGGGTCGTCAACCTGTCGCTGGGTGGCGCCGCGGTCACGCCACTTCACCCCAACCCCGTGGACCAGGCCGTCCAGGCGCTCGTGGCCAAGGGCATCACCGTCGTCGTCGCCGCCGGGAACGACGGAGAGCGCCGGCTGGTGCCTCCGGGGACCGCGCCGCTCGCGATCACGGTGGGGGGCCTCGACGATCGCAACACGCTGAGCCACGAGGAGCGCCAGCTCTGGCACAGTAACTACGGCGAGACCGCCCACGGCGCGCCGAAGCCCGAGGTTGTCGCGCCGAGCTTGTGGGTCGTGGCGCCGATCCTCGGAGGGACGGATCTCGAGCGCGAGGCCGCTGGGCTCTTCGCGCGCCGCGCCGTCGACGACGCGGCGGTCGAGCCCCGGCTCCGCGAGCTGAAAATGGTCACGCCCCAATACCAGCACGTCGAAGGCACGAGCTTCGCCGCGCCCGCCGTAGCGGGCATCGTCGCCTGCATGATCGAGGCAAATCCCGGCCTGACGCCGCGCCGCGTGCGCGAGCTGCTCATGGCGACCGCGCATCCCGTGCCGGGAGCGCCCGGCGAGCGACAGGGCGCCGGCGCGGTGAACGCGGGGCGCGCCGTTGTCGCGGCACTCAAGGACCGTCACGGCGCGGGCGCCGACTTCGACGTCTCGCCGGTGATCGACGGCGGTGTGGTCCGCTTTCTGCTCCACGACCATGCCGCCGTCGACGTGCGCGTGGTGGGGAGCTGGGACGGTTGGCGGGCACCTGGCCTTCCAGCGGGTCGGCTCGAAGACGGGCTCTGGGAGGCCACGCTGCCGCGACCGGAGGGCGGGCCGCACGGCTACAAGTTCCTACTGGACGGCACGCGCCACATCGCCGATCCGGCGAATCCGGCTCGCAGCCACGACGGCTACGGCGCCTGGAACAGCGTGCTGGCGCGATAGCGCCCCGACCCTCGATCTTCGGCTACGATACGCTGCATGTGCCGGCAGATCCGCTGTAGCCGCTGTGGCAAGCCGACCTGGGCGGGCTGCGGCCGTCACGTCGAGGCGGCCCTGCGAGACGTTCCGCCCGATCAGCGCTGCCAGTGTCCGCGCTCCACGAACCCGATCCTGCGTCTGCTCGGCCGCTGACCCCCGCATGAGGGACTTCGCGCTCGAGGTCCACTTCTCGAGGTGGGAGTTCGCGGCGAAGTACAACATGGCGGCCTCGGACGCCCAGACCCTGACGCTGGGTGAGCTGCTGGCGATGGCGCGCCCCGAGGACCGGGCCGCGTTCGAGGCCCTCGGGCTCGGCTATACGGAGACGTTTGGCGCGCCGGCGCTCCGGGCCGAGATCGCCGCGACCTACGACACGCTGCGCCCGGAGCACCTGCTCTGCTTCGCCGGCGCCGAGGAGGCGATCTACGTCGCGATGCGCGTGCTGCTCCGCCGGGACGACCACGCGATCGTGATCACGCCGAACTACCAGGCCGCCGAGACCATCCCGCTCGGGCTGTGCGCGGTCACCGGGGTGCCCCTCGACCATGAGCGCGGCTGGGACCTCGACGTGGACCGGCTCCGGGCCGCGATGCGTCCGAACACGCGGCTCATCTCGATCAACTTCCCGAACAACCCCACCGGGCGCATCGTGCCCCGCGCGTCCCTCGACGCAATCGTCGAGATCTGCCGCGGGCAGGGAGCGTGGCTGTTCAGCGACGAGGTGTATCGGCTCATCGAGCGCGACCCGACGCTGCGCCTGCCGCAGGCGGTCGATCTCTACGAGCGCGCGATCTCGCTCAACGTGATGTCGAAGGCCTACGGCCTGGCGGGGCTGCGCATCGGCTGGCTGGCCTGCAAGGACCGCGAGCTGCTCGTCCGCCTCGAGCGCTACAAGCACTACCTCTCGATCTGCAACTCGGGCCCGTCGGAGGCGCTGGCCCTGATCGCGCTGCGCGCGCGCGAGCGGATCCTCGAGCGCACTCGCGGGATCGTGCGCCGCAACGTCGCCCTTCTCGATGCGTTCTTCGCGGAGCACGCCGAGCTCTTCGACTGGAGGCAGCCCGACGGCGGCTGCGTCGGCTTCATTCGCTACAAGGGGCGCGACGGCGTCGAAGCCTTCACCCAGCGCCTGGTCGAGGAGGCCGGCGTGTTGTTCCTTCCCGCCAGCATCTTCCGCTCCGAGCTCAACGACGTGCCCGCCGACCGTCTGCGTGTGGGCTTCGGGCGCGCCGATGTGCCCCAGGGGCTTGCGGCGCTGCGAGGATGGCTGGAGCGGCGAGCAGTCAAGGAAGCGACTTGAACGGGCGACCTCGAGCGACCCCCGTCAGTTCAGCCAGGATCGGTGCTGCGGAAAGCGGCGCTCCAGGGTCAGCGAGTGAGGAGGGTCAGGCAGCGCCCTGAGACGGAAGCGGACGCTTCGCTCTCCGCGCGCCTGATCGGAGCAGCGCCAGCACGAGGCGAGGTGCTGCTCCATGAGAAGCTCGGACTCCTGGTCGAGCTCGCCGTCGACGTAGGCCGTGACCCAATCTGGAGCGCAGGCCATCTTCCGCCTCCTGAAAGTGTGGATCGGACGGGGGAGGCGGAAATATTCCTGGGACCTCGGACTCAGGCCCGCTCGATCTTCCACTCCACGAACGAGTGGGACAGGCCCGACCGTACCAGCGTGGCGCGATCGCCCGAGCGCAGCCGAAAGCCCTGGGCGTGGGCGCCATCCGCGGTCTTGTACGAGTAGGTCAGCTCACCGCCGCGAGCCATGATCGTGTCGCCGTCCTTGGGGACGATCACGGCCATGTCCCAACCCGGGCCCGGACGGACCACGAGAAGTCCGGGATAGTCGTCGACCCCGTGCGGGGTCATGAGGTTGCGGGCTCCGACGATGGTCTCCGAAGCCACGGTTCTTTCTACTCGCCGACTCTCATCTTGGTCAAGAGACCAGGCCCGCCAGGGACTTGCGGAGCAGCGCGCGGCCACGGTGGATGCGGGACATCACGGTGCCGATCGGAACGTCGAGGATCGCCGCGATCTCCTCGTAGCTGAACTCCTGGATGTCGCGAAGGATCACCGCGGCGCGGAAGCACTCCGGAAGCTCGCCCAACGCTCGCGCGACGTCCTCGTGGCCGCGAGCGAGCTGGTCCTGCGACGGCGCGGTTCCGGGCCCGTCACCCTCCAGCTCGACGGTCTGCACGGAGCGACCGATGCGGCGGTAATGGTCGGCACGCACGCGGTACAGGATGGTGTACAGCCACGCGCGGATGTTCGTGTCGGGAGTGTAGCCCTCGAAGGCCCGATACGCGCGGAGAAACGTCTCCTGGACCAGGTCCTCCGCGTCGGCCGAGTTGCGCGTGAGCCTGTAGGCCGTGGAGTAGAGCGATCGCGTGTGGGGCACCGCCTCGCGCTCGAACCGCTCGTCGAGAGTGAGGCGCCGGGCCGCCGTGTCGGCGGCGGCGCTCGAGGCCATGGCTGCGTGTGCCGGGATCGCCAGGGTCGCCTCCATCTTCGGCATCTTGTTCCTCGCTTTCGTGAGGATTGGATGCCGGCTGCCCTCGGGGGTTACGTCACCTCGGAGTGGTCCCGTGCGGCCACGATGGCCCGCACGAGATCCTCGGGCACGCCGGTGACCGGCGATTCGTCGCCGAGAGCCTTCCTGGCGAGGCGCACCGTGTCCTGATAGGTGCTGGCGTAGGCCACGCACGAGGGGCACTGGGACAGGTGCTCGTGGAAGTGGGCGACCACGTGCTCAGGCAGCAGCCCCTCCAGGTAATCGTCCATGAACTCGACGAACTCGCGGCAGGTCAGCACGGCGTGCAGGCCTCCTCCACGTAGTACAGATGCCGGAAACGGGCCGCGGTTACACGCGGCTCAGCGCTTCTGCCGCGCGGCGAGGATCGCGCGGACCAGATCCTCTGGGACCGCCTCCGGGACGTGCTCATCCGAGCCCTTGAGCGCCGCCCGGCCCATCCGGATCGACTGGCGGTAGGTCTCGAGGTAGGCCACGCAGGGCGGGCAATCGGAGAGGTGCTTCTCGAAGCTCGCCAGTGCGCGGCCGCCCAGGTCGTGGGCGATGTAGTCGTCGAGGAACTCCACGAGCTCGCGGCAGGTGAGGTCGCGGTCCATCAGACGGCCCCCTCGCGGAAGCGCGGCTCGAGCAGCATCCTGAGCGCCTGGCGGGCGCGCTGGAGGCGCACCTTCACGAGGCTCTCGCTGATCGCGAGCAGCTCGGCGACCGCCGTCGTGTCCAGCTCCTCGATGTCGCCGAGCAGCAACACCTCGCGGTAGCTCTCTGGAAGCCGGTCGATGGCATCGCGCACGAACTCGCGCAGCTCCCGATCCTCGAGCAGCTTCTCCGCCGACGGCCACGGTGACGGAGGCATGACGTGATGTCCGTCCTCCTGGAACGCCGGCAACAGCTCCTCGATCGGCGTCTCCGCCTTGCGGCGCCGCCCACGCAGGCGCCCCAGCGCGGCGTTGGCGACGATCCGATGGAGCCACGTCGACAGGCTGGCCTGGCCCTCAGACGAGGCGAGGGAGCGGAATGCGGCGGCGAAGGCGTCCTGGACGGCATCGCGGGCGTCAGCGTCGTTGCGGAGGATGCGGCGGGCGACCGCGAGGAGCCGAGGGCACTCGCGCCGCACGAGATCCTCGAAGGCACTTTCGTCGCTGCCGCGCAGTCGCGCGACGAGTCGGCTCTCCTCGTCAAGCTTTGCCACCAGCATCGGTCGCAGTATTCTCTCGCGATTCAACGCCAGAGGTGCTCATGGATATTCCACTGCGCCACGCCGTGTTGTCGATCGCGTTGCTGGCCCTGCCGGCCTACGCGGAGGACGCCGCCAACAGGGAGAAGAAAGAGAAGGGACCCTTCGGTGCGCTCGAGTACCGGCTGGTCGGTCCCTTCATCGGTGGCCGCGTCTCACGGGCGGTTGGCGTGGCGGGGGACCCGCTGACCTACTACGCGGCGACCGCCTCGGGTGGCGTGTGGAAGTCCTCGGACGGGGGCTACAACTGGTCCTCCGTTTTCGATGACCAGCCGACATCCTCGATCGGCTCGATCGCGGTGGCTCCGTCCGACCCGAGCGTGGTCTACGTCGGGGCCGGGGAGGCCAACATCCGCGGCAACGTGGCCGCCGGCAACGGCATCTACAAGTCGGCCGACGCGGGAAAGACGTGGACGCACGTCTGGAAGCAGGAGGGCCAGATCGGGACGATGGTCGTCCACCCGAAGAACCCCGACATCGCGTATGCCGCGGTCCTCGGCCACGCCTTCGGCCCCAATCCGGAACGCGGGATCTACCGCACCAAGGACGGTGGCCGCACGTGGCAGCAAGTGCTCAAGAAGGATGCCGAGACCGGCGCGTCCGACATCGCTCTCGATCCGAACAACCCCGCGGTGCTGTTCGCGGGCTTCTGGCAGGCTCGGCGCCGGCCCTGGGAGCTGACGAGCGGCGGGCCGGGCAGCGGTTTGTGGGTGTCGCGCGACGGCGGCGACACGTGGACCGAGCTGAAGCACGGCGAGGGCGGTCTGCCCGAGGGAATCTGGGGCAAGGTCGGCGTGGCGGTCGCGCCATCCGACTCGCGGCGCGTCTACGCGATCATCGAGGCCGAGAAGGGCGGACTCTACCGCTCCGACGACGGCGGCGAGTCCTGGTCGCTGGCGAGCGATCACCACGCGCTTCGTCAGCGAGCCTGGTACTACTCAACGATCAGCGTCCATCCGGCCAACGCGGACATCGTCTGGATCCCGCAGGTACCCATGCTGCGCAGCGTCGACGGCGGCAAGGGCTGGAAGCGCGTGAAGGGGATCCACCACGGCGACCATCACGACGCCTGGTTCGATCCGAAGGACCCGCGTCGAATGATCGTGGCCAACGACGG
>DATFEN010000069.1:0-9237 GCA_035251085.1 Vicinamibacteria bacterium | reverse complement strand
TTCCCGCGTGAGGTGAGGTACAGGGCGGAGATCGAGCCGACCTTCGAGCGCTTCCTGTACGGCCCCCTGACGCGGGGCGTCCTCGGCGTCGCCGAACGGATGAAGATCATCCAGGCCGGCAGCCTCCACGCCTACCTCGCCTACGTGATCGTCCTCGTGTTGAGCCTGGTCCTGGTGCTCTGGTGGAGAGCGTGATCCCGGTCGAGTGGGCAGAGGTCGCGGCGAGCTTCCTGCCCGTCGCGTTCACGGCGCGCTTGGTATCGATCGCGGTGACGCTGGCGCTGGCCGCTCGGCCTCGCTGGTGCCGCGGGGTGGCCTTCCTCGGGTCGATCGTTGCTTCCGGCCTCACCGGAGCGGCGGCCCTTGCAGTCGTCTTGGGGCGAACGCCGCTCGCAGGTGTCTTGTTCCGCCACGACGCCTCTGGCCTCGCCTTCAGCTACGCCGTCACACCCCTCAGCGCGTGGTTCCTGCTCGTCCTCGCCCTTCTCGCGGTGCCGGTCGCGGGCTACAGCATCGGCTACCTCGGCCACGGGGCGCTCGACCGCCGCTCGGCGTTCGTGGGCGTCGGCTTCAACGTGCTTCTCGCTGCCATCGAGGGCGTCCTCGTCGCCGCCGACGTCGTCGGCTTCCTGCTGGCCTGGGAGCTGATGTCCCTCGCGTCGGCGGCGCTGGTCGCGGCCGAGCACGAGAGGGGCGACAGCCGGCGCGCGGCCCTGGTGTACCTCGTGATGTCCCACGTCGGTACCGGGTGTCTGGTGGCCGGCTTCCTGCTCCTGGCGTCGCTGTCGGGTTCGGTGGCGTTCTCGGCCGTACTCTCGGGTACCGTCGCCCAAGGCGCGCTGCGCGACACGCTCTTCGTCCTGTTCTTCGTCGGCTTCGGCGTCAAGGCCGGGATGATCCCGCTGCATGTCTGGCTTCCCGATGCGCACCCTGCGGCGCCGAGCAGCATCTCGGCCCTCATGTCGGGGATCGTCATAAAGACGGGGATCTACGGGTTGTTCCGCGTCTGTGCCTTCGGTCTCGGAGCTCCGCGCTGGGACTGGGGCGTCGTCCTCGCCCTCGTCGGCTCGCTCACCGCCGTCCTGGGTGTCCTCTACGCGCTGCTTCAACCCGACATCAAGCGGCTCCTGGCCTACAGCACGATCGAGAACGTCGGGATCATCCTGCTGGGTCTCGGCTCGGGGATGATGGCGCTCTCGGCTGGCCGTGCCGAGCTGGCCGCGGTGGGGATCGCGGCCAGCCTGTTCCACGTGCTCAACCACGCGCTCTTCAAGGGCCTGCTGTTCCTGGGCGCTGGCGGTGTGGTGATGGCCACGGGGACGCGCCAGATCGAGGAGATGGGCGGCCTCGTCAAGCGCATGCCGTGGACGGCGCTCTTCTTCCTGGTCGGCGCGGCAGCGATCTCCGGACTGCCGCTACTCAACGGCTTCGCCAGCGAGTGGCTGCTGTTCCAGTCGCTGCTCCTGGGCTTCACGGCCACAGCCACGCTGGGCCGGCTCGTTTTCCCCGTGGCGGGGGCGCTCCTGGCGTTGACGAGCGCGTTGGCGGCGGCGTGCTTCGTGAAGGCGTTCGGGATCACGTTCCTGGCCCTGCCTCGCGGGAAGGGAGCGGAGCAGGCGCAGGAGTCGCCAGGCATGATGCTCTTGCCGCAGGCGCTGCTGGCAGGGATGTGCGTGGCGCTGGGGCTCGCGCCCGGATGGGTGCTGCGGGTGCTGCAAGGGGTTTCGGGTTCGCTGCCCGGGGTGCGACCGGCGCCGGAGATGGTCCGGGGTGCCTTCGCGATCGCGCCGGGGCCGGGCCACTTCGACCACCTCGCCGCGCTGCCTCTGGCTGGGGCAGTGCTCGTGGGGCTGCTGCTCGCGGGAGCGCTGTCGCTCGTGGCGGGCTACGCGGTGAGGCGAGTGCCGAGCTGGGGCTGCGGAGGGGAGTTGACGGCGCGCACGCAGTACACGGCAACGGCGT
Organism: Vicinamibacteria bacterium; assembly: GCA_035251085.1. Lineage (GTDB taxonomy): Bacteria > Acidobacteriota > Vicinamibacteria > Fen-336 > Fen-336 > DATFEN01. The sequence continues at coordinate 7,275 of DATFEN010000069.1, read as the reverse complement.
TCTCGAAGCCTTTGATGCTGATCTTCGACGCCGTGTACCGGCCCACGCGAGAGGTGGAGACGGTGGGCGAGGCGCACTTCCCGCGTGAGGTGAGGTACAGGGCGGAGATCGAGCCGACCTTCGAGCGCTTCCTGTACGGCCCCCTGACGCGCGGCGTCCTCGGCGTCGCCGAACGGATGAAGATCATCCAGGCCGGCAGCCTCCACGCCTACCTCGCCTACGTCCTGTTGCTCGGCATCGTGTTGCTGCTGTGGCTGGGAGGTGAGCGGTGAGTCTCGTGCAGTCCCTCGGCTTCGGCCTGCTCCAGGCGGTGGCCCTGCTGGCGCTCGCGCCGCTCGTGCGGGGGACCATCCAGAAGATGAAGGCGGCGTTCCAGAACCGCCAGGGTCCGCCGCTGCTTCAGGGCTACTTCGACCTCGCCAAGCTCCTCCGCAAGGAGCCGGTGCGATCCGACGTCTCCAGTTGGGTCTTCGTCGCGGGCCCGCGCGTCTACTTCGCGACCGCCGTCGCCGCGACCACCCTCGTCCCGGTCGTGCTGGCGGGCGCCCCTCTCGAAGAGGCGGGCGGGATCATCGTCCTGGTCGGGCTGCTCGCGCTCGGGCGCTTCGCCCTCGCGGTGGCCGCACTCGACACCGGCAGCCCCTTCGGAGGCATGGGGTCCAGCCGGGAGATGACGATCGCGGCGCTCGCCGAGCCCGCGTTGATGCTGGGCCTGTTCACGGTGGCGCTGTGGGGAGGATCGTTGAATCTCGGGGACCTCGTGCGGACGACGACGGAGCGAGGCCTCTCTGCCCACCCCAGCAACCTGCTCGCTGCTGCGGCACTCTTCATCGTCCTGATCGCCGAGGCCGGCCGTGTGCCCGTGGACAATCCGGCGACGCACCTGGAGCTGACCATGATCCATGAAGCGATGGTCCTCGAGTACGCCGGCGCCGATCTGGCTCTCGTGGAGTGGGCCTCGGCGCTGAAGGAGCTTCTCTTCATGACCGTGCTCGTGAACCTCTTCCTCCCGATCGGCCTTGCTGCGGGAGGGAACACGCTGGCGCTGGCGATCGCCGTCGGCCTGTACATGGCCAAGGTGTTCCTGCTCGGCGTGGCGGTGACGCTCGTGGAAGTCACGAACGCGAAGCTCCGCCTCTTCCGGGTGCCCGAGCTGATGGCCGCCTCCCTCGGCCTCGGCTTCCTGGCCTTGGCCATTCGCTTCTTGTGAGGAGCCGCAGGTGAGCCAAGACCTCCTGATCCTGTTCGCTGCGGGCATGCTGGTGACCGCCTACCTAATGGTCGGCCAGAAGGCGCTCTTCACCGCCATCCGCCTTTACGCGCTCCAATCCATGCTGCTGGGCGGCGTCGCCGTGCTGATGGCCGTCACCGAGGATCGTCCCCATTTGCTGGCCAGCGCGGCCCTCACGGTGGCCCTCAAAGGGATGCTGATCCCGTGGTTCCTCATGCGCGTGATCGACCGAGTGGGGATCCACCGCGAAGTCGAGCCGATCCTCAACGTGCCGTCCTCCCTGCTCATCTGCCTCGGGCTCACCGTCATCGGCTATCGCGTGAGCACCGGCCTCGTCGAGGGCACGGGAAGCGCGGCGCACCACGTGATCGGCGTGTCGCTCTCGATGCTGCTCATGGGCCTGTTCCTGATGGTGACGCGACGCAAGGCGGTGACGCAGATCCTGGCGCTCCTCACGGTCGAGAACGCGGTGTTCCTGGTCGCTCTCGGCGCCGCGACCCGCGGGATGCCCCTGGTCGTCGAGCTGGGGATCTCGTTCGACGTCCTGGTGGCCGTCCTGGTGCTCGGCGTCCTGGTCCGGCGCATCGTCGACCGCTTCGAGTCGATGGACGTGAGCCGGCTTTCCAAGCTGAAGGGTTGAGCAAGGTGACTGTGCTGCACTGGACGCTGATCGTCCCGCTCCTGACGGCGCTGCTCGGCGTGCTTCCGCTGCCGCGCTGGCTGAAGGAAACGAACCTCATCGCGGGCCTCGCGGCTACGTTCGCGTTCTCCATCGCCACGGCGGGCGAATTCCTCGCCGGGTCGACACCGACGGCGTTCCAGGAGGCGTTGCGGGTCGACGGCCTCTCGGCGCTGGTGCTCGTCCTCTCGGCCTTCGTGGGAGTGCTGTCAGGGGCCTATAGCGTCGGGTACCTCAGGCGCAACGAGGCCCGCGGCCTCGTGTCCGCCTGGCGCCGCCGGGAGTTCGACGCCCTGGTGCCGCTCTACGTCTTCGCGATGCTGCTCGTCACCGTCTCGAACAACCTCGGGATCCTCTGGATCGCAGTGGAGCTGACCACGCTGGTCTCGGTCTTCCTCGTCGCCTTTCATAACCGCGACACCTCTCTCGAGGCGGCCTGGAAGTTCCTCGTGCTGGGAAGCCTGGGGCTCGCGTTCGCACTTCTGGGGACGGTGTTGATCTTCGCGTCCGGACGCGGCCTGCTGGGTGAGGGAATGGAGGGCCTGAACTGGACGCGTCTCGTGAGCATGGCCGGGCGGCTCCATCCCCTGACGCTGAAGCTCGGCGTCGTCTTCGCCATGGTCGGTTACGGGACCAAGGCCGGACTTGCACCCATGCACACCTGGAAGCCGGACGCCTACCGTGAGGCGCCGTCCCCCGCGGTCGTGCTGATGGCGGTGGGTATGTTGAACGGCGCCCTCTACTGCCTCCTGCGCTTCCACGTGATCTCGAAGGCCGCCCTGGGCCCCGGGTTCACCGGTGGCCTCCTGCTGGCACTCGGCCTGCTCTCGGTGGCCGTCGCGACGCCGTTCATCCTGATCCAGTGGAACGTGAAGCGGCTGCTGGCCTACTCGAGCATAGAGCACGTCGGGATCATGGCGGTCGGCGTGGGGCTCGGAGCGGAGGCGGCGACGTTCGGTGCGCTGCTCCACATGACATACCACACGCTCGCGAAACCGCTGGCGTTCTTCTCGGCGGGCACGCTCGCCCAGCTCCACAGCTCGTCGGACTTCGACGACATCGCTCCGGGGACGCTGGGCCGCACCCCGGTCGCGAGCATGCTCTTCCTGCTCGCGGCTGTGATCATGACCGGCTCGCCTCCGTTCGGGTTGTTCTTCAGCGAGATGACGATCCTGAGGGCCGGCTTCGCCGGTCCGCACACAGCCGCCGTCTCCGTGTTCCTCGCGTGCCTCGTGCTCCTGTTCTGCGGGTTCTTCTACCAGGTGGGGCGCCTGGTCCTGGGAGGGCAGCCGGAGCATCCAGCCCGGGTCCCGGATCCGGAGCGGTTCGACGCCGGCTCCGCCACGACGATCCTCGCAGGCGCGGTCGCGGTGGTCTCGGCCTTCTATCTGCCGCAAGGCTTGCTGGATCTGATCCACGCGGCGGTGCGCGTCGTGGAGACCGCACAGTGACGGCGGCGCGGGATCTGCTGCGCGAACGCCTCAGGCTCGACGCCCTCGCCGAGCCGAGGCCGGGCGAGTTCGTGGCGGAGGTCGAGCTGGAACAACTCGCCCGCAGCTCCGACCGGGCGGCAGTGGCGGGCCTGCGGCTCGCCGCGCTCTTCGGGACGGACGATGGGCCGGCTCAAGGATTCGGCATCCACCACCTTTGGGCGTCCGCGAGCCCTCCGGGCTTCGTGCGGCTGTGGGCGCGCGTCGATCGGGAGGCGCCCCGCTTCCCGTCGATCTCGGCGAAACACCCAGCCGCCAACTGGTTCGAGCGCGAGGTCATGGACTACTTCGGCCCCGTGCCCGCGGGCCACCCGAACCAGAATCGCGTCGCGCTCCACGACGACTGGCCGGAGGGCGTCTGGGCCCTGCGGAAAGACTTCCGCGAGGATCAACCCGTGCCCCGGATCGGAGGACAGTACCGCCCCTATCGACCGGTGACCGGCGAGGGCGTCTTCCACCTCCCGGTCGGCCCGGTGCACGCGGGCATCATCGAGCCGGGCCACTTTCGATTCGGTGTCGCGGGCGAGCCGGTGCTCTATCTTCAGCTCCGGCTCTTCTACGTGCACAAGGGCATCGAGAAGCGCTTCGAGCGGCTGCCGTGGCGCCACGGCCTCTTCCTCGCGGAGTCCATCTCCGGCGACACGGCGGTCGGGCACGCCCTGGCCTACGCCCACGCGATCGAGCGCCTGGCCGGCGTCGAGCCGCCGCTGCGGGCGCGCAATCTCCGCGTCGTGCTCCTGGAGCTGGAACGCGTCTACAACCACGTCGCGGACATCGGCGCCATCGCGACGGACGTCGCCTTCACGGTCCCGGCCAGCCGCGCCCAGGCGCTCCGCGAGGGGCTCGTTCGTATTCAGGAGCGCCTGTTCGGCTCGCGGCTCCTGCGCGGCACGGTGGCGCTGGGAGGCGTGAAGTGCGAGCTGACCCTCGGCCGCCGCAGGGAGTTGCTGCAGCACCTCGCGCATCTCCAGCGTGAGTTCGAGGACCTCGTCACGCTGTTGATCGACTCCGGCACGTTCACCGACCGCGTGGACGGCACCGGGATACTCGAGACGCAGGTCGCCCGCGAGCTCGGCGTGGTCGGAATCGTGGCGCGAGCGTCCGGCCTGGACGTCGACCTGAGGCGCGACCAGCCCCACGATGCCTATGCCGGCCTGCGCTTCGTCGTGCCAGTGGAGGAAGGCGGTGACGTGCGCGCCCGGCTGATGGTGCGCGCGCGAGAGATCGAGCAGTCGCTCTCGATACTCCGGCAGGTGCTCGAGGACCTGCCCGACGGACCCGTGCATTGCCGGCTGCCCGAGGCGCTGCCGGCCGACTCGGCCGCTCTCGGCTGGGCCGAGGGCTGGCGCGGCGAGTGCCTCCACTGGGTGCGGACCGATGGCCAGGGCCGCCTCGACCGGGTCAAGATCCAGGATCCCAGTTTCAAGAACTGGCCCGCGCTCGTCCGGGCCGTCCCGGGCAACATCGTCCCCGACTTCCCGGTCATCAACAAGAGCTTCAACCTCTCGTACTCGGGGAACGATCGGTAGGAGGAAGCATGTTCCGACTCATCGCCAAGAGCCTCCGAACCGGGATCCTCACCGAGCAGCAACCGTTCACGTCCCGGCCGCCGTTCGGCTTCCCGGTGATCGACTTCGCCAAGTGCATCGCGTGCGACGAGTGCGCACGCGCCTGTCCCACCGGAGCGATTCGGATGGACGCCCTTGAGGCTGGCCGCCGGAAGCTGTCGGTCTCCCATGCCGCGTGCATCCAGTGCCGGGAGTGTGTCGCGGCCTGCCCTGAGCAGGCTGTGTCCCCCGGCCGCGACTTCGAGATCGCCGCGTACACGCGCGACCAGCTCACGCACAGCGCGCTGTTCGACATCGACGGCGCCGGCAGGGCGAAGGTCCGTCACGTCGAAACGCAGCCGGGGCCCGGACTCCGCGAGTCCGCGGCCCGCCTCCGCGAGCGCATCCGCGGCCGGCTGGGGCGCTCGCTCCACGTTCGGCAGGTGGACGCGGGAAGCTGCAACGGGTGTGAACTGGAGATCACCGCGACGACGAACCCGGTCTTCGACCTCGAACGGTTCGGGATTCACTTCGTCGCCAGCCCACGCCATGCCGACCTGTTGCTCGTGACCGGCCCGGTCACTCGGAACATGGAGATCGCGCTCCAGAAGACTTACGAGGCGACGCCGGAACCGCGAGTGGTCGTCGCCGTCGGCGCGTGTGGCTGCAGTGGAGGCATCTTCGGCGAGGGTGGATACGCTGCCCTGGGCGGCGTCGATCGCGTCCTGCCCGTGGACGTCTATATTCCGGGGTGCCCGCCCCGGCCGCACGCGATCCTCAACGGGTTGCTCGTCGCCATGGGCGTGCGAGAGGCGCGCTCAAAACCCCAGGGGCGGGCGACGGCGCCTGGGCTCTGATTGCGAGCGGGCGGCCGATTCGGGCGAGGCCGCAGCTGCTATACGCCCGAGTGCGCATGGGGGCGGCGTTGCGACTGAGAGGAGGCTCGCTAAGTGATGCGTCGTTCGAGGTCGCCGCCCTCGAACACCCGCGCCCAGTCCACGCGTCCCGTGACCTGCATGAGGACGAACAGCGTCAGGACTGCTCCGATCGTCACGGTGAGGCCCGCGTAGCCCTCGAAGAAGAACGCGTAGCTGAACAGCACCAGGTAGATGAGCTGAGCGAGGGCGGCCTCCAGCAGCGCGGTGCGGCCCGTGACGAGCCGGAGGTAGCTCGTGACGAGCAGCAGGCTCGTGGCCGCCGCGATGGCGAACGACGCGTGAAGGTCCACGTGGTCGACCAGGTATGCGAGCAGCAGGTGGAAGGAGAAGAAGGCCGCGGCGAGGAACAGGTAGTTCATGGGATGCAGGCTGCGCGCGCGCAGGACGCCCAGCACCACCAGCACCGCGAAGAAGAACAGCAGCGACACGGGCGCGAAGAAGGTGATCCGGGCGGCGAGCGGGCCGGGGTTGAGCCGATGCGGCGGCTCGAGGGCAACGCGCTGCCCGGTCACCAGGCTCTCGAAGCTCCAGGCCAGGACGGCGCTCCCGGCGCGCCGCTCCAGGGCGGTGGGTGACAAGCCGCCCGCCGGGAAGTCGAAGCCGTCGAAGTCGGTGGTCATGTCCAGGTGGAAGCCGGTCACCTGGGCGATCCCCTGCTGCACGAACGCGTAGCTCCATTCTCCGAGGCCGCGCGATCGGTATTCGATAGTCACGACCGCATCCGCGCCCGGCAGGACGCGGGTCGACGCGGTGAGCCCGGAGGACAGGTCGCTCACGCGGGGCGCCTCGCGCCCGTCGAGCACGAGCCGGAAGCCGTCGTAGATCGCCTCGGTGGAGGGGAAGGCGAAGTGCACGTGGAGCTCTCGCGGCTCACGACCTTCGACGCGGAGCCGGTGCTCCGCCCGATAGGTGACCGCGTACGTGTCGTACCAGAGCAGGCCCTTGCGGCGTGGATCGAGGGAGAGCGCCACGCTGACGCTGCTCCCGGCCAGGGGGACAGGCACGCGCTCGACCACCGTGCGCGTCACTGGCCGGCGCCTCACGCCGCCCTTCGCGTCCTTGTTCTCGACGACCTCCGTCACCGACCGCTCGACCTCGTACCAGGCATCCGGCGCGACCTGCACGTGCCGGCCACCCCAGAGCTGGGCGACCTCCTTGGAGAGGCGGCTGTCGCTCTCTCCGGTGCGCGCCGTCACCGATGCCCCGAGCGTGAACCAGGCGGAAGCGACGGCGAGGTAGATGAAGGCGATGGCGACGAGCCGGGTAGGGGTCAAGAGCACCTCCTCGGCTCAAGATTGCGTCGGGCAGGTGTTTTCCGGGTAACGAACGGGTGATGGGAGGGTGAGCCTTGGGTGAGCGAGCCTCGCGTTCGGCCGAGCGGAATCTAGTC
>DATFEN010000345.1:0-3950 GCA_035251085.1 Vicinamibacteria bacterium | reverse complement strand
CGGATTTCCTGAAGTTTTCAGGGACAGAGATCGCGTGGATCTTTGCGGCGTGGTCCATCGCCTCCGTGACCACGATGCTGTTCAGCACCCAGATCGCCGACCGGTACGTTTCCTCCGAGCGCTTCCTGGCCGTGAGCCACGTTATTGGAGGGCTCGCCATGCTTGGCCTGACCTTCCAAGAGACGTTCTGGCCGTTCTTCCTCCTCATGCTGGTCCACTCGCTGGCTTTCGTGCCCACGCTGTCCCTCACAAACTCGATCGCGTTCCATCACCTAAAGGATGCGCAGAACGAGTTCGGGCGCCTGCGCCTGTGGGGGACCATCGGCTGGATCGCCGCCAGTTGGCCGTTTTTCTTCCTCCTCGCCGACAAGGAGGGGCGCGTGCTGGAAGCGGCCCTCACGAGCATCTTCGTGGTGGCCGGTCTTTCCTCCCTCGTCCTCGCCGCCTGGTCACTGTTGCTCCCGGCCACACCGCCCGCGCGGAACGCGGCGGAAAAGAGCGCGCCCTTGGAGGCGATCAAACTTCTCGGGAACGCCCCAGTGTTGGTGCTTTTCCTGGTGACCTTCCTGGATGCGATGGTCCATCAGTGCTACTTCTTCTGGACGGGTCCCTTCCTGTCCTCCATCGGCATCGCCGACAACAAGATCATGGCCGCCATGAGCATTGGGCAGATCGCGGAGATCGCGACCATGGCTGGGCTGGGGTACTTCCTGAAGCGGCTGGGCTGGCGGTGGACGATGATCTTCGGGATCCTAGGCCACGCCCTGCGCTTCTTCGTGTATTCCATCGGCCAGCCGGTGTGGCTGGTGGTGGGCAGCAACGTCGTCCACGGGTTCTGCTACGCGTTCTTCTTCGCGTCGGTCTACATCTTCGTCGACGAGTACTTCCCGAAGGACGCGCGCGCGAGCGCTCAGGGCCTGTTCAACTTCCTGATCCTCGGCTTCGGGCCGTTCGTCGGCAACCTGCTCTGGGGCTGGCTGGGCGACGCCTACACGACCGCGGGGGTGGTTGACTTCTCGCGGCTGTTCCTCGTCCCCAGCGGCCTCGGCCTGGCGGCGGCCGTGGTCCTGTTCCTGGCGTTCCACCCCGAGAAACGGCCCGCACCGGCCGTGGAGGCGCGCGCGGCATGAAGAGGAAGGACCGGCTGGGTGTCGGCTTCATCGGCAGCGGCTTCATCACCCGCTTCCACATGCAGTCCTGGATCGGCGTGCGCGAGGCCGACGTGCGCGGTGTGTGGAGCCCGAACCACAAGCGCGCCGAGGAGGCCGCGGCCCTGGCGCGCTCGCTGCGCATCGGCGAGACGCGCGCGTTCGGCTCGATCGACGAGATGGTGCAGGCGCCGGAGATCGACTGCATCTGGCTGTGCGGACCGAACCACGCCCGCGTCGAGAACGTCGAGCGTATCGTGGACGCGATCAGCCGCGGCGGGAGCCTCGTCGGCATCGCCACCGAGAAGCCGCTGGCCCGCAACGTCGAGGAGGCGAAGCGCGTGCTCGAGCTGGTCGAGAACGCGGGGCTCCTTCACGGCTATCTCGAGAACCAGCTCTTCTGCCCCGCCCTCGTGCGCGCGCGGGAGATCGCGTGGGCGCGGGGCGCCGCGGTATCGGGCCGGCCCTACCTCGCGCGGGCCGCCGAGGAGCACAGCGGCCCCCACATGCCGTGGTTCTGGCGCGGCGACCTGCAGGGCGGCGGCGTCCTGAACGACATGATGTGCCACAGCTTCGAGGTCAGTCGTCACCTGCTGACGAAACCGGGCGCGCCCCGCGACAGCATCGTCCCGCAGAAGGTCTCGGCCCAGATCGCGTCGCTCAAGTGGTCGCGGCCCGAGTACGCCGAGCTCCTCAAGAAGAACATGGGCTCGGAGGTCGACTACACGAAGCACCCCGCCGAGGACTTCGCCCGCGCCACCGTGAGCTACCTCGACGAGGACGGCCGTCCCCTCGTCGCCGAGGCGACCACGTCCTGGAGCTTCGTGGGCGCGGGCCTCAGGCTCAGCATGGAGCTGCTCGGCCCGGAGTACTCGCTCTCCGTGAACACGCTGGACAGCGGCGCGAAGATCTTCTTCAGCCGCCGCGTCCAGGGCGCCACCGGCGAGGACCTGGTCGAGAAGCAGAACGCCGAGCAGGGCGTCATGCCGCTGCTCGGCAGCGAGACCGCCGAGTACGGCTACGAGGCCGAGAACCGCCACTTCGTGCGCTGCTTCCTCGACGGCGTCCAGCCCGAGGAGAGCTGGCACGCCGGCCTCGAGGTGGTCGAGCTGCTGATGACCGCGTACATGAGCGCCGAGAAGGACCGCACGATCGAGTGGAAGCCCGCCGGCCTCGAACGCTTCGTCCCCGCCGTCGCGCGCGGCGACTGGCAGCCGTGATCTCGTGAGGTCGCGGCGCGACTTCCTGAAGCGGGCGAGCGCGGGGGCGCTGGCGGCGCTCGCGTCTCGCCGCCTCGCGGCGGACGAGGCGTCCGCGGGGTGCGCCAAGCCGGCCGACGGCGCGGCCCGCGTCGGCCTCGCCACGATCGGCATCGGAGGCCAGGGCACGGGCGATACCAAGGCGGCTCTCAAGGTGCCCGGCGTCGAGCTGGTCGCCGTCGCGGACGTCTACGACGGCCGCCTCACCCGGGCGCGCGAGGTCTTCTGCGAAGGGCTCGTCACGACCCGCGACTACCGCGACCTCCTCGCGCGGCCCGACGTCGACGCCGTGATCATCGCCACACCGGACCACTGGCACGCGACGATGGCGATCGAGGCGCTTCAAGCCGGCAAGCACGTCTACGTCGAGAAGCCGATGGTCCACTCGCTGGCGGAGGGGCTGAAGCTCGTCGAGGCCGAGCAGCGGGCCGGGCGCGTCTGCCAGGTGGGCAGCCAGCGCGTCAGCTCGCTCGTCTACCACAAGGCGAAGGCGCTCCTGGCCGGGGGCTCGATCGGGGAGCTGAACCTGGTGCAGGCCTGGTGGAACCGCAACTCACCGATCGGCGCGTGGCAATACACGATCCCACCGGACGCATCGCCCCAGACCGTGGACTGGGAGCGCTTCCTCGGACCCGCGCCGCGCCGGCCCTTCGACGCCACGCGCCTGTTTCGCTGGCGCAACTACGACGACTACGGCACCGGCGTCGCGGGCGACCTCTTCGTGCACCTGTTCTCGGGCCTCCACCTCGTCACCGGCGCGCTCGGGCCCACGCGGATCATGGCGACCGGCGGGCTACGCCATTGGAAGGACGGCCGTGACGCCGCCGACGTGATGCTGGGCCTCTTCGAGTATCCCAGGACGGCCCGCCATCCGGAGTTCACGCTGTCGCTCCAGGTCAACTTCGCGGACGGCGCCGGTGAGAGCGAGGGCTTCCGTTTCGTGGGCGCCGAGGGCGTGATGAGCGTGAGCCGCGACGGCGTCACGCTCTCACGTCACACGCAGGACCCCGAGCCCGAGTACACGATCGAAACCTTCCCGAAGGCGATGCAGGACGCGTTCCTGAAGGAGCACCGCGCGAAGCATCCGGAGCTGAAGCGGGAGCTGCCCTCGACGCGCGAGGAGCAGTTCGAGCCTCCCCGCGGCTATCGGGACCTCGACCACCACCTCGCGAACTTCGTCGAGGCCGTGCGCGCCCGAACGCCGGCGTTCGAGGATGCCGCGTTCGGGCTACGCGCGGCCGGCCCGGCGCTCCTGTGCAACCAAAGCCAGCGGGAGAAGCGTCCTATCACGTGGGACCCGGAGGCGATGCGGGCGGTCTAGCCGTCCAAGGTAGTGGGCGCGGCCGGCATGGCCAGCCGCACCCCGTCAACTCACTTGTAGGCGCCGACCCCGCAGGCCTGGTCGCCCGCCTTCTTCAGGAAGCTGACCTTGGCCTCCACCTTCCCGGATTCCGGGTTCTTCCACATGTACTCCACTGTGCCGCTGCCCTTCTTGGCGGCCGCGACCATCTCGGTCCCGAACGCCTTGCCGTTCGAGTCCTTC
>DATFEN010000344.1:0-17279 GCA_035251085.1 Vicinamibacteria bacterium | reverse complement strand
CCCCGCGGAATCCACGCCCCTCCGGGATCGCGATTCCCAAGGCCACGAACGTCTCGTCGGTCGCGGCCTGCACCACGGTCGTCGGCCGCTCGGCGCCGGAAGTCGCGAGCCCGTCGACCGCGAAGGGCAGCATCGCCCAGCCTCCTCCGAGCTCGTCGCTCATGGGCAGAGACGTCGTCGCAGCCGTGGTTTCCGACTCCGGGCAGCGTGCGTACTCGGCGCAGGACCTCGTCGAGGAAGGCGTACCGGGCCTGGTGCTCGCTGTATTCGGCCGCCCGAGAGCGTGAGGCGGGCGATGGGGGCGTCCCGGACCTCGAAACCGAGATCGACCCACGACACCGTCTTTCCCCGCATCGAGCGCATGGGCTACGACGCCGTGCGGACGGAGCGCTACAAGTACATCCGATTCCGTGAGCTCACGGGCATGGACGAGCTCTACGATCTCGACACCGACCCGTGGGAACTCCAGAACCTCATCTCGCACGGCGCCACGCGCACGCCGGGAGCGATCCTAAAGGAAGCGGTGCATCACGTAGGCGTCGACGGGACCGAGGCGCTTGTGCTGGAAAACCTTCGGGAGCGTGCCCACGATGGAGAACCCCAGGGCCTTCCAGAGCGCGATGGCCCGCTCGTTCGTGCTCACGACCAGGTTGAACTGCATGGCCGCGAACCCGGCGGAGCGCGCCTGCTCGAGGGAATGCTCGGCCATGGCTCGACCCACACCGCCGCCCCAGTGCCGCGAGGCGACCGCGTAGGACGCGTTCGCGACGTGGGCTCCCCGTCCGGCGTGGTTCGCCCGGAGCACGTAGCAGCCGGCGACTTCGTCGCCGCACTGGGCGACGAAGTTCCAGGCGTAGGCGCCGAGCCAGTATGCTCTCAGCACGTCATCCTTGGTGTCAGGCGCGAACACGTACGTCGTGCCATCCTCGACGACCTCGCGGGCGATTCGCAGCACGGCGGCCTCGTCGTCGGCTGTCGCGAACCGAATGAGAATCGGGACATCTGAACCTGTCATGGTGCGCGCCGGCACAGTATGCTCCAGGCCGTGATTGAATCGCTCTTCGACCGGCACATCGAGCTGCGCGCGGTCCTGGAGGCCGTGCTCGAGGGCCGGGTCGGCAGAGTGGAGTCCGAGGGCGATCCGCCGCGCGTGGCGCGGCTGACCGTCGGCTGCTACCACTTCTTCGGCGGGGATCCGTCGCTGCCGGAGGCTCGCCGCTTCGTCGATACCGCGGCGGCGCCGCGGGAGCTCGTCTACGGGAAGGATCCAGCCTGGCGCCGGCTGATCCTCGATGTGTACGGCCCGTGCGTGAGCGACAGGCCGATGCAGACGTTCGATCCCTCGCGTCTGAGCACGCCCGCGCTGCAACGCATGGAGGGCGCTCTTCCCGAGGGCTTCGAGCTCCGCCGTTTCGATGCCGCGCTCGCGACACAGCTCGACAGGGAACTCGAGCCTCATGCGCTGCAGGTGTACACCAGCGCGGCCGCCTTCGCGGAGAGCGGGATCGGTTACGGCGCCATCAAGGAAGGCCGGCTGGCCTGCGCAGCGACCTCGTACACGGTGTCGTCACGCGGGGTCGAGATCGCGATCGCCACGCGGCCGGAGTTCCGAGGGCTCGGGCTGGCCGCCGCGGCCTCCGCGCGCCTCATGCGTCACTGCCTCGAGTCCGGCCTCGTGCCCCACTGGAGCGCGTCCAACCCGGTGTCGCAGCGCCTCGCCGCTCGACTCGGCTACGGGCCGGGCGGCGTGTGCGAAATCCTCTATCTCGTGAGCGAGGATTGAGTCGTGCTGCTGCTCTGCCAGGCCCTCTTCGCACTGCTGGCCGCCGGCCCGGCCGACCTGATCCTGGAGCAGGCGCGGGTCTACACAGTCGACTCCTCGAAACCCTGGGCCGAGGCGGTCGCGATCAAGGATGGTCGCATCGTCTACGTCGGTGACGATGCCGGCGCGAGGGCCTGGGCCGGGCCGCAAACGATCCGCCACCGCTTGGCCCACCGGCTGGTGATACCTGGAATTGTCGACAGCCACACTCACCCCGGCCTGGTCAGTAGCTCGGGCGACGTCTTCCTCCTGCCCGACACCCACGATCGACAGGCCCTGCTGGACGCGGTGGCGCAGCAGGCGCGTGCTCGTCCCGAGCAAGCGGTACTGGAGGGTGGCTACTGGCCGATCGCGGCTTTCGGCCTGGAAGGTCCGCGCAAAGAGGACCTCGACCGCGTCGTGGCCGATCGTCCCGTGATCCTCTATGACGACTCCGGACACAGCCGCTGGCTGAACTCGAAGGCGCTTCAGGCGATGGGTGTGGACGCGAGCACGCCCGATCCCGTGCCGGGTCTGTCCTTCTTCAAGCGTGACGCGAACGGAGAGCCCACCGGCTGGGCGAAGGAGTTCTCGCTCCAGCCCTACCAGGAAAAGTTGGGGCTGAGTACGGCGTTCGACACGCGGGAGCTGAAGGGCTTTCTCGATTACCTGGTCTCGAAAGGCGTCACGCTCCTGTTCGACGCGGGAAACAAGACGAACGACGAAGCCGTCTACTCCGCCGTGGCCGAGCTGGAGAAGGCCGGTCAGCTGCCGTTGCGGTACGAGGGCAGCGTCCACGTCACCTTCCCCGATCAGGTGGACGGCGCGATCGAGAGGCTCGAGGGCCTGCGACGACGCTACGCGGGCAAGCGCCTCCGCCTCAACACCGTCAAGATCCATTTCGACGGGGTCAGCGAGATCGGCACGAGCTTCGTCCTTGAGCCCTTCCTCGACGATCCGCGGAACCGGGGCAACACCGTGATCGGCGTCGAGCGGCTTCGCGACCTGATCCTCGAGCTGAATGCAAAGGGCATCGACCTCCACCTGCACACTGTCGGCGACGCCGCGGCGCGCCGGGCGCTCGATGCCGTCGAACAGGCGCGCGCCCGCCACGGCCGGGAGCTGGGCCTTCGCGTCACGCTCTGCCATCTCGAGCTCGTGGACGAAGCCGACGCGCCGCGCTTCAAGGCGCTCGGCGTCGTCGCGAACGTCACGCCTCACTGGAACGGCGGGTACTTCGAGGGCGCCGACCGCTGGCTGGGCCGCGAGCGCTACGACCGGATGTACAGCGTCCGGCCGCTGCTCGCGGCCGGCGCGACCGTCACGTACTCCAGCGACATCACCGACCACATCGAGTGGAAGACCGATCGGGCGGATCCCTTCCTCGGGATGCAGATCGGGCACACTCGCCAGGAGGTCGATGGAGGTGCGCAGGCTCCGATTCGTCCGCCCGAGAAGGAGCGGCTTCCCCTCGAGGATCTCGTGCGTGGCTATACCTTGAACGGCGCCCGTCAACTTCGTCGGGAGCGCGAGCTCGGCTCGATCGAGGTGGGCAAGAGCGCGGATGTCGTTGTGCTCGATCGGAACCTGTTCGAGGTCGGCGGGTACGAGCTCCACAACGTCAAGCCGACCGCCGTCCTCATGGAAGGCCGGCTGGTCGCGGGCAAGCTGCCCTAAAGGTCAGGGTCGCGCGTGTCAGTAGCCGCGCTTGATTCGAGTGCCAGGGTCAACCCTCGTTCGAGTGGCAGCTGGCTCGTACTGGTCAGCCTTCTCGGCGCGGCGATCTATGCGCCAAACCTCATGGACGGCTTCCTCGGCGACGACTTCGACCTGATTCGCTCGTTCTGGGGCCAACCGCCGACCTACTTGCTCGGCCTCCTGGCGAGCAACGCGAGCGGCAACGTGTGGAACGACTGGGGCCTCGACGCGACGCAGGGGCGCGGGTTCCTGCGTCCAATCCACATCTGGCTCCTGAAGCTGGATACGACGTTATGGGGAATACGGCCGGTCGGCTTCCACATCACGAGCACGATGGCTTTCGCTGCATTGATCGGCCTCGTCTTCCGAATCCTCGAGACCCTGGGCGCCCGGCGCCCCGCAGCGATTCTCGGAGCCTGGGTCGCAGCAATCCATCCGATCTTTTCAGCCAGCGTGCCGTTCATCGCTGCCCGAGAGGAAACACTGACCACTGCCTTTTGCCTGGCCGCATTCCTCTGCTTCCTGAAGATGAGGATTCACGGGGCCGCTCCGGTCTCAATCTTCCTTGTTTACGCGCTGGCGCTCCTCACGAAGGAAACCGCTGTGGTCTGGGCCGCCCTGCCATTGGGATACGACTTGATCGTGGGGCCGGGCCCCGGGCGACACTGGCCTCGGCGACGTGACCTTCTCGCTTTTTATGGCGGGCTCGCTGCGCTGCTCGGCGCCTACCTGGCGCTACGTTATGCAGCCTTCGGCAATGTCGTCGCGGGCGACGGCAGCCCGACGAACTATCTGTCCATCGCCGCCTTCGCCGAATATCACGCACAGTTCTGGAGAGGCATCCTGGGGGACCCCCGTCTGGAGCCATGTGGGCTCCCAATCCTGCGTGCGGCTGCGCTGGCCGCGGCCCTGTCGCTCCTGGTTCTGGCCGTCCTTCGAAAAACAGCCGCGCCCACGGGATGGCGCCGTCAGGCCTTGTTTTTCGGGGGGTTCTGGTACTTTGCGACCACCGCTGTCTTCTATGGCACTTACTTCGATGATCGCCACCACGGGCTTCCGCTGGTCGGCCTCGCCCTCTTTCTCGCTCTCGCAGCAGACCGTGCGCTGGGTCGCCTGGCCACCGTGGGCTGTGCTGCCGTGACCGCCACGGCCGCTGGGGTCATGGCGGTGGTTCTGCTGCCGCCAACTCTGAGCAGGGCCGGGACGTTCAGCGAGGCGAGCCGCGTCACAGCCCGTGTGAGAGAACGCATCGAACAACACAGTCGACATCTACCCGACGGAAGTCGCGTCCTCCTGATAGGAACGCCGCTCCAGGAGGAACCGCCGTACTACTTCGGCTGGGGCCTCCAGTCGGCCTTGAGCCGGCCCTTCACGGCGTCCGATGCGGCGCAGCGGCTGAGGATCTTCGACCGCCGAGACTGGGCCCTGAACCGCCGCCAAGGGCGGCTGCCTTCAACCTTCGACTTCGAGATCCGCTTCGCGCCAAGTCCGCCTGGAACCATTCTCCACGCGGGGCCACCGGCCGCGCCGCGTGAGCACAACTAACGAAGCCTGGGCCGCGCGCGGGCTCAACTCGACAGGCCGATGCCGAGCCAGTCGAGCATTCGGAGCAGAAGGCTCGGCCGCCGGCCGGCATCCACGCGTCGGAGCGCCCGGGTGACGGCATTCACCGCCCAAGTCCGGATCGGCTCGGGAGGGTAGGGGAAGGGCGCCTCGCGGACGAGCTTGAGGTCGAGGAGGTCGGTCGGCCGGCCCAGGGCCATGTGAGCCAGGATCCGACCCGCGAGATGAGTCGTTCCGATGCCGTGGCCCGTGTAACCCAGCCCGTAGTGGACGCGGCCCTGAAGGGCGGAGCCGAAGAACGGCGTGAAGCGCGTGGTGGCGCAGATCGGACCGCCCCAGGCGTAGGGGAACTCGAGGCCTTCGAGGGCGGGGAAGTGGCGGTCGAAGGAGCGGCGCAGCTCCGAGTAATGGGCCTCGGAGTGGTCGTGGCCCGGCTCGACCCGGTTGCCGCTGTAGTACTTGGCCTCGCTCGTCCCCCAGAGCACTCGATCGTCGCGGGTCAAGCGGTAGTAGTTGAAGAAGCTCCGCGCGTCGGAGATGCCCTGCCGTTGGCGCCAGCCGATCGCCTCGCGCTGCGCGCCCGCCAGCGGCTCGCTCACGAGGATGTAGTCGTAGAGAGGCAGAAAGCGGAAGCGGAGCCGCGGCAGGAGCTCGTGGCTCCAGGCGTTCGTGGCAAGGATCGCCTTCCGGGCCACGACCTCGCCGCGGTCGCTGCGAACCACGATGCCGGGGCCGCTCGCCTCGAGCGCGCCGACCCGCGTGTTCTCGAAGACGCGCACGCCGCGCTCCTGCGCATCGCGTTTCAGCCCGAGGACCAGCTTGACCGGATCGAGGACGCCGCCGGCGGGATTGAAGAGCCCGCCTTCGTAGAGGTGTGAATGCACCTCGGCCTGCATCTGGTCGCGGGAGAGCAGGCGCAGGTCCTCGACGCCGAGCGATCGCGTCGCCTCGGCCGCCTCGCGGAACTCGTCGGCCTGCTCGGCCGAGAGCGCGACATGGAGCTGTCCCGTCGGCTCGAAATCGCAATCGATACCCCGCGCTTCGAGATGCGCCCTCAGCGCGCTCACATTCTCGCGGCCGAGCGCGGCGAGCCGGATCGCCTCCGCGCGGCCGAAATGGGCGATCGCGAGCTCGTGGGTGTGATCGATCGTGTCGCCGAGGATGCCGGCGTTTCGTCCACTGGCACCGTAGGCGGCGATCCGCTGCTCGAGGACGCATACGTCGAGGGCCGGATCCAGCTCCTTGAGGAAGGAGGCGGTCCACAGTCCCGTGAACCCTGCGCCGACGATGGCGACGTCGCACGTCGAGCGGCCTTCGAGCGGCGGCTCCGCTGTGGCCGCGCGGCTCGCCAGCCAGAAGCAGGTCTCCTCGATCGGGGGACGGGCCATCGTCACCGCCGGCCCAGGCGTTCCTGCATCTCCTCGAGGAAGTACGGAACGGCGACGAGCGGGGGCGCCGGCTCTCGCTCCGGGTCCTTGATCCGTGTCGTCAATGGCGTCTCAGTAGCGTGAGCAGAGGTAGCGGATCCCGATCGCCATCGCATCCTCCCAGGCCTGTTCCACCAGAGGTCCGAACTCGGGATCGAACTCCCGCACCGTGGCCAGCAGGCTGTCGAGCCATAGGTCGTAGAGCTCCGCGCCGATGCCGAGCTGCCGCGTGCTGTGACGTTCCGCGACCTCGCCGAGGTAGCGGGCGGCGTCCCTGGCGGGGTCGTGAGCCACCAGCAGGATCAGGTGGAGCGAGGCGCTCAGCGCTCGCTTCTGCCGAACGAAGTCGGTGTTTGTGAACTTCTCGCGGACCTTGGGCGAAGACTCCAGGAAGCGTCCGTAGAAGCGATCGAAGAAGGCGGGGTTCGTGGTGCAGCGGCGCAAGCTATCGTCGAAGAGCTGCAGGGCAGCGGGTTCCGTGGACACCTCCGCGAGCTGGGCCGCTATGTTATTCGGGACGGCCAGGGGGTGCGAACCAGGCTGGCGCTTGACCGAAGGTCAGCCCCGCGCCCGATAGAATCACCCTCATGTTCTCGACGGAGCGCGTCCCGCTCGTCCGCGTGAAGCCGCCCGGCCCCGAGAGCCGCCGCCTCATGGAGCGGGAGCGGCGCGTCCTGGCCCACGGCGCCTACGGCGACTGGGACAAGCGTTTCTTCATCGCCGCCCGCGCTCAGGGCTCGCTGATCGAGGACGTCGACGGCAACCGCTACATCGACTTCGGCGCCGGCTGGGGCACCAACAACGTCGGCAACTGCCATCCGGAGGTCGTCGCGGCCGTCGAAGCGTCGCTCCGCGAGCAGGGTGTCGCCTGCTGGACGAGCGCCGCGAACTCCTGGCAGCGGATCGAGCTGGCGGAGCGGCTCCTCGAGGTCTGTCCGCGACGGATCGAGCGCGTGGTCTTCCTGACTACGGGCACGGAGGCCGACGAGGCAGCGCTACGCATCATGCGCCGTGCCTCCGGACGTCCGATCGTGCTGACGTTCTATGGCCAGTACCACGGCCTCTCGTACACCGGCCAGGCCGTCGGCACGCTCCACTCCGAGATGCGCGGCGACGTCATGCCGTTCGTGAGCGGCTACGTGTACGCGCCCTATCCGAACGTCTACCGCTCGCCGCTCGTCTCGCGCAGCGGCGGCGGCGTGGGGCGCGCCACGATCGAGTACATCGAAGATGTGCTGCTGGCCCACGAGGTGCCGCCGGAGCTGGTGGCGGGCGTGATGGTCGAGCCCGTGATCGGCGAGGGCGGGATCCTGGTGCCGCCCGACGACTTCCTGCCCGGCCTGCGGGAGCTGTGCGACAGGCACGGCTGGTACCTGTGCATCGACGAGGTCCTGTCGGGCTTCGGCCGCTGCGGGAAGATGTGGGCCTACGAGCACTGGCCCGTCGAGCCCGACCTCATCGTGATCGGCAAGGGCATCTCGGGCGGGTTGATGCCGATCGCGGCTGTCGCCGCCCGCGGCGACATCACCGAGCGCGCCGACGCGTACGTCGCCAGCACCTATTCCGGCCACCCGGCCGCCTGCATGGCTGGGCTCAAGACGCTCCAGATCCTGCAGCGCGACGCGCTCTTCGACCACGCGACGCGCCTGGGCGCCAAGGCCCTGTCGCGCCTGGGCGAGATGAAGGCGAAGTACCCCGCGATCGGAGACGTGCGGGGCAAGGGCCTGTGGCTCGCGGTTGAGTTCGTCAAGGACCGCGCCACGAAGGAGAAGGACCACGCCTTCGCGGCCGAGGTCAACCGCCTCTGCCTCGAGAACGGGCTCTACCTCGTCCACGACAGCATCTCGTGGTTCGTGCGGATCCAGCCTCCCGTGAATATCCCGGCCTCGCTGTTCGAGCAGGGCCTCGACATCCTGGAGGATGCCATCCGCGTTGCGTCCGGAGGCTGAAACATGCGCCACGACATGACCACCCCCGCTCCCATCGCGAAGGCCGCCCTCGAGAAGGTCTTCCTGCCCGCGGGGCAAGGAGGCCGGCTGCTGCCCCAGGAGGCCTACACGTCGGCGGAGGTCCTCGATTGGGAGAGGCTCCACCTCTTCGAGGGCTCGTGGGTGTGCGCGGGCATGGCCAGCAACCTCGCCAGTCCGGGCGATCAGACGGCCGTTCGCGTCGGACGCGACACGATCCTGCTGGTCCGCGGCGAGGACGAGCGCATCCGTGGCTTCTATAACGTGTGCCGGCACCGCGCCCACGAGCTGCTCCAGGCCGGCGAATGCCGGAACGGCAAGTCGCTGCGCTGTCCGTACCATGGCTGGACGTACAAGCTCGACGGCTCATTGCGAGCCGAGGTCAAGGGCCATCACGTGCCCGAGTTCGATCCGGCTGCCGAGGGCCTGGTTCCGGCGCGAGTGGAGGTTTGGCACGGGTGGATCTTCGTGAATGCCTCCGGCGATGCGCCGCCCCTCGCCGAGTGGGTGGGCGAACTGGAGGCGATCGTGGCGCCCTACGAGCCCGAGCGGCTGAAGCTGGGGGCCAGCCACGAGTACGAGATCGCGACCAACTGGAAGCTGATCTGCGAGAACTATCACGAGTGCTATCACTGCCCGCAGATCCACCCGCAGCTGTGCCGCGTCAGCCCTCCCGACAGCGGCGACAACTACGATCGGAACGGCGCCTTCGTGGGCGGCTCGATGGACCTCGTCCCGCACGCGGTGACGATGTCCTTCGACGGTCACAGCGACGGCGTGCCCTTGCGAGGGTTGTCGGCCGAAGCGCTGCGGATGGTGCACTACTACCACCTGTTCTCGAACGTCCTGATCTCGCTGCACCCGGATTACGTGATGACCCACCGCATGGAGCCGCTCTCAACCAACCGGACGAAGGTCGAGTGCCAGTGGCTGTTCGCGCCGGAGGCGTTCGAGAAGCCCGGCTTCAGTCCCAAGTACGCCGAGGAATTCTGGGACGAGACCAACTGGCAGGACTGGCGCGCCGTGGAGAGCGTACAGCGCGGCATCGAGTCGCGCGGCTACGTTCCGGGCACGCTCACGCCGCGCGAGGACGCGGTGCACCACTTCGTGACCCGGATCGCCCGTGGCTACCTGAGCGGCGCGCTACGCCCGGAGACCTCGATGGCGGTCGCCCGTTCCTGAGCGGCCTGCGCCGCTGGGCGGCGCCTCTCGTTGCCGGATCCGCGCTCAGGCGGCAGAATCTGCGGGTTCCAGCGCGAGGAGGTGCACCGGATGAGGAGGATCGGCTGGTCGCCTATCGGCAGTTCGTGAACAGCTACGTGCGCAAGCCCGTCAACGATGACCAGTTCGCCACGGCCGCCCGAGATCGCGACGTCTACTGGCTCGTCCTCAACCGACCCCTGCCCAGGACCGCGGAATGAGAGGCGAAGGCATGGGTCGGCCGCTTCGCGTGCTGGTCGTCGAGGACTACGAACAGGATGCCGAGCTCGTGGTCCGGGAGCTGCGGCGCGGCGGCTACGCGCCCGCCTGGCAGCGCGTGGAGACCCGCGAAGCGATGCAGGCCGCCCTCGAGAGCCAGCCCTGGGACATCGTGCTCGCCGACTATGCGATGCCCAGTTTCAGCGCTCCGGAAGCACTCGCGCTGATGAAGCGCACCGGGTTCGACGTGCCCTTCATCATCGTGTCCGGGACGATCGGTGAGGAGGTTGCGGTCGAGAGCCTCCGGGCCGGCGCCGCCGACTTCATGCTGAAGGACAAGCTGAGTCGGCTCGTGCCGATAACGTTGTCGGCGCGTGGAACGGCCGGGGGCGGGATCGAGATCCGCGTCGCCGACACCGGGGACGGCGTCGACCCGGCGAGCCTGCCGTTCCTCTTCGAGCCGTTTTTCTCCGGATTCGACGTGCAGCATCACTCGTCGGGGCGCTTCGAGTACGGCGCCAAGGGGCTGGGCCTCGGACTCGCGGTCGCCAAGGCCTTCGTCGAGATCCACGGCGGCCGCATCGATGTGCAGTCGGAGGCAGGAGCCGGCACCACGTTCACCCTGACACTGCCGAGCGCGTCGGATTCTCACGCACGCGAGCCCGCGGGCGATGGAGGGCCGACGGCTCTTGACAGCGCCGGGCGCAGTTGAGTTTGATAGACACACCGAACACAGAGGCTGACCGCCTGACCACCCTCGCGCTGGAAGACCCGACTCTGCTGCTGCTCCACGAGGAAGTCGGGGAGAGCTACGACGCGGTGGCGCGCAGCGCTGCCAAGGCCGTGGGCGCGGAGACGTGCCATCTGGCCCTGTACGACGCCGAGTCCGACGAGATGATCGCGCGGCGGCCGCGCTACGCGGCGCCTTCGCGCTCGGTGCCGCGTTACCGCTTCCGCCTCGCCTCGTCGCCGGCCTCGTGCCAAGTGGTGCGCTCGGGCGAACCCTACCTGAGCAACGATCCGGCTCACGATCCGCTTTACGACCCCTCGGTTGCGGACAAGGGCATCCACTCGGTGCTGACCGTGCCGGTGCAACGCGATGGCAGGGTTCTCGGCCTGGTCTATGCGATCAACAAGCCGGGTGGTTTCTCCCACGACGACGCCAGGACGCTGGCTGCGCTGGCCGGCGCCTTCGCGGTCACGCTGCAGAACGTCCGGCTCTACACGCAGGAGCGCGAGCGTCGGGTCCTCAACGAGAGCCTCTGGGAGATGTCCCGAGCGCTGATCGGGCAGCAGGCGGACACCGCGGACCTTGCGGTCGTGCTCGAGCAGATGGGACGGGTGGTGCACTATGAGGCGGCCTCGGCGCTGGTGCGCGAAGGGGACCGGCTCCGGGTTGCCGCCTCACGCGACGGCGTTCCGCGCATCGAGCTAGCCGGCTCCCCGGCGGGTCCGCTGGCGCGCGTGCTGGCCGGCGGCCCGCTCGAATCGTTGCCCAGCGCGGCCGCGCTGCCCTTGGAGCTCGGGCTTCCTGCGCGCGGCGGCGAGGTGCTCGCCGCGTCGCTCGTGGCGCGGGAAGGGGTCCTGGGCGCCCTGGTTGTCGCCTTCGAGGCCGATCATCCACCGATTCCGCGCGACCGGCAGCTAGTAGCGGCGTTCGCCGATCACGCCGCCGTGTTCCTGGAGGCGGGCGCCGTGCTGAGGCGCGAACGCGAAGCCCGCGAGCGCGCCGCGCTGCTGGCCCGCCTGACTCGCCTCGGAGGGACACCGGTGGATGCCGAATCGCTGCTGCGCGCAGCGGCGCCGGAGGTGCTCTCGGCGGACGTCGGGCAGGGCGTTGGCTTCTACCTCAAGCACCCGCGCGAGCCGAAGCTGCTGCCGGCAGCGTTCGTCGCCGCCGAGACCGGCGAAGAGCTGAGCTTCTGGGAGCTGACACCGAGGCTGGACGCGGAACCGATCCTGGCGCTGGGGGAGGAGCGGCGTCCGCTGGTGTTCGGTGCCGAAGGCCGGCCGCTGCCCGCGGGCCTCCTCCCGTTCCCCAGCGCGCGCTGGCTGGCTCTGGTGCCGCTCGTGTTCCGGGACGAGTTGCTCGGTGCGCTCGCGGTCTGGCGATCCGCCCAGGCTCGCGGCTTCGATCCTGGGCTCGTCGTGTTCCTCCGCGACGTGGCCCAGCAAGTCGCGCTGGGGGTGGGAAACGCGCGGCTGTTCGCGACATTGTCGCAACTTGCGAGCACCGACGATCTGACGCAGCTCGCCAACCGCCGCAAGTTCGGCGAGGCGATGCGGCTGGAGCTGGCTCGCGCGCGGCGCAACGGCGGGCCGCTCGCGTTGATCCTGGCCGACGTCGATCACCTGAAGAGGATCAACGACAGCTTCGGCCATCCCGCTGGCGACATGGCCATCCGACATGTGGCCGAGGCGCTCCAGCGCGGTCGGCGCGAGACCGACCTGGTCGCGCGGCTGGGAGGCGAGGAGTTCGCGCTACTGCTGCCCGCCACCGATCGCGAGGGCGCGCAGCGCGCCGCCGAACGAGTGCGTCTCGAGTTGGCCGAGTCGGTGGTTCCGGAGGTCGGAAGCGTGACGGTCTCGCTGGGTGGGTCGCATTTTCCGAATGATGGGGCCACGGCCGAGGAGCTGCTCGCAGCAGCCGACGAGAGGCTGTACGCGGCCAAGGCGGCTGGCCGGAACCGCTCCATCGTCTGAAGGAACCGCGCGGGTCGCGGCGCTAGAGTCGGGACGCGGCGGCGGGATCGAGGAGCAGCGTCAGGTCCGGGTGGCGCGCGAGAAACGTGCACGGCCACTCCGGGTCGTCGAAGCGTGTCGCGAGCATCCTGACCGGCTTCGCCTTGAGAGCACCGGTGGCGAGAAGCAGGAGTTTGCGCGCCCGGCCCAGCGTGGCTAGGCCCATGGTGATCGCGCGCAGCGGTCGTTCGGAGGGCGGCACGCCGTTCGCTCCGGCGACCTCGTCCGGCAGCGCGATGACGTGGGTGTCGAGGCGAGGTGGCCGCGGCAGGTTGTAGGCCACGTGTCCGTCGACGCCGAGCCCGACCACGCACAGATCCAGGCCGCCCCTCTGCGCGAGGTCGTCCTCGTAGCGCCGGCACTCCGCCTCGGCGTCCGCCGCCCTCGAGTTCGGTAGGAAACACCGCTCCTCCGCGGCTCCGAGCCGCGACCACGCGTGTTCTCTCAGGAACGAGCGAAAGCTCCGCGGGTCGTCGGGCGGCAGCAGCAGCTCGTCCAGCTGAAAGGTCGTGGCGCGGGCGAGGCTGAACCCCGTGCGCGCGTGGCGGGCGGCCAGCTCGTCGAACATCGGCATCGGCGTCTTGCCCGTGGGGAACGCCAATACCAGCTCGGGCCGAGCGTCCAGCTCCTGTGCGACGAAATCGGCTGCGGCCCGGGCGACCTCCTGCGCGCCCTCGAGGACGCGGATCTTCACGAGACGCCTCGCGCTAGCCCAGGTACCCGTCTTTTTTCATCTGCCGCACGGCTTGGAAGGCGGGAATGCCGGTGACGCCTCCGCCGCCGTGGGTCGCCGAGCTGGCCTGGAAGAGGCCGCGGATCGGCGTGCGGAAATCGGCGTAGCCCGGCGCGGGGCGCATGTGGAAGAGCTGCTCGGCCGAGAGCTCGCCGTGAAAGATGTTGCCCCCGATCAGGCCGATCTCCTGCTGCATGTCGTGCGGGCCGATCACCTGGCGGTGCAGGACCGACTTCCGGAAGTTCGGGGCCAGCTCGTTGTAGCCGTCGATGATGCGGTCCGCGTAGGCCTCGAGCTGGTCGCGGTGCGGCTCGTTCACCCAATCGCACGGCACCCACTGCGTGAACATCGAGAAGATGTGATAGCCCTCGGGGGCCAGCGTCTTGTCCCAGTAGCTCGGGATCGTGCCGTCCACGAACGGTTTCGCGGAGGCGCGTCCCGCCTTGGCGTCCTGGAACGCCTGCTCCGCGTACTGCGCGGACAGACACAGCTCCACGCTGCCGCTGTGATGGTCCTGGGGCTGCTTGCCTGGGTTCGCCTTGAAATCGGGCAGCTCGCTGAGCGCCAGGTTGACCTTGACGACGCCGCTGCGCGTCTTCCAGCGCTCGATGTCCCTCACGAAGTCGGCCGGCAGGTCCTTGCGGTCGAGATGGCTGAGGAACGCGATCTTCGGATGAACCGTGGTGACCAGCACGCGCGCCCGGAGCTCCTCGCCGTTCTTGAGGGCCACGCCGACCGCTTCGCCGTTCCTCACGATCACCTTGTCCACCGGCGACGCGGTGCGGACCTCGCAGCCGAACGCCTTCGCCGAGCGCTCGAGCGCCGCGGACACCGCGCCCATGCCCCCCTCCGGGAAGCCCCAGCTCCCCAGGTGGCCGTCGCCGACGTTGCCGATCGAGTGGTGGAGCAATACGTACGCCGTGCCGGGGGAGTCCGGGCCTGCCCAGGTGCCGATGATGCCGTTGATCGTGAGCGCTGCCTTGACTTGCGGCGACTCGAACCAGTCGTCGAGCAGGTCGGTCGCGCTCATCGTGAACAGGCGCGTGACGTCGGCCACGCCGCGCACGTCGAGCTTGCGCATCTTCCAGGCCGTCTGGAGGGAGTCGAGCAGCGCCCCGGGGCTCTTCGAGCCCAGCTTCGGCGGCACGTGCATGAGCAGCGGCCCCATCACGTCGGCGATGCCGCGCAGCCATGCGTCCCACTTCGGCATCGTGTCGGCGTCTTTCTTCGAGAACTGCGCGACGCTGTCGTAGTTCGCCTTGGCGTCGTCCGCGTACAGCTTCAAGGAGCGGCCGTCGGGCCAGGCCTGGTAGTACGGGCCCATCGGGTAGACCTTGTAGCCGTGCTCCTTGAGCCGCAGGTCCCGCAGGATCGTGTCGGGCATCAGGCTCATCACGTACGAGTACTTCGTGACCTTGAACTGCGGCGCCTCGGGCCAGGGAGCCTCGGTGGCAGCCGCGCCGCCGCACTTCGTGTGTGCCTCGAGCAAGACGGTCTTCGCGCCTCCGCGGGCGAGGTAGGCTCCCGCCACGAGGCCGTTGTGGCCGCCTCCGATCACGATCGCGTCGTAGCGATTGGCCATGGCGTGTTTCTCCTCTTCCAAATTGCGTAGGTCACGGGCCCGAGCAGCAGGACGCCGACCTGCAGCAGCGCCGGGCCGGCCAGGAACTCCCCGGCCTTCCAGATCTCGCGGTACAGGCCCAAGGCGACGACCGCGACGAGCAGCAGGGCCCCCGGGACCATCAGCGCACCGAACGCGATCGAGCCCAGGGGCACGCGGAAGGCGTCCGGCGTCGCGCTCGGTGCGCGCCGCAGCTTGAGCAGGGCGGCATAGATCAACAGATACGCGAGCGCTTGAACGGTTCCGTACAGGCTGATCAGGTTCGCGAACGGGAACAGTGCCAGCAGCGTGAGCACGACGCCCCCGAGCGCGAGCGACACGCTCGGCGTGCCGAAGCGCCGGCTGACGCGAGCGAGGGCCCGGGGGAAGAGGCCGTCGTGCGCCAGCACCATCGGCATGCGCGACTGCCCCGTCATGGTCACGAGCAGCAGCCCCGCATTGCTGACCAGGCCCCCGAACGCCATCAGCGCCGAGAGCCAGGCGCCGCCGATCTTGTGGGCGGACGCCGTGAAGTGGAAGTCGCCCCATTCCGACCAATCGCCATTGGCGGCGAGGCCGACCAGCGGAGGCAGGACGTAGCTGGCGGCGGAGAGCGGAACGGCGATCGCGAGAGCACGCGGAAACGCCCGCTGCGGTTCCTCGACCTCCTCGGCCAGCACGGAGAGCTTTTCGTAGCCGGAGTAGAGCCAGAAGGCCACGAGCAGGCCGCTCGTGAAAGCCAGGGACGTCGTCTGTCCCGGGGCCGTGAAGGGCGCGAAGGGATTGAAGCGCCACTGCAGCAGCCCGAGCGCCGTGAGCAGCGCGAACGGCACCAGCACGAAGCCCATCATGACCACGGAGCTGGTGCCGACCAGGCGGATGCCGAGCCAGTTGAGCAGGACGCAGGACCAGACGAGCGCAGTGCCGATGACGAAACGCAGGCCCGGCGTCATGTGCGGGATCCAGCGCTCGAGATAGCCGACGAAGAGGACGACGTAGAGCGCGTTGGTCGCGAAGAGCGCGATCCAGGTCAGGAAGCCGGTCAGATACCCGACCAGGTCTCCGAAGGCCTGACGCGACCAGCGGTAGTAGCCGCCTTCGACGGGGTGCGTCGAGGACAGCTCGGCACACGCGAGCGCCATCGGGGTGGCCCACAAGATGGGAAGCAGGATCAGCGTCAGCAGCGCGACTCCCGGCCCCGAGCCCGACACCATCGGCTCGAGGCCGTAGGCTCCGCCGCAGATCGCGGTATAGATCATGAAGACGAGCTGAAGCAGCGTGGCCTTGGCCGGCGCGCCGGCCATCAGGCCTGGACCGCGCTGTGACCGAGCTGGCGAAGGGTCGCGTCCACGCCTTCCTCGAAGACGGCCAGCGTCCGCTCGAGGCACGCCTGGTCGTGGGCGGCCGAGATGAACCACGGCTCACGAGAGTCCGGCTCGCACAGCACGCCGTTCTCGATCAGGTGCTGGGCCAGGGTGTCGTAGAAGGTGTAGTCGGAAAGCTTCCAGTCGCGGTAGTTCGTCGGCGCGGTGTCGCGGAAGAAGAGCCCGCCCATGCTCGGGTGGCCCGCGAAGCAATGCGGGATGCCTCGCGCGCTCAGCGCCCGACCCATCCTTTCCTGCAGCCGGCGCCCATAGCCTTCGACGCGCTCGAGGGCGTCCGTATCGCGCAGGATGGTCAAGGTGCGCTCGGCCGCGGCCAGCGCCATTCCGCCGGCCGTATACGTGCCACCGTGCGTCACCTGTCCACCACCGTAGTGCCGCATCAGGTCCTCGCGGCCCCCGATCGCCGCGATCGGATAGCCGTTGGCCATCGCCTTCGCCACCGTGCAGATGTCGGCGCGCACGCCGTAGAGCTGCTGGGCGCCGCCGCGGGCGACACGGAACCCCGTCTTCACCTCGTCGACGATCATCAGCACGTCGTAACGGCTCGCCAGCTCACGCACGGCCCGGAAGAACGCGGGTGTCGATGGGATGCCGCAGCAACTGCCAAGGATCGGCTCGATGAGCACCGCCGCAATGCGGTCGTGGTGACGGCGCAGCACGTCCTCGAGGCGGTTCGCGTCGTTGTACGGCACGGGAAAGCAAAGCTCGCGCGCGAGAGCCGGCACGCCCTTGCCGAATGGCAGGTAGATGGGCTCGTCGTTCACGTCCGCGAGGCCCTCGACGTCCGCCTGCCACATCACGGCGTCGAACAGCCCGTGGTACGAGCCTTCGAGGATCACGTATCCGTCGCGGCCCGTCACTCCGCGAGCCAGGCGGAGCGCCGCCATCACGGCTTCCGTGCCAGAGTTCGAGAAGCGCACGAGCTCCGCCGCCTCTACCATCTC
>DATFEN010000340.1:0-13423 GCA_035251085.1 Vicinamibacteria bacterium | reverse complement strand
CGAGCACGGGATCAAGGCCGGCACCGACAACGCCGCCACGGCCGCGCGCGCGGAAGTAGTGGTGCTGACCTTGAAGCCGATGAACATCCTGCCGGTGTGCCGCGCTCTCGTCGAGGCGCGCGCCCTCAAGCGCGGCGCGCTCGTGATCTCGATCGCGGCCGGCGTGAAGACCGAGGCGATCGCGGACGTGCTGGGCGACAGCGTGCCGATCATCCGCGCCATGCCCAACACGCCCTGCGCGATCGGACAGGGCATGACGGTGCTCTCCCGCGGGCCCCATGCCGGCGACGGTCACATCGCGCTGGCCCGCAAGCTGTTCGCTCCCCTCGGACGCGTGGCCGAGCTGGAGGAGAAGCACATGGACACCGTGACCGGGCTCAGCGCCTCCGGTCCCGCCTTCGTGTTCGTGATGATCGAGGCGCTCGCCGACGGCGGCGTGGCGCGCGGCCTCCCGCGCCAGGTGGCGATCGAGATGGCGGCGCAGATGGTCTTCGGCGCGGCGGCCATGGTGCTCGCGTCCGGCCGCCATCCTGCCGCCCTCAAGGACGACGTCACGACCCCGGCCGGTTGCACGATCGCGGGGATCCTCGCCCTCGAGGACGGCCGGATCCGCTCGGTGCTGTCGCGCGCCGTCGAGATCGCCAGCGTGCGCGCGGGAGAGCTGGGCGGGCCCAAGACCTGAGCGACGTCCAAGGCCCGGCCTCCCCGGAAGCTGCGGGGTCGCGACGCGATCGACGCACAATACGCCATGCCACCGAGGACGGCCCTTCTCGCAGTCGGCGTGGGCACGCTCCTGGCCTGCGCGCCTGGCAGCCGGCCCGCCGCCGACGCCTCGCTGTCGATCAGCATCGGCATCCGCGCGGACATCACGGGCATCTATCCGAACCCCCCGATCATCAACGAGGGCTTCACGATCTGGATGAACATGCACATCTTCGAGGGCCTCACCACCCTCGACCAAAGCCTGCGCCTCGTGCCGGCCCTCGCGGATGGCTGGGAGACCCCGAGCGACACGAGCTACGTCTTCCAGCTGCGCCGCGGCCTCCGGTTCTCCGACGGCCGGGCCCTGACGGCGCGGGACGTGGCGGCGTCGCTGAACGCCGCGTTGAAGTACGGCTGGGCGAATCGCGACTCGCTGCAGGCCATCCGCTCCGCGCGTGCGCTCGACGAGCAACGCGTCGAGATCGAGACGAAGGTCCCGCATCTCGTGCTTCCGCACGAGCTGTCCCGCGGCTTCGTGCTGCCGGCAGAGGCTCTGGAGAGGGACCCGGTGCCGCCGGTCGGGGCAGGCCCCTACCGGTTGGAGAGCTGGCAGCCCGGGCGCGAGCTCGCGCTGGTTCGGAATCCCCATTACTACGGCGCGTCGCCCGCCGTCGAACGCGGCCGGTTCGTGGTGGTGCCGGACGGGGGGGAACGTGTGGCCCGCCTGCTGCGGGGCGATCTCGACGCGGTGGAACAGGTGCCCCTCGAACGCTTGAGCGAGCTCGAGCAGGACCCGCGCGTGACGGTCTACCGCGGCTCGGGCAACCGCCTGCTGTTCCTCTGCCTGCGCGTCTCGCACGGACCGCTGCACGATCCGCGGGTGCGCCAGGCCATCGATCTCGCGATCGACCGCGACGAGCTGGTGGCGCGTGTCTACGGCGGGCACGCGGAAGTGGCGCGCCAGATGATCCACCCTCGCGTCGTCGGCTACGATCCGCAGCTTGCGGCGACGCCGCCGGACCGAGCCCGGGCGCGGGCGCTCCTGGCCCATGCCGGCCACCCGGACGGCTTGGAGGTCCGCCTCGACGGCCCGACGAACCGCTACGTGCGCGACGTGGAGCTGCTCGACGAAGTGAGGCGACAGCTCGGGCTCGTCGGAATCCGCGTCACGGTCGCCGCCGTCGACAAGGTCGAGTTCTTCCGCCTGCTCGATTCCGGGGGCTCGGACTTCCACCTGCTCGGCTGGGCGTTCGAGACCGGCGAGGCGGGCGACGCGCTGGGACAGCTCTTCCACACGCCGCAGGCGGGGCGGCTGGGCACGGCGAACGCGACGGGCCTCTCGGATCCAGAACTGGATGCGCTGATCGAGCGCGCCCGTGGGAGCCGCCACGAGCACGAACGCGCCCAGCTGCTGCGCGCCGCGGGGCTACGCGCCGCGGAGCAGCGCTCGGCGATCCCGCTCGTGATCCAGCCTGAGGCGGTCGCGACGTCGCGACGCCTCGTCTGGGACCCCCCGCTCAACTACGCGTTGCGACTCACGAGCTTCAGGGCACGGCCGGAATGAGAGTGCGCTACCCGCCCTTCCTCTGGACCTTCGCCCACGTGTCGCGCAGGGTCACGGTGCGATTGAAGACGGGACTTCCCGGAGCCGAGTCCTCGTCCACGCAGAAGTACCCGAGCCGCTCGAACTGAACGCGCGCTCCGGCAGGCAGGCCCGCCAGCGAGGGCTCGAGCCGGCAGCCCGTCAGGACCTCCTCGGACTTCGGGTTCAGGTCGTCCAGGAGATCCCGCTCGGCGCCGGGATCGGGCCGCACGAAGAGATGATCGTAGAGGCGTACCTCGGCGGAGACCGCGTGCGCCGCCGAAACCCAGTGCAGCGTCGCCTTGGGCGAACGGCCGTCGGGCGCGCCGCCGCCGCGCGTGGCGGGGTCGTACGTGCAGCGCAGCTCCACGATCTGGCCACGGGCGTCCTTCACCGCTTCCTGGCAGCTGATGAAGTACGCCGACCGCAGGCGCACCTCGCGGCCCGGAGCCAGCCGATAGAACTTCTTCGGCGGCTCCTCCATGAAGTCCTCGCGCTCGATTAAGAGCTCGCGCGTGAACGGAACCTTGCGCGTGCCCGCCGCGGCATCCTCGGGGTTGTTGTGGGCCTCGAACTCCTCGACCTGCGCCTCTGGGTAGTTGGTGAGCACGACCTTCAAGGGCCGGAGCACCGCCATGCGCCGCTCGGCGCTCTTGTTGAGCACCTGACGCACGCAGTACTCGAGCGCTGCGTAGTCCACGACGCTCTCGCGGCGCGCCACGCCGATGATGTCGGCGAACAGGCGCAGCGCCTCGGGCGGGAAACCGCGCCGACGGATGCCCGAGAGCGTCGGCATGCGCGGGTCGTCCCAGCCGCGCACGCGCTTCTCGTTCACGAGGCGCAGCAGGAAACGCTTCGAGAGCACCGTATGCGTGAGGTTGAGGCGCGCGAACTCGTACTGGCGCGGCCGCGACGGCACCGGCAGGTTCTCCACGAACCAGTCGTAGAGCGGCCGGTGGTCCTCGAACTCCAGGGTGCAGATCGAGTGCGTGATGCCCTCGAGGGCGTCGCTCTGCCCGTGGGCGTAGTCGTAGGTCGGGTACAGGCACCAGGCGTCTCCGGTGCGAGGATGGCTCGCGTGCAGGATCCGGTACATGACCGGGTCGCGCAGGTTGATGTTGCCGGCCGCCATGTCGATCTTCGCGCGCAGCACGCGGCTGCCGTCCGGGAACTCGCCCTGGCGCATGCGCTCGAACAGCTCGAGGTTCTCCGCGACCGAACGCTCCCGGTGCGGGCTGTTCCGCCCCGGCTCCGTGAGCGTGCCGCGGTACTCGCGGATCTCGTCGGCCGAAAGGTCGTCCACGTAGGCCTTGCCCGCTTTGATGAGGAGCACCGCCCAGTCGTACAGCTGCTGGAAGTAGTCCGAAGCGTGGTAGAGGTGCTTTCCCCAGTCGAAGCCGAGCCAGCGCACGTCCGCTTCGATCGCGTCGATGTACTCCTGCTCCTCCTTGGTCGGGTTCGTGTCGTCGAAGCGCAGGTGGCAACGGCCGCCGAACTCCTGAGCGATCCCGAAGTTGAGGCAGATCGACTTCGCGTGGCCGACGTGGAGGTAGCCGTTGGGCTCGGGCGGGAAGCGCGTGACCGCGCTCGCATGCCGGCCCGAGGCGATGTCGGCCCGCACGATCTCTCGGATGAAGTCGAGGGGCTCCTCGGGCGAGCCTTCCGGCGGCTTCGCGTCGTTCACTTGAGCACCTCGGCCGCGCGACGCAGCCGGCGGCGGCAGATCTCCTTGCCCAGCACGGCCATCGTTTCGAATAGCGGAGGGGTCGCTGAGCGGCCGGTGACGGCGACGCGGGCCGTCATGAAGACGTCCTTCGCCGGCCAGCCGGCCTGCTCCGCGCAGGCCTTGAGCGCGGCCTCGACGCTCGCCGCCGTCCACTCGAGGAGCGGGTCGACGTGCTCCTCGACGAGGCCGCGGAGCAGGCGAGCCGTGTCGGCGGCCTTCCGGCCGGACGGGGTCATCGCACCCTTCGCGTCGGCGTCGTAGCTCAACTCGCCTTGGAAGAAGAACGCCGCATAGTCGTAGAAGCCCTCCAGGGTATCGACGCGCTCGCGGCACAGCGGGATCACCTCGGCAAGGTATGCGCTGCCGAGCAGGTGATCGCGCAGGCGCGCGATCGTCGCTTCGGTCGAAAGCCGCCGCAAGTAGCGTCCGTTCAGCCAGGTCAGCTTCTCGAGGTCGAAGACCGGGCCACCCAGCGAGATGCGCCCGAGGTCGAAGGCCTCGACGAACTCGTTCAGGCTGAACTCCTCGCGCTCGTCCGGCATCGAGTAGCTCATCAGGGCGAGGAAGTTGAGCATCGCCTCGGGGAGGAAGCCGGCGCGCCGATAGTGGTTCAGGCTCACGGGGTTCTTGCGCTTCGAGATCTTCGACTTGTCGGCGTTGCGGAGCAGCGGCAGGTGACAGAAGAGCGGCCGCTCCCAACCGAACGCCTCGTAGAGGCGGAAGTGCTTGGGCAGCGACGAGAGCCACTCCTCGGCGCGCACCACGCGGTTGACCTCCATCAGGTGGTCGTCCACGACGTTCGCGAGGTGGTAGGTCGGGAAGCCGTCGCTCTTGAGCAGGACCTGGTCGTCCATCTGCGGGCGCTCGAAGCTCAGCTCGCCGCGGAGCAGATCGCTGACGACCATCGAGTCGGCGTCCGGCATGGAGAGCCGGATCACGTGGACCTCGCCCGCGGCACGTCGCTTCTCGGCGTCCCCCGGATCCAGGCGCCGGCACAACCCGTCGTATCCGAGGACCGCGGCCTTGTTCCTCTTCTGCTCCTCCCGGAGCGAGGCCAGACGCTCGGGCGTACAGAAGCACGGATACGCGGCGCCCTTCGCCACCAGGATCTCGGCGTGCTGTCGGTAGATCGCGGAGCGCTCGCTCTGCCGGTACGGACCGAACGGCCCTCCGACGTCCGGGCCCTCGTCCCACGACAGCCCGAGCCAGCGCAGCGCCTCGAAGATCATCCGCTCGCTCGCCGGATGACTGCGCTGGCGGTCGGTGTCCTCGATGCGGAGCAGGAACTGCCCGCCCGCACGCCGCGCCAGGGCGTAGTTGAAGAGCGCCACGTAGGCGGTGCCGACGTGCGGGTCCCCCGTGGGGCTCGGCGCGATGCGCGTTCTGATCGTCACGGTCGAAACGCGGAAGATATCAAGCCTCGTGTGTTTGTAGAAATGGGGAGGCGGCCGCACCGGGGCCTCGCCAAAGACCCGCGCCGAGTAAGGCTTTTTTCCGGCACATCGCTTGCTTTCTCGTCGCTGGGGGATTGCTCTGAGCCAACAGCACAGACAAGGCAAGCACCCGAGGACGGTTCGGCCTCGCACGAGGCCGATGCTTCTCGTGCTCCTCACCGTTCTGGCGGCGGCGGTGTTGGCGACAGGCTTCTGGGGGCGCAGCCGAATCGCGCCCTCCCTTCGAGCCCTCTCGCATACGCTCTTTCGGACGCGGACCGAGGCGAGGCTCGCGGCACGCGAGGCCCTACTCCTCCGCCAGATCCAGGGAGTCGAGGCGCTGATATCGCGCGCCGAGAAGGGCCCGCTCGTTCCGTTGAGCGGCCAGCGCGCGGCGGTCATCGTGGACCGAAAGCTGGTGAGGTCGCTGCTGCTCGCGCTGGTTCCGATGGAACACCTCATCGCGGAGCGCTATCGAGTCCGCGTCACGGACGCGGCGGTCGAGTTCGAGGACGGCTTTGCGCTGATCCGGCTGGACGGGCGCGCGAGCCTCGCGGGTGTCGAGAGCGAGGTCTTCGCGGACATCAGCGTCTTCGGCGACCTCGAGGTGCTGCGGGCGCAGCCGACGTCCGAGGTCCTCGAAGCGCGGATCAACGTCGTGGCGGTGGAGGCGCGACGGGTGGACGTGATGGTCGAGGCGCGGGCAGCCGCGGACCTCGTGGAGGAGCTGGGCAAGACCGAGCTGGAGGCCTTCGCGGTGCTCGGCTCCGCTCTGCAGATTCCCGTCAGCCAGGAGCATACGTTCCAGGTGCCGGCGGTGGGGCCGCGCGGCCCCGTGCGCATCGAGCCCGCGAGCGTCCCCATGCGACTCCACGTGCTGGAGGTCACTGCGCTGCACGGCAAGCTCTTCATCTCGATGGCCGCGAGCAGCGATGCCGTGCCGCGCGCTCGCTCCACGTCGCTGCCCCAGCTCAGCGCTCCACGCGTGCCGGCGGACAAGCCGGGCCACCGCGTGGCCGCGCTGGAACGAAAGCATCGCGAGCGCCACGAGCGACTCGAGGACCTCGTTGCGGACGATCCGTTCTTGCGCGAGGCGATTCGTGTGAAGGGCGATCTGGCGATGGCCGTGCGCGCCGATTTCGCCCTGGGCGTGATCCGCGAGGTGGCGAAGCGCTATTTCGATCGCGTCGATCTGCGCCTGGGCGACATCGACGTCGTGAGGCAAGGCACGCTCACGAAGGACACGTTCCTGGGCCGCATCCGAGCAGGCGACTGGACCGTGAGCCTGAGCATCCACGAGGTGAATGGAGTGCTGCGCGCCGGCGAGCCGGAGGTGGGCTTCCTCGACGGGAACCGAGTGGCTCTCGCGTTCCCGGTCCATCTGGAACAGGGCCAGGGCCGCGCGCGCGTCGACTTCAACTGGGATTCGCGCGGCATCGCCAACCTGGTCTGTCGCGACTTCGAATTGACCCAGGAGATCGATGGGACCGTCACGCCCGAAGCGTATCCGGTCCGCGGCACGTTCGCCCTGGACGCTACCGATCGGACCCTCATCGCGAGACCGGCCTTCAGCCGCGACTTCAGGATCAAGCTGGACCTGTCGCCCGGCTCCTGGGACGCGGTGCGGGCGCGGCTCCGCGAGCAGGACCGCTTCTCGAAGTGCGGCGTGGCGATGGATCCCGAGAAGGTGCTGGCGCAGCTTCGCGAGCTGGCGGGCAACGGCTTCAACGTGAGGGTCCCGGCCCGCGTCTTCCGCAACATCGAGCTCCGCGCCCACGTGGCGGACAAGGTCACGGTGGCGCAGCGCGAAGTCGGCGTGGCGGTGACCAGGAATGCGCTCTACACCTCCCCGGATCTACTCTGGTACAGCGCAAGGGTCGCCGTCCGCACGGCCGTTTCTGCGCAGGATCGCACGGCCGGCGCGGCGACGTCCGCCCCGCTGCACGCGGCCCACCCGGCCAAGGCCTGCGCGGCCACGGCCGCTCGCGGAACAACGCGCGCTGTCGCGAAGAGCAAGAGCGGATGAGTTGATGCGCCGGCCCCAGAAGCCTCAGAGAGCACAGAAACCACCTGTGCAGAGTCGCAACGAAAGCTTCGCCCGTCAGCGTTGAGCGCGGAGCGTCGACGCGCTCAACAACACCCTCTCGATCTCGGGCCGGCGCCCTGGCGCGCCGATCGTCTCCTTCACGACGCCAACCCCTGTCGCGATCCAGAGCAGCGACTCCGTCCGCCACGTGCGCAGCGCGCAACGAAACGCGGTGAAGACGCCGGCGGGGACGTTCACCTCCTCCTCGGCCTCGACCATCCAAGCGCTGCGGCCGTCCTCCGCCGGGCCGCTCCGGCCCACCTGCAGGGGCACGGGGAGCGCCTCGTCGCCCGTCCACGGTCCGAGGCGCAGGTAGCCGTCGCCCGATTCGACGGGCACCGTTCCGGCCGGATCGGCGCCGCCCTTCTGCACCACGAACACGTGCGCCGGCGAGCGTCGCACGACGAAGCGCGTCTCCTCCTCGGTGATGGAGTCGAGGCCGCCGCGCTGCTCGGAGTACGCCTCGCGGTAGATCCAGAACCCGCCGTCCTCGAGCGGAAACGGGAGGCCCGCGGCGCAGCTGCCGAGTGCGACGAGCAGCAAGGCCGTCATTGGGCGCGGGCGATCCCCGCGATGACGTCGTAGAAGATGCCCACCGACTCCTTCAGCGTCGCGAGGGGCACGCGCTCGTCGTCGCCGTGCTGCGAGGCGTCCTCGGCGGTCGTGAGCAGGAGCGGCGTGAAGCC
Source organism: Vicinamibacteria bacterium (assembly GCA_035251085.1). GTDB lineage: Bacteria > Acidobacteriota > Vicinamibacteria > Fen-336 > Fen-336 > DATFEN01. The sequence goes on along the minus strand of DATFEN010000340.1, from coordinate 5,208 downwards.
GTAGCAGGTCACGCCGAGAGGACGGAGCAGCGAGCTCTCGGTAGCGCCGGTGCCCATCTTGGTGGTGATGGGGATGCCGGGATGATGCGCGCCCACGACGCGCTCGATGAGCGTGAACAGCTCGGTGTCGATGCGGCTCTCGGCGGGCGGCCGCACGGCCCCGATCGGCGTGATCGTGACCGACGCGTCGTCGATCACGGCGCGAAGCTTCGCGAGGAACGCCTCGGGCTCCGTCCCTGGCAGCAGCCGCACGTCGAGCTCGGCCATGGCGCTGCCGGGGATCACGTTCGTCTTGTAGCCCGCCTTCACGACCGTGATCGACACGGAATCGCGCAGCAGCGACGAGAGGCTCGGATCGCCGTCGTAGAGCGCCCGGGCGGCCTCGGGGTCGGCGATTGCCTTCGCGATGTCCTTGTACCACTCGGCCTCGGGTCCCGTCATGCGCGGAGCCTGATCGCGGAAGAACTTGGCCACCGAGGGTAGCGCCCGCAGCTCCGTCCGCCAGGCACGGACGCGTTCGAGTGCGCGGATCAGCCGGTTGAGCGCCGCGTTCGCGAGTGGACGCGACCCGTGGCCCGGCTCCCCCGTGGTCTCGAGCTTCAGCCAGAACGGCGACTTCTGCGCGGTCTGGATGCCGAAGTAGAGCGGCTTGCCATCGGCGCCCACGCGATTCTCTCCGCCCTCGGTCAGCAGGTACTCCGCCGCCAGAACGCGCTCGCGCCAGCCCTCAGGCCACAGCACGCGCTCGATCCCGCCGAAGGCGTCCTCCTCGTCCGCGGTCGCGAGGAAGATCACGTCGCGGTCGAGGCGAGCGTTCTCGCGCTTCAAGCGCAGGAACGCGACGAGCTGGACGATGCCCTCGCCCTTCATGTCCACGGCGCCGCGGCCGTAGATGCGGCCGTCCTTGATGGCGCCCGCGAACGGAGGCACCGACCAGCGCGCGGGATCGGCGGGCACCACGTCCGTGTGGTTCATCAAGGCGATCGGGCGCTTCCTTCCGCTGCCGGACAGCACGGCGATGAGGTTCGCGCGGCCGGGCGCGAACTCGTCGAGCGTGACCGCGATCCCCTCCTTCTCGAGCACCTCCTTCAGGAACTGCGCCGCCCGCAGCTCGTTTCCGGGCGGGTTCGTGGTGTCGACCTGCAGATAGCGCGTCAGCAGCTCGACCGCGAGGTCGCCCCAGGGAGCATCGGGAGCCGCGAGCAGGGCGAGCGCCAGGAAAGAGCAGAGCACGGCGGCGATAATAGCGTCTCTCGAGGTGACCATGCTCCGTCGCGCTCTGCCGTTGCTTTGCTTCGCCGCCATCGCGGGCGCGGAGCCGCGTCCCGTCACGATCGATGACGTCCTCGCGCTCCAGGACGTCGAGGCTCCCCAGCTCAGCCCCGATGGCAAGTGGGTTGCGTACAGCGTCGAGCGCGTGGACATCGCGAAGGACGAGTCGAACAAGGACATCTGGATGGTGCCGTTCGCCGGAGGCGACGCCGTGCGGCTGACCTCGAGCCCCAAGTCGGAGTCGCGGCCGAAGTGGAGCCCGGATGGGCGCTATCTCGCGTTCCTGTCGGGACGCGAGGGGAAGAAGACCCAGGTCTATCTGCTCGATCGCCAGGGCGGCGAGGCGCAGCGCCTGACGAGCTTCAAGGGCAGCGTGTCTGCGCTCGCCTGGTCGCCGGACGGCACCCGGCTCGCGCTGATCGTCTCCGACGCCGATCCGGACGAGCCCGAGAGCGGCGAGGAGGACGCCAAGGACAAGAGGAAGCCCCGCCCGATCGTGACGCGGCGCCTGAAGTTCAAGAGCGACGGCGAGGGCTACTTGACCGAGCTGCGCTCCCAGCTCCACGTGTACGACCTCCGAACCAGGTCGAGCGCGGCGCTCACCTCCGGTCCGCACGACGTCTCGGCGCCCGCCTGGTCGCCCGACGCCCGCCTCATCGCGTTCGTCAGCAATCACACCGAGGAGCCGGACGCGAACGAGAACAGCGACATCTTCCTGATCGAGCCGCGGCCCGGCGCGAAGCCGGTCGCGCTGGCCGCCACCGCGGCGGCACAGACCGCGCCGGCCTTCTCCCCCGACGGGCGCCTCGTCGCGTTCATCGAGCAGGGGCCCGAGCGCGAGGACACGATCTACACCTCGAACTACGTGGCGGTCGCGCCCGTGGCGGGCGGGCCGAGCCGAGCGCTCACGAAGGAGGTCGACCGCAACGTGGCCGAGGCTCCGCGCTTCACGGCGGACGGCCGCGCGGTGCTGCTCGTCGTGGAGGAGGGCGGCAACCAGCACCTGGCGCGCGTGCCGCTTCTCGGAGGCCCGGTCGAGCGGATCGTGCCTGGCGAGCGCTCCGTCACGGACTTCGACGTGGGCCCGAAGGGCGAGATCGTGTTCCTCGACAGCGAACCGCATGCGCCGCCGGAGATCTTCGCGCTCGCGCCCTCCGGCCCGCGGCGCCTGACGACCACGAACGACGCGCTCGTGAAGAGCCTGCGGCTCGGAGAGGTGCGGCACCTGCAGGCCAGGGCCCAGGACGGCGCGAGCGTCGATTACTTCCTGTGGCTCCCGCCCGACTACCAGGCCGGCACGAAGCTCCCCGTCGTGCTGTATCCCCATGGCGGGCCGCAATTGCAGACCGACGCATCCTTCGATCTGCGCCGGCTCTTCCTGGCGTCCCAGGGATACGCGGTCGTCTCGCCGAATTACCGCGGCTCGACCGGCTATGGAAAGGCGTGGGGCCGCGCGATCTGGGCCGACTGGGGCAACAAGGACCTCGCGGATTGCCTGGCCGCGGTCGACGACGTGATCGCGCGAGGCATCGGCGACCCCGAGCGGCTCGGGGTGGGCGGCTGGAGCTACGGCGGCTATCTCACGAACTACGCGATCACGAAGACGGCCCGCTTCAAGGCCGCCGTCGCCGGAGCGAGCGGCACGCTCATGCAGGCGAACTACGGCACCGACGACCTCCAGTACTGGTGGGAGACCGAGCTCGGCCTGCCCTGGAAGGCGAGCGAGCTGTGGAACCGGCTGTCGCCGCTCTACGACATCGAGAAGGTGAGCACGCCGACGCTCGTGATGTGCGGCTCGGCCGACATGCGCGTGCCGCTCGTCAATTCCGAGCTGCTGTACCAGGCGCTGCGCCGGCGCGGCGTGGCCACGGAGCTCGTGATCTACCCCGACGAGTATCACGAGATCGCGACGCCGAGCTTTCGCAAGGACGTGCTGCAGCGGTACCTGGACTGGTACGACCGCTACCTGAAGCCGGCGGCTCCCAAGAAGGACGCCGGCACGGTGGCGACGTCCTTGCTCGGGCGCGCGCTCCCGGAGGTCTCGCTGAGCGCCGAGACGCGCAAGGACTTCGAGGAAAAGCTCGCGAAGGCCACTGCCGACTTCACGAGGGATCCCGACGCGGCCGACAACATCATCTGGCTCGGCCGGCGGACCGCATACCTCGGTCGCTTCCGCGAGGCGATCGCGATCTATGCACGGGGCGCGGCGAAGTTCCCCGAGGACCCGCGTTTCCTCCGCCACCGTGGCCACCGCTACATCACGCTGCGCGAGCTCGACAACGCGATCGCCGACTTGTCCCGGGCCGCGGCGATGGTCGCGGGCAAGCCCGACGAAGTGGAGCCGGACGGGCTGCCGAACGCGCAGGGCATCCCGACGAGCACGCTGCAGTTCAACATCCACTACCACCTCGGTCTCGCCCTTTACCTGAAGGGCGACTTCGAGAACGCGCTCGCCGCGTACCGCTCCTGCATGGGGGTGTCGAAGGGCAGCTCCGACCGGCTCGTGGCGACCACGAACTGGCTCTGGATGACGTTGAAGCGGCTCGGGCGCGAGAAGGAGGCCGCGGCAGCGCTCCAGCCGATCCGGGCCGATCTACGCGTGATCGAGGATCAGGACTACCTGGATCGACTGCTCGTGTTCAAGGGCGAGAAGAACGTCGACGAGCTCGTGACCGGCGACGGCTCGCTCTCGGGGGCCACGAGGCTCTACGGCGCCGGCTTCTACTGGCTCGTGAACGGCGAGAGGCAGAAAGCCCGCGAGACGTTCGAGCGCCTCGCGAGCTCACCGGACTGGGCCCCGTTCGCGGTGATCGCGGCCGAGGCGGAACTGCTGCGGCTGACGCAGGGCACATCATCGGTTTCCACGCGCGAATGAACTTCCGATGAGTGGCGGTAGGATAGAAGGCGTTCCCCCGTCCTGGAGGAGGCCGCCCATGCTCGCTCGTCTCGCCGCGGTACTCGTGATCGTCGCATCGGGCGTCGCCTCGGGCGCGAGCGCAGCCGAGGAGGCTCCGAATCTGTCGGGGGTCTGGAAGCTGAACCGCGAGCTGAGCGATGACCTCGTGGCGAAGATCGACGCCGCGGCGGGATCCCAGTACATGAGCGGCGGCCCGAGCTGGGCCGCCGAGACATGGATCCCGTGGGGCACGAGCTTCAGCGAGGGGCAGCGCGTGGGCGTCCGCGAGTTCCTGCTGGCCACGGTTCCCGCGCTGCAGGCGGTGGAGATCGAGCAGAACGAGCGCGAGGTGAAGACGATCCACGGCGAATCCGGCGTCCGCATCTTCAATCTGACGCGCGCGAGCGCGGGGACCAGCGCGATGACCGGCGACAAGGTCACACGCCAGGCGCGTTTTCAGGGCGGGCAGCTCGTGCTCGAGTCGAAGGGCAAGGAGGGCAAGTTCACCGAGGCTCTGACCCTGGTGCCCGCACGCAACCAGCTCACGTACGCGCTGCGACTGGAGCAGAAGCTCCTCAAGATGCCGCTCGAGGCGAGCCTCGTCTACGATCGGAACGAGGCGCGCTGACCGCTACTCAGCCGTGCTCGGCGTAGCAGAACTTCGCCTCCTCGGCGAGCGCTGTACCGGCCGCCGCCGAGAGGCAGCTGAACGCGAAGAGCCAATTCCGCATCACGCGCCTCCAGACGTCCGAGTAAAGCGCCGCGTCCCTCGTCCCGGTTCGTCGCCAGCGGCTCCGTGTCCGAAAACGGCTAGTCCGTAGCCACGTCTCGGCGTATCGTCGTGACAGCCATGCAGCCGATCCTCGGTCTCGACCGCAATGCTCTGGACCGCGCGCGCGTCAGCCGCGATCCCCGCTTCGACGGGAAGTTCTTCATCGCGGTCACGTCGACCGGGATCTATTGCCGGCCGATCTGCCCGGTGCCCAGCCCGAAGCGCGCGAACGTGCGCTACTACGCGACCGCCGCGGCCGCGGCGGAAG
>DATFEN010000336.1:0-13439 GCA_035251085.1 Vicinamibacteria bacterium | reverse complement strand
CGTAGCGTCGGGCGATGCGCCGCGCCGCCGCGGGGTCCGCGTCGAGCAGCAACACCCGCACGCCCGAGCGGGCGAGATCGAAGACGGTCGCGCGGCCCATGGCGCCGGCGCCGCCCAGCACGGCCACGAAACGACGAGATGAGGTTCCCATGACCGCGATCGCCTTGAAGACCGAGATCCCCGGGCCCCGCTCGCGCGAGCTGTTCGCGCGTCGCGAGGCGGCCGTGCCGCGCGGACCCTACAACGCCACTCCGATCTTCGTCAAGGAAGGCGACGGCGCGCTGCTCACCGACGTCGACGGCAACCGCCTCCTGGATTTCGCGGGGGGCATCGGCTGCGTGAACGTCGGCCACCGGAACGAGGGGGTGATGTCGGCCGCGAAGGCGCAGCTCGAGCGCTTCACCCACGCCTGCTTCCACGTCACGCCCTACGAGGGCTACGTGTCGCTGGCCGAGCGCCTCAACGCCAAGGTCCCCGGCGCTCACCGGAAGAAGACGCTGTTCGCCAACTCCGGCGCCGAGGCCGTGGAGAACGCCATCAAGATCGCACGGGCCGCGACCGGCCGCGAGGCCGTGATCGCATTCGAGGACGGCTTCCACGGCCGCACCCTGCTCGCGATGAGCCTCACCTCGAAGGTGCATCCGTACAAGGCCGGCTTCGGCCCCTTCGCGCCGGAGATCTATCGCCTGCCCTATGCATACTGCTACCGCTGTTCGTACCATCTCGCGTATCCGTCCTGCGGGGTGTCCTGCGCCGACGCGCTCGAGGACTACTTCAAGCGCTACGTGGCCGTCGAGGACGTCGCGGCGGTGATCCTCGAGCCGGTGCTCGGCGAGGGCGGCTTCGTGGTGCCGCCGAGGGAGTTCCTGCCCAAGCTGCGCGAGATCACGGCTCGCCACGGCATCCTGCTCATCGCCGACGAAGTGCAGACCGGCTTCGGGCGCACCGGCACGCTGTTCGCCATCGAGCACACCGGCGTCGTGCCCGACATCCTGATCGCTGCGAAGTCGATCGCGGGCGGCCTGCCGCTGTCGTCCATCACGGGCCGGGCGGAGGTCATGGACGCGCCGGGAGTCGGCGGACTGGGCGGAACGTTCGGCGGCAATCCAGTCGCGGTCGCCGCGGCCCACGCGGTCCTCGACCAGATGGAGAAAGGGGAGATCCTGGCCCGCGCGCGGAGCATCGGCGAGGCCTTCGCCGCTCGTGCGCGGACGTGGGGCGAGCGCTTCCCGATCGTCGGCGATGTCCGCGGCGTGGGCGCGATGTGGGCGATCGAGCTGGTGAAGGACCGTGGCACGAGGGGTCCCGCCAAGGACGAGACGAACGCGATCGCGAAGCGAGCGTACGAGCGCGGCCTGGTCATGATCACCGCGGGCACCTACGGCAACATCATCCGCACGCTGATGCCGCTGGTGGTCGACGACGCGCAGCTGGCCGAGGGCCTCGACATCCTGGAGGCCGCCCTCGCGGAAGTGCGGGTTGCGTAGCGCGGCTTGGATGGCGCTGCTCCTGTTCGCCCCCGCCGCGGGCGCGGGCGAACAGCCGCCTCCCGCGCGTGCGGATCTCATCTACGTGAACGGCCGGATCTGGACCGGTGAGGCCAGCAAGCCCACCGCCCAGGCGCTGGCCGTACGAGGCACGCGCATCCTCGCGCTCGGGACCGACCTGGAGATCGCGCACCTGTCGGGCCCCGGTACCGGCATCACCGACCTGAAGGGGCGCTGGGTGTTCCCGGGCTTCATCGACTCGCACCTGCACTTCCTGGTCCTCGATCAGCTCGACCTCTCGCCCCTCGATCGCGCCGAGGACATGCAGAGGGCGATCGCCGAGTGGGCGAAGACGCACCCCGAGAGCCCCTGGATCGTGGGCCGCGGCTGGCAGGCGGGCGCGTTCCCGAAAGGGGGGCCGAGCCGAGCCTTCCTGGACGCGGTGGTGCCCGGGCGGCCCGTGTTCCTGGGCGACCGCGACGGCCATACGGCGCTCGTCAACGGCAAGGCGCTCGAGCTCGCGGCCGTCACGCGTGCCACGGTCGACCCTCCGGGCGGGATCGTCGTGAAGGACGCGAAGGGCGAGCCCACCGGCCTGCTGAAGGAATCGGCGGCCGACCTCGTGCGGGCCTTGGTGCCGCCGCCCAACCCCGAGGAGCGCTACCGTGCCCTGAAGCTGCGTCTCGACCAGGCGGCTTCGTACGGGCTGACCTCCGTGACCAACGCCTCGTTCCCTGGTGACGAGCTCGGGGTGTACGAGCGCGTGCTGGACGAGGGCGGCCTCAAGGTCCGCTTCTACTTCGCGATCCCCTTCCGGAAGAACGCGAGCGAGGACGATTTCGAGAAGTGGCAGGCGCTGCGCCTGAAGCACCCAGGCGAGCGCCTGCGCTTCGGCGCCGCCAAGGGGATGCTCGACGGCGTCGTGGACATGAAGACCGCCTCGATGTTCGAGCCGTACGCCGGCGGAGGGAACGGGCTGCCGATGTGGACGCAGGACGAAGTCAATCGTTCCGCGGCCGAATACGACCAGCGCGGCTGGCAGGTGCTGCTCCACGCGATCGGAGACAAGGCCGTGAACATGGCGCTCGACGCCTACGAGTTCGTCCAGAAGGCCAACGGGCCGCGCGACCGCCGCTTCCGCGTCGAGCACGTCGAGGTGCCGCGGCTCTCGGACATCCCGCGCTTCAAGCAGCTCGGAGTTGTCGCCTCGACCCAGGCGCTGTTCGCGAACCCCGACAAGACCACCCTCGAGAACTACGCCGTCCTGCTCGGGCCGGAGCGCGCCTCGCGCGCCAATGCCTTCAACCTCTTCGACGCCGCGGGCGTGCGGCAGGCCTTCGGCAGCGACTGGCCGGTCTTCTCGATGGAGGTGCTGCGCGGGATGTACTGCGCGGTGACGCGCCAGACTCCGGAGGGCACGCCCGCTGCGGGCTGGTACCCGGAGCATCGCCTCACGGTCGAGGCCGCGCTCAGGCACTTCACGATCGACGGCGCCTACGCCAGCTTCGACGAGAAGGACAAGGGCACGCTGGCCGTGGACAAGCTCGCGGACTTCGTGGTCCTCTCCGAGAACATCCTCGAGCCGCCGCCGGAGCGCCTGCTCCGGTCGAAGGTGCTGCTCACGGTGGTCGGCGGCACCGAGACCTGGCGCGCGCCGGAGTTTCCGCGGGATCCCCGGAGCGACCGCTGATGGCCAGCTTCCAGCGCAAGGTCGTGGTCCTGACGGGCGCTTCGGAGGGCATCGGCCGCGCGCTCGCGCTGGCCCTCGCGCGACAGAAGGCGCGCCTGGTGCTGGCGGCCCGCGACGCCTCGCGCGTCGCCGAGATCACGGTCGAGTGCGAGGCGCTCGGCGCGGAGGCGATCCCGGTCCCCACCGACGTGACCAACTTCGACGAGTGCAAGTTCCTGATCGAGGGCGCCGAGGCCACGTTCGGACGCCTCGACTGCCTCGTCAACAACGCCGGCATCGGCATGATCGCGCGCTTCGACGAGGTCCAGGACTTCGACGCCTACGAGCGCCTGATGCGCGTCAACTACTTGTCCTGCGTCCAGCTGACCCGCTACGCCCTGCCCCATCTCAAGAAGACGCGGGGGCTCCTCGTCGCGGTGGCGAGCCTGGCCGGGCTGACCGGGGTGCCGACGCGTACGGCGTATGCCGCCAGCAAGCACGCCGTGGTGGGGTTCTTCGAGTCGCTGCGCGTGGAGCTGATCGGGACCGGTGTTGGAGTGACGATCGTCGCGCCCGACTTCGTGGTGTCGGAGATCCACAAGCGGGCGATCGGGCCCGACGGCAAGCCTCTAGGCAAGAGCTCCATGCAGGAGGGGCGCATCATGAGCACCGAGCGCTGCGCCCAGCTGATCCTGGACGCCATGCAGAAGCGCCAGCGCCTCGCAGTCCTGTCGGCCCGCGGCCGCTTCGGGCGCTTCGTGCGCCTGTTCGCCCCGGGCCTGATCGATCGGATCGCCCTGAGGGCGGTGCGCGAAGGCAAGTAGCGTACTGCGAAGTGTTCATCTGCCGGAGGCGTTAGGGCTCGGGGCAGAAATAAGGACGGCCGGACGAGCCTCCGCTGTCGATCCGGCTGCTCGTGGTTCGTGTAGGTGTTGAGGGACTGGAACGCGGAGAGGGACACAATGGAGAAACGCCGATGACTCAGTACTTGCTCAGCATCTACCAGCCCGACGGCGGGCCACCGCCGCCGGAGGTCCTGGAGCCCGTGATTCGCGAACTACACGTGCTGAATGAGGAGCTGAAGGCCGCTGGAGCGTGGGTGTTCGCTCGCGGGCTGCACGACCCGAGCACCGCCACGGTGGTGAGGCTGCAGGACCGGGAGCTGGTGACCACGGACGGCCCTTACGTCGAGGGGAAGGAGCACATCGGCGGGTTCTACGTCATCGACGCCCCCGACCTCGACGCGGCGCTCCGCTGGGCGCGCAAGGTGAGCCGGGCGACCACGCTGCCGATCGAGGTGCGCCCCTTGCAGGACGTGGCCGAGTACTGATCCCGGCTTGGATTCCGCAGCCGCGTCGGAGCTCGAGCGCGTGTTCCGCGCGGAGCACGGCCGCGCGGTGGCCGTCCTGATCCGCGTCTTCGGCAGCATCGACGTCGCCGAGGAGGCCGTGGCGGATGCGTTCACGGCGGCCGTGCAGCGATGGCCGGCCGACGGGCTGCCGCCGAGCCCGGCCGGCTGGATCATCACCACCGCCCGCAATCGAGCCATCGACCGGCTGCGGCGGGAGGGGTCGCGCGCCGACCGGCATGCCCAGGCCGCTTGGCTGCACGCCACCCGCAACGAGCCGATCGATGAAGGGCCGGTGCAAGACGAGCGGCTGCGGCTGATCTTCACGTGCTGCCACCCCGCGCTCGGCCGCGGCGCGCAGGTCGCGCTCACGCTGCGGCTGCTGGGCGGGCTGACCACCGCGGAGATCGCGCGGGCCTTCCTCGTGCCAGAGCCGACGATGGCGCAACGGCTGGTCCGCGCCAAGGGCAAGATCCGGGACGCAAACATCCCGTACCGCGTGCCCGACCGCGCCGACTTCCCCGGCCGCCTGCAATCCGTGCTGGCCGTCGTCTACCTCGTCTTCAACGAGGGCTACGCGGCCAGCTCGGGAGTGGGGCTCGTCCGCGCGGATCTCTGCGGCGAGGCGATCCGTCTTGGCCGGCTGCTCGCCGAGCTCGTGGCCGACGAGCCTGAGGTCCGCGGCCTGCTCGCGCTGATGCTGCTCGCCGAGTCGCGCCGCGCGGCCCGGACGAACGCTGGTGGCGGGCTCGTGCCGTTGGCCGACCAGGATCGTGACCGCTGGGACCGAGCCCTCGTGGCCGAGGGCCAGGCGATCGTCCGGGACTGCTTGCGGCGCAACGCCCCTGGCCCGTACCAGATCCAGGCGGCGATCAATGCCGTGCACAGCGAGGCTCGCTCCGCGGCGGCCACCGACTGGCGGCAGATCCTGCAGCTCTACGATCAGCTGCTCGAGTACGACCCGGGCCCGGTCGTCGCGCTGAACCGCGCCGTCGCGGTGGCCGAGGTCGACGGGCCGGATGCGGCGCTCGCCCTCGTCGACGCGCTGGACCTCGGTAGCTATCCCCTTTTTCATGCCATCCGCGCCGACCTGTTGCGCCGCCTGGGCCGTGATGTCGACGCCGCGAGGGCGTACGCGGTGGCGATCGAGCTGACCGAAAACACCGCCCAGCGCGAGTTCCTGCGCCGCCGTCTCCAGTCGCTGGCGGGGTGACCTCGGCCGCAGCGTCGTCGCGCACGTAGAATGACCGCGGCCCGAGGTCAGGAGGTGCCGCGATGAGCATTCGGCTGTCGTCGATGGCGTGTGCGGTGGCGCTCGCTGGGGCGGGCCTTGCGGCGGAGGCGCCCGCCGACCTCCTGCTCACGAACGCGCGCGTGTGGACCGCCGCAGACACACAGCCCTGGGCCGAGGCGCTGGCCGTACGCGGCGACCGCATCGTCTACGTGGGCGATGTGAAGGGCGCGGCGTCGCTGCGCGGGCCGAGGACCGACGTGCGAGACCTCGGCGGTCGCCTCGTGACGCCCGGCTTCAACGACGCGCACGTCCATCTCTCCGGGGGCGCCCTGTCCCTGGAACGCGTGGACCTGATCGAGGAGCAGAGCCTGGAGGCGGTGCAGGCTCGGATCCGCGCCTTCGCCCAGGCGAACGCGAAGAGCGAGTGGGTCCTCGGGCGCGGCTGGCTGTACGGCTCGTTCCCCGGTGGGCTGCCGACGCGCGAGCAGCTCGACGCGGTGGTCTCGGACCGGCCCGCCTACATGGAGTGCTACGACGGGCACACCGGCTGGGCCAACTCGAAGGCGCTCGCGCTCGCGGGCGTGACGAAGGATACGAACGACCCCGAGAACGGCGTCATCGTCCGCGATCCTCGGACGGGTGAGCCCACCGGCGCCTTGAAGGAGTCCGCGACCGCCCTCGTGGAGAAGGCCATCCCGCTCCCCAAGGGCGAGCAGCGCTATGCGCTCGTCCTGCGCGCGCTCGCGCTCTTGAACTCACAAGGCATCACCTCCGTCCAGGACGCGAGCGGGCTGCTCGGCGGCGGCATCCTGGGCGGGGCGGGCGAGGCGGCGGCCGCCGACATCGAGCTGCTCGACCGCGCGCGGCGCGAAGGGCGCCTCACGGTGCGCGTCACGGCCTCGGCCACCATGTCGCCGGGAAAGGCCGATGAGGCGCTCGCCGAAGCGCTCCGCATGCGAAAGCGCTTCGACGACCCGCTGCTGCGAGTCACCGCGGTGAAGGGCTTCGTGGACGGCGTGATCGAGGCCCACACCGCCGCGCTGTTCACGCCGTACAGCGACGACGCGAGCTTCGGCCTCGGCCTGCCCAACTGGCAGCCGGAGGCGCTGAACGCGGCGGTCGTCGCCGCGGACAAGGCGGGCCTGCAGGTCTTTCTCCACGCGATCGGCGACCGCGGCGTGCGCATGGCCCTCGACGCCCATGAAGCGGCGAACCTGGCGAACGGTCCCCGCGACCGTCGTGGCCGCATCGAGCACATCGAGACGAGCCAGGCTCAGGACTGGCCGCGCTTCGCCGCCCTCGGCGTGATCGCCTCGATGCAGCCGCTCCATGCCAACCCGGACCAGAACAACTTCAACGTCTGGAGCCGCAACGCCGGCACCGATCGCGCGTCGCGGGCCTGGGTGTGGCGCCGCCTCGAGGAGGCGGGCGCGCGTCTGGCCTTCGGGAGCGACTGGCCGGTCGTGACCTCGGACGTCTTCCGCGGCCTCTACTGCGCGACGCAGCGCAAGACGCGGGACGGCACGCCCGAGGGCGGGTGGCTGCCGCAGCACGCCGTGAGCCTCGAGAGCGCGCTGCGCCACTACACCGTCGATGCCGCCTACGCCTCCTTCGAGGAAGGCATCAAGGGCACGCTGGCTGTCGGCAAGCGGGCCGATCTCGTGGTCCTCTCCGAAGACCTCTTCAAGGCGCCGCCCGAGTCGATCCTGAAGGCGAAGGTGCTGCTGACCGTGATGGACGGGCGGATCGTGTACGACCGCGACTCGACTCATTGATACGAGGCCGTCCATCAGGCGAAGGAAGGCGGAACGCCACCCCCGGCCGCGACTGGCCTACCGGTTCGGCCCCGGCAAGGGCTGCACGTCCATGGCTCGCACGTGCCGGTCGAGACGCGGCCGGAACTCCAGGTCCGTGCGGACGGCGTACAGGTCGTGGCGCAGCGCCAAGGGAATGACCGGCCAGTCGGTCTGGACCAGACGTGCCGCCTCGTCCAAGGGGACGCGGCGGTCCTCGGGGCTCCGGGCGGCGTCGGCCTGCGCGATCAGCTCGTCGAGTCGCGGGTTCTCGTAGCCGAACCGGTTGAAGCGTCCGAGTCCGCTCGAGGGCGAGTGCAGAAGCGGCTCGAAGGCAGCCGAGGCGTCTCCGGTCGCGGCCGACCAGCCGAACACGCTGGCGGGCAGCTCCTCGCTGCTCCAGCGCTCGTAGAAGTCCTTCTGCGGCACCACCGTGAGGTCGAAGTGCACGCCGATCTGGGCGAGCTGGGCCGCGACGCCGCGCGCCACGTCGGCGTGGTTGCTCTGCACGAACAGCGGCGCCGAGAGGCCGTGCCTGAAGCCGGCGGCCGCGAGCAGGCGACGCGCGCGGCCGAGGTCGTGCGGCACGGGCGTCAGCGCGCTCGAGTGGCCGGCCACCCAGGGTGGCACCAGCTGGGCGAGGGGAGCGCCCAGACCGTGCATCGACTCGCGCACGATGTCGTTGCGGTCGATGGCCAGGGCGAGGGCCTCGCGCGCGCGGCGATCGGCAAAAGGGCTGCCCTTGCGCAACGAGAGGCCGAGATACACCACCGCGAGCCCGCGCCGGGACACGAGGCGTGTGCGGGAGCCGCCGGCGCCCTCGTCCCAATGATCGACGGGGAACTGCGCCACGATGCCGGCCCGCCCGGCGCCGACCGCCGTGGCGCGATCCTGATCGTTGGGGAGCGCGACGATCTGCACCTCTTCGAAAGCCGGCCGTGCCCCCCAGTAGCCGTCGAAGCGGCGGCCGACCAGCGTGCCGCCGGGCTCGCCGCTCACGAAGCGGTAGGGGCCGGTGCCCAGCGGCTCGCCCGCCCGCTCAGGCGCTGTAGGTCGCGGCATGATCGGCACGTAGATCAGCCGATTCAGCAGCAGTGGCGACGGCCGTGTGGTGACGATCTCCAGGGTCAGCGGGGAGCTGGCACGCACCTGCGCGACGGTCGTGAGCTGGTAGGCGACGTGGGACTCGGGGCGCCGGGCGCGTTCGATGCTGAAGACGGCGTCCTCGGCGGTGAAGGGCCGCCCGTCGTGGAACGCCACGCCGCGCCGCAGGTGGAAGCGCCATACGGTCTCGGAGGGGTTCTCCCAGCGCTCGGCGAGGAGCGGGCGCAGCTCCATCTCGGTGCCGAACGCGACCAGCGTCTCGAAGAAGTGGGAGAGGGCGCCGGCGGTGTTGGTCTGGTCGCTGCCGTGGGGGTCGAGGGTGATCGCCGATGCCGCCTGCCCGATGACGAGCCTCCGCGGGCCGGACTCTGAGGGCGGGGACGCTTCCCTACGGCACGCCGCCGCCACGGCAGCGAGGACGACGACCCGGATCGCGGCGCGCATCACCCGCTATTGGCTGATCTTCTTGCGGGGCGGTGCCGACGCAGGCGGCATCGGCACGACCTGCGCCCGCGGCCGGGCAGGCTCCGCCGTACGCTCCGGCCTCAGCTCCGGCAGCTCGTCCTCCCCGAGGCCCATGTGCGCCGGCAGCAGCGCCTCCTGCTCCGCCGCCAGGATGTCCTCCATGTCGCGCACGCCGCGCTCGGTCTCCTCGGCGGAGGTGACCAGGCCGTCGAGCTGCTCGGTGATGGTGCGCGGGTCGCTCATCGAGAAGCTCTGGTCGCGCAGGAGCTGCAGCACCTCCTGCACGGTCTCGGTCTGCGCATCCACGATGTTGCGGTTCTCGAGCGCCTTCGTGTACCGGTCCAGGCGCTTCTGGAGCACGCGCCGCGTGCGCGCCTTGATCGCCTGGACGCGCTCGGGGCCCTTGGCGATCTCGCGGTCGAGGGCGCTGATGCGCTCCTCGATGCGCTTCGGGTCAGTGGTCGCGAAGTACGACTCGTAGCGCACCAGCGAGTAGCGCATGCGCAGGTAGAAGGCGAGCAGGAAGTCGAGCTTCCCGGCCAGCTCCTCGAGCAGGATGCGTGACGAGGGGTCGAGCACCCGGTAGTTCTGCCGGATCTCCGCGCCCAGCGTCTCGAGAGCGTGATAGCGCTGTCGCTCGGACGGCGTGAGCGCCCGCAGCATGTCGGACGCCTCGGTCGCCTTGCGCAGCTTCTTCTCGGCCTCCAGGGCCTGGGCGCGCTTCAGGCGCTGCCAGCGCTCCATGAGCGGCAGGCACATCAGCTCGAGGCCAGCGGCGAGGATCAGCGGCAGCGGGCTCGCCGACAGCACCGAGAAGCCCAGGGCGGTGAACAGTCCGATCAGGTTGTACTGGTTCTTGAAGGCCTCGAGCAGGGGGTTCGGCTCCCTCTCCGGCTCGTCGCTCACGTCGTGATGCGCACGTTGCCGCCGCGCGCCTCCTTGCGGATCCGGTCGAGGACCAGCGTCTCGAGATCCCGGAAGCGGGCCGACTGTTTGAGCTCCTCGGTGCGATGGAGCGGCAGGTCCACCTCGACCTCGTCCACGATCGTGCCCGGGCCGCTGGAGAGGATGTGGATCTTGTCGGCGAGGTAGACCGCCTCGGCGATGTCGTGGGTCACGAAAAGGATCGTGCCCTCGATCTCCTCCCACAGCTCGTTGATCAAGTTCTGCATCCCGAGGCGCGTCTGCACGTCGAGGGCCCCGAAGGGCTCGTCCATCAGTATGATCGCCGGCCGCACTGCCAGGGTGCGAGCGATGGCCACGCGCTGGCGCATGCCGCCGGAGAGCTGCTTGGGGTACTTGCCCTCGGAGCCCTTGAGGCCGACCTTCTCGATCCACGCTCGCGCGATGCGCTCGCGCTCGCCCCGGGCCATTCCCCGCAGCGTCAACCCGAAGGCCACGTTGTCGAGCACGCTGAGCCAGGGGTAGGAGCTGTAGCTCTGAAACACCATGCCGCGGTCCGGCCCCGGCCCGGCGATGGGCTCGCCGCGCAGCAAGGCTTCTCCGCTGGTCGGATTGAACAACCCCGCCACGATGTTGAGGATCGTGCTCTTGCCGCAGCCCGACGGGCCCAGGAAGACCCGGAACTCGCCGCGGCCCGGCTCGTCGGGGATGACGAGGTCCACGTCGCGGATGGCGTCGAAGCTGCGTCCGTCCGGCGTCAAGAAGCGCTTCGTGACCTTCCTGAGCTCGAGGACGTTCGGGCGCGCCTTCGCCTCGGCCATCATTCCTTCCAGCCGAACAGCGCCTTGTTGACCACCCGGATGATCAGGTCCGTGACGACTCCGATCACCAGGATCACCAGCACCAGGGCGAAGATCTGGTCCACGTGCGAGCGCTTGCCGGCCACGGTGATGAGCGCGCCGAGGCCGTAGCGCGCGTTGATCACCTCGGCCAGGATCACGTACGTCCAGCCGATGCCGTTCATCACGCGCAGCGCCTCGGCGATGGCCGGCAGGCTGCCCGGGATCAGGACGTGGCGGATGAGCTGGCCCCGCGTCGCGCCGAGGGTGGTGGCGGTCTGCAGGTAGACCTCGTCGACGCCCTCCACGGCCTCGACGACGAGGGGCAGCATGTACACGAACGTCCCCACGAACAGGAACACGATCTTCTGCAGGTCGTCGATCCCGAACCACACGATGAACAGCGGCACCAGCGCCGAGATCGGCAGGAAGCGCAGCGGGTCGAGGACGGGTGCGAAGAAGTGCTTGACCTGCGGGAACGTCCCCATCAGCAGGCCCAGCGGGATCGCGACCAGCGCCGAGAGCAGGAAGCCGGCGAACACGCGGTAGAGGCTGGCGATGGCGCTGCGCACCAGGGCCTCCTCGAAGTGCAGCACCGGGAAGGCCCGCACCACGTCGGTGGGCGAGGGCAGGATGATCCGCGGCACCAGGCCACCGTACGAGAGCACGCACCACAGCCCGAAGAAGGTGAGGAGCCCGAACAGCGCCAGGCTCCTCTGCTGCCGGTCGGTGACGAAGCCGCGGACCTCCACTATCGCGGGATGACCTCGAAGTCGGTGCGCCGGTTCTTCGCGCGGCCCTCCTCGGTGTCGTTCCCGGCCACCGGCTTGTCGGGGCCGTGACCCACAACGTCGAACTTGTTGCGCTCGAAGCCTCGCGACACGAGGTAGACGGTCACGGCCTCGGCGCGCTGGCGCGAGAGGCGCATGTTGGAGTCGCGGCTGCCGACGTTGTCGGTGTTCCCGCCGATGCGCAGGTAGGCGTTGCCGAAGGTGGCGGCCAGCTCCACGACCTGGGTGTCGAGCACGGCCTTGGCGTTCTCGTCCAGGTTGAAGGAGCCGGTGGGGAAGTAGATCGAGACGGTCTTGGTGAGGATCGGCGCCGCGGCCGGCTTGGGCGGCGCCTTGAACTCGAACTCGGGCTTGGCCTCTTCCGCCTTGCCGAAGAACTCCGACACGCCTTCGAGAAAGCGCGTGTCCACGGTCTGGTACGGCTCGTAGACCTCGTTGATCTTGCCGATCTTGCGCCAGATGCCCTGGGCGGTCTTGTAGATGCTCTGGTACGTCACCAGCGAGCCCTGGCCCGAGAAGAACGCGCGGTTCTCGGCGAAGTTGGGCAGCTTCACGTCCTCGAGCATGCCCTTCGCGTCCTCGAGGCCGATGCCCGAGAAGCTCTTCGCCAGGAGCGCTGCGGTCCGGTCGGGGTTCGCGCTCGCCATCTCGACGCCCTTGAGCCAGCCCGCCACGAAGCGGCGCAGATCCTCGGGATGCTTCTCGATGAAGTCGCCGCGCGCCACGAAGATGTCCGCGATCAGGTTCGAGGCCTCCTTGGTGGAGGCCAGGATGTGCCCGCGCTCCTTCGCGGCCATGTACACGTCGGGGGACCACGAGACCGCCGCGTCGACCTTGCCCGCCTTGTAGACGTTGGCGGCCTCGACCGCCGAGGTCGTGAAGACCCAGTTCACGTCGCGGTTCGTGAGGCCGCCCTGGGTCAGCGCGAACAACGCGAAGTAGTGGGAGGGCGTCGCCTCGGCGCAGGCCAGCCGCTTGCCACGCAGGTTCGCCACGTTCTGGATCGCGTTGTCCACGACGATGGCGTCGCCGCCGCGGCTCCAGTCGTATTGGATGACCGCCTTCGGGTTCAGGCTGCGCAGGCCGCCGTACTCGAGCGCGTACGCGTCCACGGTCGACCACATGATGTCGACGCCGCCCTTGTCGCCGCCGGCGCGGAAGGCGTCGCGGGACTTCTCGAAATCGTCGATCACGAGCAGCTCGACCTGCACGCCATGGTCCTTCGCGAAGACGCTGTTGGGGTTGGGAGCGAAGCCGTCGTTGGCGACGATGCCGCCTGCATACCCGCCCCAGGTGACGATCGCCACCCGGATCGGCCGGTCGAGGCGCGCGCCGCGGCCGACGGGCTGCGGCGCCGTGGTGGTGGCGCCCGGCGTGGGCGGGAGGGCGCCGAAGTCGTCCTTCGAGACCGTGCCCTCCTCCTTCTTGTCCGGGGCGACCACGGCGGCCGCCTTCTTCAGGACGCCGTACTTGTTGAGCGCGTACCCGACCATCGCGAGGCCGGAGGCGACGATGAGGAACTTCCCCAACGGGGTGAGCTGTCGGGCCATGGCTTTCCTTGCTCCCTTAGGCCTGGGACGGGCCGGTCTTCGGTGCGGGCTTCGTCACGGGGTTGTCGGCGCCCTCGATGAAATGGGCGACGACGGCGTGCAGGCGCTCCTCCTCCTTGAGCTTGCGCTCTCGGAGCGCGGCGAAGGCCTGCTCGGCGTCGGTGGAGGCCTTCTTGAGGCCCTCGATCTCCGCGTTGATCTTATGGAGCAGCGCGTTCAGCTCCTGCTGGAGGGCCTGAATGCGCGCCTCGTTCTT
>DATFEN010000335.1:0-16293 GCA_035251085.1 Vicinamibacteria bacterium | reverse complement strand
AGCGAGGCCGGACAGCAGCCCGCCCCGGCGCACGAAGCGCAGCACGCGCGCCCGCGACTCGATGCGCGTCGCGATGCCCGGCCACAGGTCCCGGCCCGGCTGGGCTTCGTGGCGCAGGCCCGCAGCCTCGGCGATGAACGCGCGCAGCTTCCGCTCGTCCGCCCGGCACGCGGCACACGACGCCAGGTGAAGCTCGGCCTCCTGGTGCTCGGCCTCGCTGAGGGAGCCGTCCACCCAGTCGTCCAGGATCTCGCGAAGGCGTTCGCAGTTCATCGTCCCAGAGCCTCCCTGAGAAGCCTCCGGGCCCGGTGGAGCTGGGCCTTCGAAGTCCCGGCGGCGATGCCCGTCAGATCCGCGATCTCTTGATGCTTGAAGCCCTCGACGTCGTGGAGCACGAAGACCGCCCGCGCCCCTTCGGGCAGCTCCTCGAGCGCGCGCTCCAGGTCGAGGCCGTGCTCGGGCGCGGGCGCCTTCTCGGCGCGCTCGAAGGGCGTGACGTCGTCGGTCGTGAACACGCGCGATGTGCGCCGCGAGCGTGCGCGCCGCTCCGAGAGCGCCACGTTCACCGCGAGTGGATAGAGCCAGGTGGAGAAGGCGCTGTCACCCCGGAACGAGCCGATCTTCTGCCAGGCTCGCACGAAGACGTCCTGGGTCAGCTCCTCGGCCAGGTTCGCGTTCCCGGCCATGCGAAGGCACAGGCCGTAGATGCGTCCTACGTTGTCGCGGTAGAGTTCTTCGTACGCTGCCATGTCCCCTGCCTGGGCCTCTCGCACGCGCTGACGTTCCCGGGAGCGGCGCTCGTCATCGCTCGTCGAGCTGGATCGAGCCCCGATCCCCTGCGTCAGCACCATCACTCAGCCCTTGAGATGCCGGAGAGCCTCCGGCGGTTGGAACCCGGTCGGACCCGACCCGGGATCATACGCCCTAAGTCCAGGAGATGCAGGCGGATGCGCCCTGCTCAGCCCTGGCTGGCGAGGGTGTGCCCGATGCGCTCGGCTTCTGCGAGCAGCGCGACGAGGTCGTCTTCGCGGGTGCGGAAATTCACGATGCACACTCGCATCGCGGCGCGGCCCTTAAGCACAGTGGGCGCCAGCATGAAGCCGCCCCCGCCGACCAGCTCGTTGACGATGCTCCGGTTCAACGACCCGAGCTCGTCCTCGTCCCGCCATCCGTCCGGCCGATAGCGGAAGTTGACGATCGACAGCACCGGCTCGGCCAGCAGCTCGAATGCCGGTCGCCGCCGCACCTCCTCGGCGAGGAAGCGGGCGAGCTCGCAGTCGCGCTCGACGCGCTCGGCGTAGGCGCGCCGGCCATGGACCTTGAGGCCCATCCATACCTTGAGCGCCTTGAAGGAGCGGGACAGCTCCGGCCCGCGGTCGTTGAAGCCCGGCGGGCCCAGCAGCGGGCTCGCGTCGTCGTGGACGAGGTACTCGGCCGGCCGCCGGAACGAGGCGGACAGCCGGCCCGGCTCGCGTACGAGCGCGGCGCCCGCTTCGTAGGGCACGTAGAGCCACTTGTGGGGATCGGCGGCGACCGAATGGGCCCGCTCGATGCCGCGGAACAGCGGGCGCATCGCATCGGACACGAGGGCCATGCCTCCGTACGCGCCGTCGGCGTGGAACCAGAGCCCTTCGCGCTCACACACGTCGGCGATCTCGTCGAGCGGGTCCACCGCGCCGGTGTTCACTGTTCCGGCGTTGCCCACCACGATCGCCGGGAGCAGCCCGCTCGCGCGGTCCGTCGCGATCGCATCGCGCAGCCGGTCGACGCGCATGCGGAAGCGCTCGTCGCTCTCGACCTTGCGGAGCTGGCGCAGTCCGATCCCGAGCAGGTCCACCGCCTTGTCGACGCAGTTGTGGACCTGGTCGGATGCATAGACCACGAGCCGCGGTCGGCCCGGCGGGCCGGCACCTTCCTCGCGCACGTCCCACGGCGCCATCGCGACGCGCGCCGCCGCCAGCGCCGTGAAGTTCGCCATCGAGCCGCCCGAGGTGAGGATCCCCTCCGCCTGCGGCGGCAGCCCGAGGATCGCCGCCAGCCACGCGATCACACGGTGCTCGACGTGGATCGCGGCGTGGTCCCCGCCCCAGCAGTTCGGGTTCATCGTGGCCGCGAGCAGGTCCGCGAGGACCGCCACCGGGTCGGCGGACGCGTTGATGAAGGCGAAGAAGCGCGGGTGCGAGTTGCCGAACGGATGCGGCATGACGTGCTCGCGCACGAAAGCCAGCACCTCCTCGAAGGGCCGGCCCTCGTCGGGCAGCGCTTCGGCGAACAGCTCCGCCTTCGTCCCGATCTTGCCGAAGACCGGGCGTTCCTCGAGGCGGTCGCGGTGGGCCGCCACGGCTTCGACGGCCAGTGCCCCGATGCGCCGTAGCTCGTCGGGAGCTAGATCGAAGTCCATTACCGGATGCAACCCAGTTTTTGGGCGCCCGTCGTCATCTCGATCAACGCCGTCGAGGCAGCCGGTAGATCACCGAGGCGTAGATCTTGTGGGACTTCACGTGGTTCTCGGCCGGGGCCTGAAAGTGAACGATCTGGCCTTCGACCTCCTCGAGCTCAAGGTTCGCGTCGGTGTAGCTTCCCGACTCGTAGACGTACGCGACGTCGAGCAGCACGTTGCCCAGGAGCAGGCCGGTGCCCAGCGTGAAGCCGTGGAATTTAGGCGCGGCACCGTCGAGCGAGCGGAAGAACTGGCCGTCGCGAAAGTAGCCGGCGCGCACGGGCCACTTGAAGCGACTCTTGAGGATGACGTACTCGATCCCGGCGCGGATCTGCTCGGTGTCGGACTGCTCGCCCTGTGCGTCGAGGGTCGGGTACGGCAGCTTCTCCGGACACTGATCCTTGAACCGAGGCAGCTCGTCCGGATCGTCTCCGCAGAAGTCGCCCGTCTCGAGTGGAGTCGGCCGTGGCTGGTCGACGGGACGAGGCGTGCCGTCGAGGTTGACGGCGTTGGCGCGAGGAAGGGCGAAGAACTGGCGGATCGAGCTTCCCGACCAGTTCGTGAGCGTGTAGTCCATCGAGAGCGTCAGGTTGCTGCGGGGACGCCACGACGCGCCGAGGCCGAGGGCTTCCGGGAGCCTCAGCCGCAGGTCCTCCCGAGAGTAGACGTTGAAGAGCGTCCTGTCCGGGAAGGTGTCGTATCGAACACGCTTGAGCTTCGCCGTTGCCGTGAAGCCCGTCTTCACGACGATGCCCAGGTTCAGGCTGTCCCATGGCGACACGATGGCGCCGATATGCGCGTTCGAGCCCGAGACGTCGAACTCGGACTGTTGCCGGCTGGGAAGAGTCTGATCGGGTTTGCGCACCGTCTGTTCGTAGCCGTGAAACCAGAAGTTCAGCGTCATGCCGAGCCGTACCTTGCGCGACACTCGGCCGCCGGCTCCGAGGGCGAAGATGTCGAAGCCCCCCGTCGAGCTCACGGGTTGAATCGTCGTCGTCGCCCGCGGGCTCGTGCCACCGGTTTCGGCGTTCGTCGTCCTGCCCGTGAACACATCGGTGATCGTCCTGCTGCTCGTGAACCCGATCACGCGCTGGAAGCTCGCCTGCACAGCGCCGCTCATGTCGCCGGCCTCCCAGGGCCACGTGAACGCCATGAAGTCCGGGAAGCCGCCAGAGCGGTCGTCGCGTCGCTCCCGCTCATAGTCGAATCGGAGAGTCTGGTTCGAGGGACGGATGATGTCGAAGCCTTGTGAACTCTGGCGCCCCTCGAAGTCCGTGTCCACGTAGACGAACGACAGCTCCGGCGAGCTGAGATAGCTGAGACCAGCGGGGTTCCAGGAGGCGGCCGTCGCATCGTCGGCGCGCGCCAGGAAGGCGCCTCCCATCCCGAAGGCGCGGGCGCCCGACCCCTGGACGAAGTTCGCGTTGGCCTGCAGATCGAGCTCGTCCTGGAACACGCGCTCGGGAGTGGATGGTGGCGGCGGCGACGGCGTTTGCGCCGCCGTTCGAGCGGCCGGCAGAATCCCGACGAAAAGAAGTAGCGCCGGCGCAGTCTTCACGGGAGTCCGGGCAGCATAACATGCGGTCCCGGCGGGTCCGCCGCTAGCGCAGCGGCGAATCCCGTCGCTCGCCGCAATCCAGGGACCGCCGCCGGCCCTCATCGGCGAGGCCGAGGCACTCGAAGAGGTTTCGCACGAACTGGCCGAGGCGATCGCCGCGCACCGGGCTCGCGAGGATCGCGGAGACGAGCGCGCGAGCGCGCTCGGCCACCGCGTCGGCGGCGGCGAGGGCGGCTTCGAAGGGCGGATCCTCGTCGAACTCCCGCAGCGCGTCCCCCAGATCTTCGAAGGCACGTGCCAGGGCGATGGCGCCGCCGTTGCTGTCCTCGCCGAAGGCTCCCAGCGCTTCCAGGCTGCGGCCGATTCGCGCCGCGATGGTCCTGGCGTGCGGCAGGTTGACGCTGACGTAACGCTTGTAGGCGTCGTCGCTCACGGCGGGGCCGCAGTCTAGCATCGGGCCAAACCCCGCCGCGGGGCATGGTAGTCTAGCGCGTGCGCCGTGGGCGACGGCGCGCCCCCCATGATCGTGAAGGAGATCCTCCCGAACGGGCTCACCCTCATCACCGAGGCGATGCCCCACGTGCGAAGCGTGGCGATCGGCGTCTGGGTGAAGAGCGGCAGCCGTCACGAGAAGCCCGCCCAGACCGGGCTGAGCCACTTCATCGAGCACATGGTCTTCAAGGGTACGAAGCACCGCTCGGCCGAGGCCATCGCGTCGGAGGTCGACTCGATCGGCGGCCACATGGACGCGTTCACGGCCAAGGAGTACGCCGCCTTCCACCTGAAGGTGCTGGACGAGCATCTGCCCCTCGCCGTCGACATCCTCGGTGACATCGTGATGAACCCGCTCTTCGATGCCGCGGAGATGGCCAAGGAGAAGAAGGTCATCTTCGAAGAGATGCGGATGGTGGAGGACACGCCCGACGACCTGGTGATGGAGCTGTTCACACAGGCCTTCTGGCCCGACCATCCCCTCGGCCGCCCGATCCTGGGCACGCGCCAGAGCGTCTCGAGCTTCGAGCGAGGGGAGCTGGCCGACTTCTTCCGCTCGATCTACCAGCCGGGGAACATCGTGATCGCCGCCGCCGGCCACCTCGAGCACGCCTCGACCGCCCGGCTGATCCGGGAGCGCTTCGGCCCGTTGAGCCCGAGGCGGGCCGGGGCGCGCGTGACGCCTCCACGGCCCAAGGCGCGTATCGTCACGCGTTCGAAGCGCGAGCTGGAGCAGGTCCACCTCTGCCTGGGGACGCCGGCCTACCACCAGGCCCACCAGGACCGCTATGGCTCCTACATCCTAAACACCGTGCTCGGCGGCAGCATGTCCTCGCGGCTGTTCCAGAACGTTCGCGAGAGGCGCGGCCTCGTCTACTCCATCTCCTCGGGGGTCGCGTCCTACTCCGACGCCGGCAGCCTCACCATCTACGCGGGCACCAGCCTCGACAGCGTGGACGAGGTGGTGCGCCTCACGGTCGAGGAGATCCGCCGCCTCAAGGGCGAGCCGCTGCCCGGCGAGGAGCTGCGCCGCGCGAAGGACCACTTGAAGGGCAGCCTGATGCTGTCCCTCGAGAACACCGGCAGCCGCATGAACTACATCGCACGCCAGGAGATCTACTTCGGCCGCCAGTTCGGCCTCGACGAGACGCTGGCCGGGATCGAGGCGGTGAGCGCCCGCGACGTGCAGCGCATCGCCAACGAGATCTTCGCCGGCGACCTCGCGATGAGCCTGCTCGGCAACCTCAAGGGCTACCGCCCGCGCGCGCGGCAGCTCCGCGTTTGATCCGCTTCCGGGTCCTCGGCTCGGGCTCCACCGGCAACGCCACCCTCGTCGAGGGCGGGGGCGCGCGCATCCTCATCGACGCCGGCCTGGGCCCGCGCGAATTGGCGGAGCGCCTGACCGACGCCGGCATCGATCCGGCCTCGATCGAGGCCGTGTTTCTCTCCCACGAGCACGGCGACCATGCCCGCGGCGCCGCATCGTTCTCGCGGCGGTGGGGCGTGCGTCTCAAGGGCACCCACGGCACCTACGCGGCCGCCGGGCTCGCAGCCGAGGAGATCGAGGGCTACGACGTCGCTGTTCCGGGCGTCGCGGTCCAGGTCGGCGAGCTTCGGGTGACGGCCGTCCGCATCCCCCACGACGCCGCAGAGCCGGTCGCGTTCGTGGTCGAGTGCGGCGGTCTCGCGTTCGGCCACGCGACGGACCTCGGCCACGTGAGCGCCGCGGTGGTCGAGGCCCTCCGCCCCTGTCGCGCCGTGCTGGTCGAGTCGAACTACGACCCCGCGCTGCTCCGCGACGGACCGTACCCCTGGTCGTTGAAGGAGCGCATCCTCGGCGCTTACGGCCACCTCGCCAACGGCGACGTCGGACGCTATCTCGAGCGCGGCCTCGGCGACGGCTGCGCCCAGGTCGTGCTCGCCCACGTCTCGCAGAAGAGCAACCATCCCGAGCTGGTCGAGATGACCGCAACCACCGCCCTGGGCCGGGCCGCGCGCCACGGCGTACAGCTCACCATCAGCGGTCCGGAGGGCACGGGCTGGATCGAGGTCGCGAGAACTCCCGCGCCCTCGTCCCAGCTGCGTCTGTTCTGAGCGGGTCCCACGCTAGCACTGCTCGGGGCCGAGCCTTGCGGGCAGCGCAAGGCGCGGGTGATAGACTGGCCTCGCCCAGCATGATCCCGCGGTACTCGCGCCCCGAGATGGCGCGGATCTGGTCGGACGCAAACCGATTCGGGGTCTGGCTCCAGGTCGAGATCGCCGCTACCGAGGTCCTCGCGGACAAGGGGATCGTGCCGAGGGCCGACCTCGACGAGATCCGCAGCAAGGCGCGCTTCGACGTGGCGCGCATCGACGCCATCGAGAGGGACGTCCAGCACGACGTGATCGCCTTCGTCACGAACGTCGCGGAGAACGTGGGCCCCGCCGGGCGCTGGATCCACTTCGGGCTGACCTCCTCGGACGTCGTGGACACCGCGCTGGCCATGCTGATGCGCGATGCGAGCGACCTGGTCCATCAGGACATCGGCGCGCTCATGGCCGTGGTGAAGGAGCGCGCGCTCGCCTACAAGCAGACGCCGATGATCGGCCGCACCCACGGCGTCCACGCCGAGGTGATGACCTTCGGCCTCAAGCTCGCGCTCTGGCACGCGCAGCTCCAGCGCGACAAGCAGCGCGTGGAGCGGGCGCGCGATCGCATCGCGGTCGGCAAGCTGTCGGGGGCCGTCGGCACCTTCTCCCACCTCGGCCCCGAGGTCGAGGCGGCGGTGTGCGCGAAGCTGGGCCTGCGCCCGGCGCCCATCGCGACCCAGGTGCTGCAGCGCGACCAGCACGCCGAGGTGATGACGACCCTCGCGATCCTGGCGGCGAGCCTCGAGACCTTCGCCACCGAGGTGCGCGCGCTCCAGAAGACCGAGGTGCGCGAGCTCGAGGAGCCGTTCGGGAAGGCGCAGAAGGGCAGCTCTGCAATGCCCCACAAGCGCAACCCGGTCGGCTGCGAGCAGGTCGCGGGCCTGGCGCGGCTGGTGCGGGCCAACGCCATGGCTGCGCTCGAGAACGTGGCGCTGTGGCACGAGCGCGACATCAGCCACTCCTCGGTGGAGCGCGTGATCGTGCCGGACAGCTTCCTGGCCGTCGACCACATGCTGCGCCGCTTCACGGACATCGTCCGCGGCATGACGGTCGACACAGCCCGCATGCGCAAGAACCTCGAGCTCGGCAACGGCCTCGTCTTCTCGGGCACGCTGTTGCTCGAGCTGACGGCCCGTGGCATGCGGCGAGAGGACGCCTATCGCGTGGTCCAGCGCCACGCCATGGAGGCTTGGACGAACGAAGGAGACTTCCGAAAGCGGGTCAGCGAGGACGCCGAGATCCGGGCGCTTCTGAAGGACGACGAGATCGCGGACGTGTTCCGTCTCGAGCGCTACCTCAGCCACGTCGACACGATCTTCGCGCGGGTCTTCGGGACATGAGCTGGCTGCAACTGCCGTGGCTGCGCGAGCTGCTCGTGAGCCTCGGGATCCTCCTCGGCTCGTACGCGGGCGCGCGCTCTCTCTCGTACGTGATCGGGAAGTTCCTGCAGCGCGCCACGCGTCGGACCGAGACCGAACTGGACGACCAGCTGCTGTCGGCCGTGAAGCGGCCGATCACCTACCTCCTCTTCCTGATCGGCGCGCGCTGGGCGCTCGCGCGCCTCGACGTCTCGGCCTCGTTCGCTCAGCGCCTCGAGACCGGCTTCTACGTGGCGGGCCTCTTCATCATGGCCCTCGCCCTGATGCGCGCCTGGGGGCTGCTGCTGGCCTGGTACGCCCATTCGCCACGCCTGTCGGAGGGCCTTGCTGTCGAGTTCAGCCCGCTCGTCTCGAAGCTCGGCAAGGTGTTCATCTTCCTGGTCGCCGCCATCGCAATCATGAACCGCCTCGGCATCAACGCCGCTTCGCTCGTGGTGTCGCTGGGCGTCGGCTCACTGGCGGTGGGTCTCGCCGCCCAGGACACGCTCGCCAACATGTTCGCGGGCTTCACGCTGCTCCTGGATCGGCCGTTTCGGATCGGAGACCACATCCGGCTCGCCTCGGGCGAGAGCGGCGACGTCCAGGCGATCGGGATGCGGGCCACGCGCATCAAGACCGGGGACGACGCGATCCTGGTCGTGCCCAACAGCCTGCTGGTGAAGGAGCGCGTGGTGAACGTCTCCAAGCCGAGCCGCAACCTGACCGCGCGTGTCGAGGTAGGCGTCGCGTACGGAACCGATCTCGCGCTCGCCAAGAGAGTCCTCACGGAGGCCGTGATGGCAGCGCCCTTCGTGGAGACGGACCGGAAAGCCGTGCCGCTGGTCCTGCGCTTCGGCGAGTTCGCGATCCACATGGCCGTCGTCTTCTGGGCGAAGGACTACGCGCAGGTCGGGCTCGCGGTCTCGGCGGTCCTCGAGGAGATCGACCGCCGCTTCCGCGAGAGCGGCATCGCGATCCCGTTCCCCACGCGCACGCTCATCCAGGGTGGCGCGCCCGCCACGGAGGTGGTCTCGAAATGAAGGCCCGCGTCTACGTGACGCTCAAGAAGTCGGTCTTCGACCCGCAGGGCAAGACCATCCACGACGCGCTGCGCTCCATGGGATACTCGTCCGTGGCCGACGTACGGCAGGGCAAGTTCTTCGAGGTGGCCCTCGAGGGCGTCACCCCCGAGGCCGGCCTGAAAGCTGTCGAGGAGATGGCGGCCAAGGTGCTGGCGAACCCGGTGATCGAGAGCTATCGGGTGGAGGTGGAGTAGCCATGCGCGTGGGAGTGGTGGTGTTCCCCGGCTCCAACTGCGACCACGACACGTACCACGTCCTCAAGCACGTCTGCGGCAGCGAGGCGCGTTTCGTCTGGCACAAGGACTCGGACCTGGGCGGCCTCGACGCGGTGGTGCTGCCCGGCGGCTTCGCCTACGGCGACTACCTGCGCACCGGCGCGATCGCGCGCTTCAGCCCGGTGATGAAGAGCGTAGTGGAGTTCGCGCGCAGCGGGCAGCCCGTGATCGGAATCTGCAACGGCTTCCAGGTCCTGCAGGAGGCGGGGCTGCTTCCCGGCGCGATGCTGCGCAACCGATCGGTGAAGTTCCTCTCGCAGCCGGTCCACGCTCGCGTCGAGCGGACGGACACGCCGCTCACGGCGGGGCTTCAGGCGGGGAGCGTCCTGACCATGCCTATCGCCCACGGCGAGGGGAACTTCTATCTGCCCCCCGACGAGCTGCAGCGGCTCGAGGACGAGGGCCAGGTCGTGTTCCGCTACACGACGAAGGACGGCCGCATCGACGACGCCGCGAACCCCAACGGCAGCGCGAACGCGATCGCCGGCGTCTGCAACCGCGCGCGCAACGTCGTGGCGCTCATGCCGCACCCTGAGCGTGCCGCGGAGCCGGAGCTGGGCTGCGCCGACGGGCGCCGGCTGTTCGAGGCGCTGACGCGGAGCCTGGTCGCGGCCTGATCGGAAGCTCTAGGCGATAGGCAACAAGCGATAGGCAACGACCGCCGTGGCCACGAGCCGCGCGGCCTCGAACCACGGCGCCCAGCGCCGTCCCTCGAACAGCCCGCCGATCGCGACGAGCGCCGCGACGATCAGGAGGGCCACGCCTGTGAGCACCGGCCGCGAGAGTCGGTCCTGAAGGTTCAGCAGCACTCCCGCGGCGACGAGCACCACGACGAACTGGACGGCTGCGTAGGTCTGGACGATCGGCCGCACATCCACATCCCACTTCCGATAGCTCTTGCGGTCCACCTCGGGAGCTGGCTGGAAGCCGCCCAGCTCTTCGGGCCGCCAGCCCGGCGGCTCGAGGAAGAGGCGCAGCCGGTCGCGGAACCTCCGCGTCCTCTTCGCGAGAGACACGAGCTCGACCCAGTAGCTGAGATTGGCCCAGAGCGGGTTCCAGCTCGCGAGCGGCGTCGTGATGCCGTAGACGACCTCGTCCTCTTCGGCCTGGTAGGTGCCGAAGAGGCGGTCCCAGACGATCAGCGTGCCGCTGTGGTTCCTGTCGATGTATTTCGGGTTGCGTCCGTGGTGCACGCGGTGGTTCGAGGGCGTGTTGAGGACCCACTCCAGCGGGCCCAGCCTCCCGATCACGCGGGTGTGGATCCAGAACTGGTACAGCGTGTTGAACGACGAGCAGGCCAGGAACACCAGCGGCGGGAAGCCCAACGCGGCGAGGGGCAGGTAGAAGATCCATGAGAACCAGGACTGCAGCGCGCCCTGGCGCAGCGCCACGACCAGGTTGTACTCCTCGCTCTGGTGGTGCACCACGTGGGCCGCCCAGAACGCGTTCACCTCGTGGCTCAGGCGATGGAACCAGTAATAGAGGAAGTCGACGCCGATGAAGCAAGCCGCCCACACCCAGGCGCGGTCGCCCGGGAGGGTCGTCAGGCGCAGCCGCTCGAACACGAACACATAGCCCGCGAACAGGACCGTCTTCATGAACACGTCGAGGAGCTGGTCGAGGATGCCGCACGACAGGTCGTTCACCGCGTCGTTCAGGCGGTAGTAGTCGTGGCCGGCGAGGCGGACGGCCGCGAGCTCGATCCCGATGAGCAGGAAGAAGGCCGGGATCGCGAGGACGATGTAGTTGACCGACTCGTACGACATCGGCCGTCCAGCTTAGCATCGGCGCCCGCGCGCCCGGTTAGAATCCCGAGCTTCGGAGGAGCGGTGGACCTCGTCGTGGACGACCGCGTGCTCACGCAGCACAACTTGAAGCGCGAGGAGTACGAGCGCATCGTCTCGATCCTCGGCCGCGAGCCCAACCTCACCGAGCTGGGGCTGTTCTCCGTGATGTGGTCGGAGCATTGCTCCTACAAGAGCAGCAAGGTCCATCTCCGCACGCTGCCGACCGAGGGCCCGCGCGTGCTGCAAGGGCCCGGCGAGAACGCCGGCGCCGTGGACATCGGAGACGGCCTCGCCGTCGTCTTCAAGATCGAGTCCCACAACCATCCTTCCTTCATCGAGCCCTACCAGGGCGCGGCGACCGGCGTGGGCGGGATCCTGCGCGACATCTTCACGATGGGGGCGCGGCCGGTGGCGACGCTGAACTCGCTGCGCTTCGGGCCGCTCGACGATCCGAGGAACCGCCGGCTGCTGGCCGGCGTGGTGGCGGGCATCGGCGGCTACGGCAACAGCTTCGGCTGCCCGACGCTGGGTGGTGAGGTGGTTTTCGAGCCCTGCTACTCCGGCAACCCGCTCGTGAACGCGATGTGCGTCGGGCTCGTGAAGGCCGATCGCATCTTCAAGGGCCGCGCCGAGGGCGTCGGCAACACAGTCTTCTACGTGGGCGCCAAGACCGGCCGCGACGGCATCCACGGCGCGACGATGGCCTCGGCCGAGTTCGGCCTTGGCAGCGAGGAGAAACGGCCGACGGTACAGGTCGGCGATCCCTTCCTGGAGAAGGTCCTCCTCGAGGCCTGCCTCGAGGCGATGAAGACGGGCGCGATCGTCGGGATCCAGGACATGGGCGCGGCCGGTCTCACCTGCTCCACCTCCGAGATGGGCGCCCGCGCCGGCACGGGCATCGAGATCGACGTCCGCAAGGTGCCGATGCGCGAGACCGGGATGACCGCCTACGAGGTCATGCTCTCCGAGTCCCAGGAACGCATGCTGCTCGTGGCCGCGAAGGGTCGCGAGCGCGAGGTCGCGGAGGTCTTCGAGAAGTGGGACCTGCATGCCGAGCCCATCGGCCGTGTGATCGCGGAGAAGAGGCTCAAGGTCTGGAACGGCGGTGTCCTCGAGGCCGATGTCCCGAACGAGGGCCTCACCGACGACGCGCCGCTCTACAACCGGCCGTGGGTCGAGCCGAAGAACCCGGCCGCCGACGAGGACGTGCGGGCCTTCCTGCACCCCATCGATCCCGGCGAGGCGCTCCTGAAGCTGCTTGCGACGCCGACGATTGCGAACAAGCGCTGGGTCTACCGGCAGTACGACTCGACCGTCCGCACCAACACCATGGTCGGCCCCGGCTCCGACGCGGGCGTGATCCGGGTCAAGGGCACGCGCAAGGCCCTGGCGATGGCAACGGATTGCAATGGCCGTTATTGCTGGCTCGACCCCTACGCGGGCGCCCAGCTCGCCGTGGCTGAGGCCTGCCGCAACGTCGCCGCCGCCGGAGCGGTGCCGATCGGCGCGACCAACTGCCTCAACTTCGGCAACCCGGAGAAGCCCGAGGTCATGGGCCAGCTCGTAGCGGCGATCCGCGGCATGGGCGACGCCTGCCGTGCCCTGGGGGTCCCGATCACGGGCGGCAACGTGTCGCTCTACAACGAGACCGACGGCCGCGCGATCTACCCCACGCCCACGATGGGCGTCGTGGGGCTGCTCGAGGACGCGTCGCGCGCGCTCACGTCCTGGTTCAAGCGTCCGGGCGACGCCGTGTACCTGCTCGGCGTGACGGGGGACGACCTGGGCGGAAGCGAGTACTTGAAGACCATCCACGGCCGAGTCGCAGGCCGCCCACCCATGCTGGACCTCGGGGCCGAGAGACGGCTGCATTTGTTCATGGCCGACGCCGCGGACGCGGGCCTGCTCGCTTCGGCCCACGATCCGAGCGACGGTGGATTGGCGGTTGCTCTCGCCGAATGTTGTTTCGTCCGCGAGGACGTGGGCCTGGGCGCCATCCTCGACCTGCCTGCCGGCCTTGGCCCAGATGTGCTGCTCTTCTCGGAATCGCCATCCCGCATCATCGTCACCACGCGGGATAGTGCGGGTCTCGACGGGCTCGTTGCCCGCCACGGTGTGCCCTGCGTGGGCCTCGGCCTCGTGGGTGGCGATCGGCTCACGCTGCGCCAGTCGGGCAGCGTCCTCGTCGACGTCGAGGTCGCCCGCCTCAACGAAGCCTGGACCAGCCTGGAACGCAGCCTGGGCGCCGGTTGACGCGCGCACCAGCGACGCTGAGACGCGCGGTCGGCGGCTCTCCTTCGGGCCAGGCCGTTAGGCAGGGCGGTGACGGGGCGTCGTTCTCGCGTGGATGAATCGTCGAACGAGACTTGCTCGTTCGCGCGACCCTCATTCTGACTACGACTTGATTCGCCCGGTACTCCACAAGAACTATCGGTGGTTTGTTGCACGACGTCGCGAGCGAACGCCTGATCGGCATCGGGGTCTTACCCCGGCGACGCCTGCCACACCACCCGGCATGCGGCTCCGCCCTCGGCGGGTCCCGTGAAGTTGAGGTCATGCGCTGAGTTTCGGAAGGCCCTGCGCGTCGAAGTGCACTGTGGGCAGCATGATACGAAGCGCCTGCTCACGTCGCTTTCCGTTTTTTGGCTGCCACGGACGGCCGCGACTTTGGTCGAGCACAACCCGTCCCGGCAGCGACGGATTTAATGACCAAAGATCCAAGTTCTTGGACTGACATCCAAAGGATTAGTTCTGTTGGCGCCGGGCTACTTTCAATTTCTTGAACAGTCGCGGGTTTAGGCCTAGCCGGGAGCAGGTACTTCGTTTGCAAACAACAGTGTACCCGTACCCACTTTTCCCAACGCTCCGGTCTCTAAGGAGGGAACACTAATGAAGCTTCGCTTCCAATTCGGCGCCCTGGGCGTGCTGCTGCTCGGCGGCACGACGGCGTTGGCCCAGGTCGTCACCACGGGCACGATCGTCGTCCTGGCCGAGTCCGAAGACGGCAATCGATTGCCGGGCGCAGCGGTGACCGCGACCGCCACCGACACCACGACGCGGCGCGAGGCCGTGACCGACGCGCAGGGCCAGGCGACCCTGGTCAACCTCGAGCCCTCGGCGCAGTACGTGGTCACCGTGTCGCTCACGGGCTTCAAGTCCGTGAAGAACGAGAGGATCCTGGTTCGCTCGGGCCAGGCCACGACCTTGCGCGTCTCGCTCTCCATCAGCACGGTGACCGAAGAGATAACGGTCGTCGGCGAGTCGCCGCTCGTCGACACATCGAACGCCACGCAGGGACAGGACATCACGCTGGAGCTGACCGAGTCGCTGCCGACCGGGCGCTCCTACCAGAGCTACCTGCAGCTCGTCCCGGGGGTATTGCCGGCCACCTCCCCCACAGCTGGGGAAAACCCGGCCTCGAAGTCCGGCTTGAACTACGCGGACATCGACGGCGAGGCGGGCATCTCCCGCGACAACTTCTATTACATTGACGGGATCAACGTCACAGATTCGATCAGCGGCACGTTCGGCGCCAACCTGAATACCGAGGTCATCCAGGAGCAGAAGGTCCTGACGGGTGGTATCCCGGCCGAGTTCGTGGGCGCACCGGGCCTACTCTCGAACGTGGTCACCAAGTCGGGCAGCAACACCTTTCACGGCTCGGTAAACTACTTCTTCCAGAACGACTCACTCGTGGAGGAGAACAAGAACGCACCGGAGCAGAAGTTCTCCACCTTCGATACCGCCTTCACCCTGGGAGGCCCCATCGTGAAGGACCAGCTCTGGTTCTTCGGCAGCTACCGCCGGCTGGAGCGGGACGACGACGTCACCACCCTCGACACCAACCAGTTCCTTCGCTCGGTGAACAACAGCCAGGACCAGTGGTACGGCAAGTCCAGCTGGAGGCCTACGTCGAATGACACGTTGTCCTTCACCTATCTCAGCGATCCCACGACGATCAGCGGCCGGCGTGAGCGCGACATCACGAACGCTCTCGACCGGAGCCGCGAGCAGGGCGGCAGACGTTACAAGGTCGAGTATTCGCGGATCCTCGGCTCGGCCTTAGTCGACCTCGGTTGGAGCAGGCACCGGGGCGAAGTCTCCGACTTCTCGGTCATCCGTGAAGAGAGAACCACCGTCGGGTTCAGGGCGGCCGACGTCCGCACGCTGGCGGACGAGCAGCTCGGCGGCTTTGGCCTCGACACCATCGACGAGCGCGGCACCGAGCTCTTTCGCGGCGCGTTGCAGTGGAACCTGGACAGGCACACTCTGAAGGTGGGCGCCGAGTACCTGAAGAACACGGACTTCCTGAACTCGCTCACCATCGGCGATACGAAGTCGCAATACGCTTCTCTCGCCAATCACCTCGCGGGAACCTCCGCCGGCGCGATCCGGCCCGGCTCCGATTTCACGAACGTGCGCTTCAGCCCCGTCAACCCGTCCGACTACGCCGGGTTCATCACCACCGTCGACAGCCTCCCGAACCGTGCCTCCTTCTACGCCGCCTTCGACCTGGACGGCGATGGCACCATCAGCCAGTCGGAACTGGGGAGCGCGCTGATCTACAACAGCACGGCCGGCAACCCGCACGGCAGGATCAACTACGACCGCACGTTCCAGTCCCAGGACGGACCCCAGGACTTCCTTTCGAAGGGGCTGAGCTTCTTCGCGCAGGACACGGCCCGGTTCGGCCGGTTGGCCGTCAACGCCGGCTTGCGTGTGGAGCGGTTCGAGCACTTCAACACGCTGGGGGAGAGCATTTACACGTTCCCCTGGACCTGGGCCCCGCGCGTCAGCGCGGTCTACGACATCATGGGCAACGGCCGTCAGAAGGTCTCCGCGTACTACGGCCGCTACTACGACCCGATCCGGCAGAACATGACCCAATTCGCCGGCTCGCACAGCGGCCGGACGCGTCTCGAGCAGGTCTTCGCCAACGGCGAGTGGGTGACCTACCGGGTGCGCGGCGGGGCCAGCCTCGACGCCATCTTCTCGCCCGTCACGAAGACGCCTTACACCGACGACCTGCAGTTCAACTATCAGATCGACCTCGGTAGCAGCATGACCTTCGACGTGCTGTACACGAAGCGCTGGACCCGGGACATCCTGGAGGACTACGACCCCGGCATCTACACCAATCCAGCCAGCTATCCCGGACCCCTCGATCATCC
>DATFEN010000314.1:0-9932 GCA_035251085.1 Vicinamibacteria bacterium | reverse complement strand
GCCGCGCGGCTGCTGCTCGAGCGAAAGATCGCGGCCCTCGGCGTCGACACGGCCAGCATCGACCACGGGCCCTCCACGGACTTCGCGGTGCACGTCCTCGTCAACGGCGCCGACGTCCCGGCCTTCGAGAACGTGGCCAACGTCGACGCGCTCCCGGAGCGCGGCGCGATCGTGATCGCGCTGCCGATGAAGATCGCGGGCGGCTCGGGCGGGCCGCTCCGTATCGTCGCGCTCGTTCCGCGCTAGGGAAGGTGGCCATGCTCGTCAACCGACGTCGCTTCATCGCCAGCGCCGGCCTGACCGTCGCCGGAGGCGGCCTCGCTCCGGTGGTCGGCGCCGGCGATCCTCTCGGGCCAGCTCTCGCGCCAGCCCCGATCGAGGGGGACTGGGCCTCGATCCGCGCGCAGTTCCCGGCTTCGAGGGACTGGGCCCACTTCTCGTCCTTCTACCTGGTGTCCCACCCTCGTCCCGTGAGCGAGGCCATCGAAAAGGCGCGCCGCGAGCTGGACGAGAACCCCTTCGAGGCCGTGGAGCAAGGGCTCTTCACGCGACCCGGGGAGGTCCGACGGTCTGCGGCCGAGTATCTGGGCGGGCGCCCGGAGGACGTGGCCCTGACGCGCTGCACGACCGAGGGAATCGCCCTCGTCTACGCGGGGCTCAGGCTCCGGCCCGGCCAGGAGATCCTCGCCACCGTCCACGATCACTACGTTCACCACGAAAGCATACGGCTCGCGACCCGGCGCACCGGCGCCACCATGCGCAAGATCGCGCTCTACGAACGAGGGCTCCAGGCGACGGAGGACGAGATCGTCTCCCGGATGCGTGCGGCGCTCCGACCCGAGACGCGGGTCTTCGGCGCGACCTGGGTGCATTCCTGCACGGGCGTGAAGCTGCCGGTGAGGCGGATCGCCCAGGCGATCGCCGAGGTCAATGCAGCGCGGGAAGCCGCCGACAGGATCCTGTTCGTGGTGGACGGAGTCCACGGCTTCGGCATCGAGGACGAAAACGTGGCCGACATGGGCTGCGACTTCTTCGCCGCCGGAACGCACAAGTGGATCTTCGGACCGCGCGGAACCGGCATCCTCTGGGGAGGCCGGGAGGCTTGGGCCGAGCTCGAGCCGACGGTCCCAGCCTTCGCGAGCGGGCCATTCGGGGCCTGGATGCAGGGCAGGGAGCCGGGACCGGCGGATGCCGCCGCCATGAGCCCCGGCGGGTTCCACGCCTACGAGCACCTGTGGGCGCTGCCGGCAGCGTTCGCGTTCCACCGCCAGATTGGGCGCGCGCGCATCGCTGCGCGGATCCACGAGCTGAACGGGCGGATCAGGGACGGCCTTGCGGCACTTCCGAAGGCGAAACTCCACACGCCCCGCGACAGCCGGCTCGCGTCGGGGATCGTCTGTTTCGAAGTGGACGGCCTCGCCCCCGACGCGGTCGTGAAGCGCCTCCACGACAAGCGGATCATCGCTTCGACGAGCCCCTACCGGCCGTCCTACGCGCGACTCGCGGGCAGCCTGCTCAACACGCCGGAGGAAGTGGATGCCGCAGTGCGGGCGGTGGCGGCTCTCTCCTGACCAAAGCGCGCCGCGCGTAGCGGCGAGTGGCACGGCGGGGCGCGGTCCAAGCGGACAGTGTGTCCGGATAGGATGTGAGCAATGAACACGCTCGAGGCTTCCCGC
Organism: Vicinamibacteria bacterium; assembly: GCA_035251085.1. Lineage (GTDB taxonomy): Bacteria > Acidobacteriota > Vicinamibacteria > Fen-336 > Fen-336 > DATFEN01. The sequence continues at coordinate 8,256 of DATFEN010000314.1, read as the reverse complement.
ACTGGACCGATTCTCTTCGCCTCAGCCCTCGGTCTCCTGGCCACCGCCGGTCCAGCCGTGCCGCAGACGCCTCACGTGATGGTCACACCGGAAGCGCTCGTCTGGCAGCCGTCCTCGCGGGTTCCCGGCCTCATGACCGCGGTGGCCGAGGGCGATCCCACCAAAGCGGGGCCCTTCGTCCTGATGCTGAAGCTCGCGGACGGGAGCTGGATTCCACCCCACTGGCACAACGCGGACAAACGTCTCGTGGTCGTCCGCGGGACGCTGCGGATGGGCATGGGCGATCGCGTGGAGGAGGCCACGACCCGTCCGCTGGCTGCGGGAGGCGTGGCGATGGTGCCTGCCGGCTCGCGCCACTACGAGGGCGCGTCCGGGGAGACGCTCGTCGCCCTCCTGGCCACCGGACCCTTCACCACTGCCTTCGTCGAACGGGGGGTGCCCTGAAACGGCGGGCGCAATGAGAGGCCCGCTCACCTCACAGCCAGGAACTCCCGTGCCACCTCGGCCGGGTCGCGATGCTCGCCGTCCACGGCGTGGTTCAACCGGCGCATCGAGGCCGCGTCGATGCGGGAGGCCAGCTCGTTGATGGCCTCCCCGAGATGCGGTTCCTGGGCGACCCGCCGCGCGTTGAGGATCGGCACCGCCTCGTAAGGCGGGAAGTAGCGGCGATCGTCCTCGAGCACGACGAAGCCGTGGGCCGCGATCAGCCCGTCCGTGGCGCTGCCCACGACCACGTCCGCCCGGCCATGCAAGAGCGCTTCGTAGAGGAGGCCGAGGTCCATCTCGAGGGGCGGGAGGCCGAGCTGGAATCCATAGGCGCGCTGCAGGCCGCGGAGGCCGTCCTCGCGCTCGAGGAACTCACCGAACATGCCCATGCGGATCGTGGCCACGCGCGCCGCGAGGTCGGAGATGCGACGCAGGCCGGCGGCCGCGTCCTCCGGCCGGACTACCAGCGCGAAGCTGTTGTCGAAACCGAGCGGGGCGCCGACGACGAGGCCCAGGCCCTCATAGCCGCGTCGCACCGCGTCGCGAACGGCCGCGGCGTCGCTCGACGGCGAGCCCTTCAAGACGTCCATCAAGGCGGTGCCCGTGTACTCCACGTACACGTCGACGGCGCCCGAGCGCACGGCCTCGTGGCAGAGCGCCGTGCCTCCGAGGTTCAGCCTGCGCACGACCGGGAAGCCGCGTGACTCGAGGTGAGCCGCGACGATCTCGCCCAGCACGACTTGCTCGGTGAAGTTCTTCGAGCCGACGACGATCGGCCGTCCCTGGACGCGGCGCTCCGCCGCGGCCGCGACCACGAGCAGCAGCACGCTGGCGGCCACGAGCATCGCCGCCGAACGGCCGGGACGCGGGCTCTTCTCCAGGCGACCCAGCAGCGCATCGGCCAGGAGCGCGAGCAGGGCCGCCGGGATCGCGCCGGCGAGCAGCAGCCGCGCATCCACCGTCGCGATGCCGCGGAAGATGTAGGTGCCGAGCCCGCCCGCGCCCACCGCCGCCGCGATCGTCGCGGTACCGATCGTCACGACGGTCGCGATGCGAAGGCCCGCCAGGATGACCGGCAAGGCCAGCGGCAGCTCGACCAGGCGCAGCCGCTGCGCCTGGGTCATGCCCATGCCGAGGGCGGCCTCGCGCAGCACGGGGTCGACGCCGCGAAGGCCCGCGACGGTGTTGCGCAGGATGGGCAGCAGCGCGTACAGCACGAGGGCCACGACCGCCGTGCGCGGGCCGACGCCCAGGAAGGGAAGCGGGATGAGCAGGCCGAACAGGGCGAGGCTGGGGATCGTCTGGGCGACGCTCGCCGCGGCGAGGAAGGGTCGCGCCAGGGATGGTGAGTGGGCCAGGCGGATCCCGAGCGGCACGCCGATCGCCGCAGCCAGGAGGGTCGCCAGCAGGACCAGCACGACGTGCTGGGAGAACAGCGCGAACAGCTCCGGCCGGCGCTCGGCCAGGAAGGCGAGGAAGCTCACGCCAGGCCCGCCGCCTCCAGGAAGGGACGTACGAACTCGGGCTCGGGCCGCGAGCGGATCTCCTCGGGCGTGCCGGATTGCGCGACGCGGCCGTGGTCCATCACGGCCACTCGGTCCCCGAGGCGCAGCGCCTCGGCCACGTCGTGGGTGACGAAGACGACCGCGGTCCCGAGCCGCCGCTGCCACGCGACGAACTCCCGCTGCAAGGCCAGGCGCGTGATGGGGTCGAGCGCTCCGAACGGCTCGTCCATCAGGAGCAGGGCGGGCTCGCCGGCCAGAGCGCGCGCCACGCCCACGCGCTGGCGCTCCCCCCCCGACAGCTGGCGCGGCGGGAGCGCGGCGAAGCGGTCCGGGCGGAGGCCCACGAGCTCGAGCATCGCGCGGGCCCGTTCCGTCTGCTCGCGCTCGCTGGCGCCGAGCAGCCGTGGGACGAGCGCCACGTTCTCGCCGACGCTCATGTGCGGAAACAGCGCGCCCTCCTGGACGACCCAGCCCACACGCTTGCGCAGCTCGATGGCATCCCACTCCGCCGCCTCGCGCCCGAGCACGACGACGCGGCCCGAGTCGGGGACCACGAGGCGATTCAGCAGCTTGAGCGCGGTAGTCTTGCCCGAGCCGCTGGTGCCGAGGAGCACGAGGACGCCTCCGGCCGGGACCTCGAGGGAGAGGCCATCGAGAGCGGCGCTGCCGGCCCTGAAGGTCTTGCGGACGTTCTCGAGGCTCGCGGCCGTCAAGGGCGCCCGCGCGGGTTACTCGGAGGCGGCGGTTGGCGCGGCGGCCCAGCTCATCTCGAGGTCCCTGCCCAGGATGCCGCCGCCCAGGCCGCCGAGGTTCGCGAGCAGCCGCCGGGACTCGCCCTCTTCGAAGCGCCCCTTGATCCGCGAGGTGTAGACGTCGTTGCCCGAGGCAACCTGGAGCTTCACCACACGCTCCCCGGGATCGACGCTCAGGGTCTCCTCGATCACCTCGCGTCGCTTCTTGTAGATGATGATCTTCTTCGTCACTTGGGCCTGGAGGTCGCGCTCGGCGACCAGCGTGTCATCCACGTAGACGCGCAGGGTCCCGTCCTTCAGCGAGTGCTCGAAGCGAAGGCCCACCTTCGCCGGCTTGTGGAAGAGCCGTGGCAGCAGGCGGTCGAGCCCCGAGCGCTGCGCGGGCTGCGGCACGGGCGTCGAATCCGCGATCGGCTCGCGCGCGTCGGTCGCGGGCGGATCGGCCGCCGGTGCAGAGCTGGGCGCAACGTGACGCGCGTAGAGGAAGAGTGCGCCCAGAGCCACCACGGCCGCCGCTCCGAGCGCCAGCGGTCGACGATCGGCGTCGTTCCGCAGCGTCCGCGCGCGGCCCTCGAGGGTCGGCGCCTTGACGCGCGGACCACGCAGGTCCTCGGTCTCGGAGGGCAGCGGTATGAGGTCGGCGGCGAACGTGCCCTCGACCGCCGGCGGCGGCTTCCAGTCGGCCCGATGGCGCGGCTCGCGGTCCGCGAGCACGTCGTTCATATCCTCGGCGAAGGCGCGGCCGTTGGGGAAGCGGTCGGCGGCCTTCTTGGCCAGCGCGCGCGCCAGGAGGTAGTCCACCGCCGGCGGTAAACCAGGCACGACCCGCGTCGGTGCAACGGGGTCGGCGGCAGCCACCCGGCCCAGGATCGCCGTGACGCTGGCGGCGTCGAAAGCGCGCCGGCCCGTCAGCAACAGGTACAGCACGGCACCGAGCGAGAAGAGGTCGCTGCGCCCGTCGATGACGCCGGCTCCGGCCTGCTCGGGCGACATGTAGGACGGCGTGCCGAAGAACTCGCCGGCCGCCGTGAGCTGCGCCGTGGGCAGCTTCGCGATTCCGAAGTCCATGATCTTCGGCTCGCCGGTCGGCAGGACCATGATGTTCGCCGGCTTCACGTCGCGGTGGACGATGCCCTTTTCGTGTGCGTGGTGCAGCGCCTCGGCGACCTTCGAGGCGAGGCGCAAGGCCTCCCGCCAATCGAGCGGCTGGTCGTGCGCCGTCAGCTCGGCGAGCGTGCGGCCCTCCAGGAACTCGAGGGCGATGAAGAGGGTTCCGGTGGCGGCGTCGCGGCCCACGTCGTGGACCACCACGATGCCCGGGTGCGACAAGCCGCCGGCGACGCGCGCTTCGTTGAGGAAGCGCTTCTCGAAGACCTCCCTGTCCACTTCCGAGATCGCCCAGGCGAGGCGCACGGTCTTCAGCGCTACGGTGCGGTCGAGTTCCGGGTCGACCGCGCGATAGACGACGCCCATCATGCCGCGGCCGAGCTCTGCTTGCAGCTCGTAGCGGCCGAGCGTCCTAGGAATGGCCTCTTTCAAAAGCGGGATTATAGCAGTTGACCCGAACCGGCCCCCGACGTAGCCTCAAGCGGGCGCGATGCGATCTCCGGCCGCCTCCATCCTGACGGCTGCGGTCGTCGCGCTCGCCTGCCGCGAGGGAGGCGGAAACGCTGCTTCGACGCACAGGTCGGGCCACTTGCGGATCCTCCTGGGCGGCGAGCCGGCTTCGCTCGATCCCCACCTTTACTTCGACGAGGTCTCCGCGATCGTCCTCGACAACATCTTCGACCCGCTCGTGCGCTTCGGCAGCTCCATGCACCTGACCCAGGGCCTGGCCCTGCGCTGGATCAACCCCGACGACCGCACCTGGCGCTTCTCCCTCGACACCGCGGCCCGCTTCCACGACGGCTCCCCGGTGCGGGCGTCCGACGTCAAGTTCAGCCTCGACCGCGTCCGTTCGCTCGCCGGGTCCGAGATCATGGGCTTCGCCCGCCACATCGTGGAGACCGTCGTGGTCGACGATCAGACCGTCGACGTGCGCACCGATACGCCCATCGCGATCCTGAACAGCCTCGCCTTCATCCCGATCATGAGCGAGAAGCAGGTGCGCGAGGCCGGCGACAAGATCGGCGAACGTCCCTTCGGCTCCGGGCCCTACCGCTTCGTGAGCTGGGAACGCGGCCGGCGCATCGTCCTCGAGGCCAGCGCCCATCATCGGGAACAGCCCGCGGTGCGGCGCGCGGAGTTCGTGATCGCCGCTGGCGAGGACGCGTCGGTCATGAAGGAGATCGAAACCGAGAAGCCGCAGCTCGCGACGCAGCTGCGCTGGACGATGCGCCCCGAGCTCGAGAAGAGGATGGCGGTCGGCCAGCGCCTGGTCAGCTCCGAGGGCCTCGGCGTGTTCTACCTGGTCTTGAACCTGCGGCCGGAGCTGCCGGGGAGATCCGGACGCAATCCGCTGACCGATCCTCGCGTCAGGAAGGCGCTGGCCCTCGCGATCGATCGGGATGCGCTGGCCCGCGACGGCGTCCTCGGGGCTGGCCACCCGGCCCACCAGCTCGTCGTGCCGCAAGTGTTCGGCTACGACCCGTCTTTCACCGGGGATCCCCACGACCCCGAAGCGGCCAAGCGCTTGCTGGCCGCCGCCGGCCAACGCTCGCCGTCGCTCAAGCTCATCGACCGCCGCGACCGCAGCCACAGCGTCGAGAGCGTCCTGATCGAGCAGTGGGCGCGGGTCGGTGTCCACGCGAGCCTCGACCTCGCCGATCCCGAGGTGCTGCCGCAGCGCCTCTCGGCTGGGGACTTCGAAGGCGTGGTCGTGGGGTTCGGCTGCACGAGCGGAGACGCCAGCGAGCTGATCTCGTGGGCGCTTCACAGCGGCGGCGCCCATGGGGACGGCAGCGGGAACTACGGCGGTTACGCCAACGCGATCGTGGACCAGCTCGCGAACGAGAACCTCAGGGTCTTCGATCCCCGCCGGCGCCTGGAGATGCTGCAGCGCGCGCTGCGCATCGTGGCCGAGGAGCGCCCGCTCGTGCCCCTCTTCGTCAGCGACGACCTGTACCTGATCTCCGACACCATCCGCTGGCAGCCCACGGTCAACAACGTCGTGCAGCTGCGGGACATCGGCTTCGTGCCGGCGACCGCAGGCCGCTGAACGTGGCACTGGTCAAGAAGCCGTTTCGCGGCCTGGGGCGGGCCGCCATCGTCACGGCGCGCCACGCGGGCGGCCTCGGCATCCTGGCCTACCGCATCGTCGTCTCGACGCTGCGCGGCCGCGTCTCGCTCCGCGAGGTCACCGCGCAGGCGATGGAGATGGGCGTGCGCAGCACGCCGCTCGTGGTCGTCACAGCCGTGCTCTCCGGCGTCGTGACGTCCCAGCAGGGCGGCTACCAGTTCACGGGCTCGGTCCCGCTCTACGTCCTCGGCAGCGTGGTGGCTGAGGGCGTGGTGCTCGAGCTCGGCCCCGTCATGACGGCCTTCGTTCTGATCGGCCGGGTCGGGGCGCGCATCACGGCCGAGATCGGGACGATGCAGGTATCGGAGCAGATCGATGCGCTGCTCTCGCTGGGGCGGGACCCGGTGCGTGTCCTCGCCGCGCCGCGCCTGCTGGCTGGGATCGTCGTCACGCCGTTGCTCGTGGGCATCGCGAACACCGTGGGGCTGTTCGCCGGGCTAGTCTCGGCGCAGATGACGGTCGGCCTGGGCCCCGAGTCGTTCCTGTATGGCGCGCGGCTCTTCTGGCACAACTGGGACCTGCTCTACTCGCTGATCAAGGCGACGGCCTTCGGCGTGATCATCCCGCTGATCTCGACCCACATGGGGCTCCTGACGCGCGGCGGGGCCGAGGGCGTGGGGCGCGCGACCACGGCTTCGGTCGTGTTCATGATCATCTCCGTGCTGGTCCTCGACGCCATGTTCCCGCCACTCTTCCTGAACTGAATGTGATCGAGTACGACGACGTCTGGAAGGCCTTCGACGTGCCGGTGCTCTCCGGCGTGAGCCTGACCGTCGAGACGGGGGAGACGCTGTCCCTGGTCGGCCCCTCGGGAACGGGCAAGAGCGTGCTCCTCAAGACCACCCTCGACCTGATCACGCCGGACCGCGGCGATGTCCGCATCGACGGCCAGTCGGTGAGCTCCTCATCGCCGCAGGAGCTCGCCGAGATCCGCCACAAGGTGGGCTACGTGTTCCAGTACGCCGCCCTGTTCGACTCGATGAACGTCTACGAGAACCTGTGCATGGGCCTGCCGGAGGACGAGCTCGGGGGGCTGCCGAAGGACGAGCTGCTTCGGCGCGTCTGCACGTCGCTCGAGGAGGTGAACCTCGAGCCGGAGCAGGTGCTGCGCAAGCTGCCGGCGGAGCTGTCGGGCGGCATGCGCAAGCGCGTGGGCCTGGCCCGGGCCATCATCAGCGAGCCCGAGATCCTGCTCTACGATGAGCCCGTGACTGGGCTCGATCCGGTGAACACCGCGACCGTCGATCGGTTGATCCTGGACATCGCCGAGCGCCGAGGCGTGACCTCGATCGTCGTCACCCACGACATCGAGGGCGCGCTCGCGCTTTCCGACCGCGTGGCGCTCCTCGACCACGGCAAGGTCCGCTTCGTGGGCACGCCCGAGCAGTTCCGGAGCAGCGACGACCCGCTGGTGCGGGCCTTCGCGGATCGCGAGGCGGCCGCCGCCGCGGCGCTCAAGATCATGGAGGAGCCGTGAGCGAGACCCTTCCCAAGGCCCCAGCTCCGCGAGGTGGCGCCGACCGCGAGTTCATGGTCGGCGTGTTCGTCATCGTCGGCATCGCGGCCGTGCTGACCGCGCTCTACACGCTGACCGACGCGGCCCTGTTCCGCGGCCGCTACATCATCACGACGCGCGTGCCCCACGCGGGAGGCATCCGCCGCGGCGATGCGGTGCAGATGCGCGGGGTGAACATCGGGCGGGTGCAGAAGTTCCGCATCTCGGAGGAGGGCGTCACGATCAACCTCGAGATCGAGGCCGAGTACGCGATTCCGTCCGACTCGCACGTCGAGCTGAAGTCCGGAGGGCCCCTGACCGGCATGTTCGCGAACGTGGTGCCGGGCCAGTCGAAGCTGATGATCCGGGGCGGGCAGGAGCTCCCCGGCGGGACGACCGAAACGGTGTTCGAGCAGGCCGGGAAGCTGGCGGACGAGTCGGAGAAGGTGCTCAAGCGCGTCCAGACGCTGCTCTCGGAGAAGACCGTGACCGACGTGCAGTCGAGCGCGGCGGACATGCAGGCGATGCTCAAGGACCTGGCGGAGATCACTGCGAAGCAGAAGAAGGACCTAGTCGCGCTGGCCTCGAGCCTGCGCCGCTCCGCCGAAGGCGTCGAGAAGGCGACCACGGGCCCGGAGTTGGAGAGCGCGGTCAAGCGCGTCGACGCCGTCGCGCGGCGCATGGAGGTCCTCACCGACTCCCTGGACCGCTCCGCGAAGTCGACCGAGGCCCTGCTCGCGCGCATCGAGCGCGGCGAGGGCACGCTCGGGAAGCTCTCGA